>NZ_JBSGWV010000012.1:0-149504 GCF_053609105.1 Streptomyces sp. NPDC054975
GGTCCCGGGCATCGGCCCGGGACGCGGCCCCGATCATGGTGCTGCGTGGTGCGTGATGCGCGTCAGCCGCGGTCGGCGCCGACCGGCTCGCCGACGATGCGGCCGGCCAGGGCGCGGGCCCAGGCCTCGACGTCCTCGTTGAGCTCGCGCTCGGCGGCGGCGCGCTCGGTGGCGATGCGCTCGGCGCCGGCGGCGAGGATCGCCTCGCGCTCGCGGATGCCCTCGGCACGGGCGGCGGCGATGGCGGCCGCGCCCTCCTCGGTGGCCTGCGAGCGGATGCGGGCGGCCTCGTGGCGCGCCTCGGCCAGCTCGGCCTCGTACTGCTCGCGGATCTGCGTGGCCTCGGCCCGCAGGTCGTCGGCGCGCGTGGTGCCACCCGCGATGGCGTCCTCACGCGCGTCGAGGGTGCGGCTGATCTTCGGCAGGATGCCCTTCGCCAGGATCAGGAAGGTCAGGGCGAACAGCACTACGCCAAGGATGAGCTCAGCCGTGACGGGGTTGAGCGGACCGAGGTCCATGTCGAAGATCGTCGAATTCTGCGCGAGGGTCATGCGCGCATCCTACCTGGTCAGCACAAGGGACAATTCCGGCATCGAGGACTGAGTTGACGGCAGAGTTGGCATGTTCGTGTCGGGCTCGCAAGATTCCCGGCATCCAACGGCTACCGGAAGGTAACTAGGGCTGATTGCATGTGCGTCGCCGGTCGAACCCCCACCCAGAATCGGGAGATCCTGTGTCGCCGCTCGCCCCGCTCCACCGCAGATTCCTCGGCGCCGCCGTGTCCGTCGCGCTCGCCGCCGCGACCCTGGCCGCGACCGCCCCCGCGGCGTCCGCCGCCGAGGCGCCCCGGCTGAAGGTGCTCACGTACAACGCCTTCCTGTTCAGCAAGACGCTCTACCCCAACTGGGGCCAGGACCACCGGGCGAAGGCGATACCCGCCGCGTCCTTCTACCAGGGCCAGGACGTGGTCGTGATCCAGGAGGCGTTCGACAACTCCTCCTCGGACGCGCTCAAGGCGAACTCGGCCGCCCAGTACCCGTACCAGACCCCGGTCATGGGCCGCGGCAAGACCGGCTGGGACGCGACGAGCGGTGCCTACTCGGCCACGACGCCCGAGGACGGCGGCGTGACGATCCTCAGCAAGTGGCCGATCGTCCGCAAGGAGCAATACGTCTACAAGGACGCCTGCGGCGCGGACTGGTACTCCAACAAGGGCTTCGTCTACACCGTCCTCAACGTGAACGGCGCCAAGGTCCACGTCGTCGGGACCCACGCCCAGTCCACGGACCCGGGCTGCTCGGCGGGTGAGGCGGCGCAGATGCGCAGCCGCCAGTTCAAGGCGATGGACGCCTTCCTCGACGGCAAGAACATCCCGGCGAACGAGCAGGTGATCGTCGCGGGCGACATGAACGTCGACTCGCGGACCGCCGAGTACGGCACGATGCTCGCCGACGCGGGCCTGGTGGGCGCGGACGCCCGTACCGGCCACCCGTACTCGTTCGACACGGAGCTGAACTCGATCGCCTCCGAGCGCTACCCGGACGACCCGCGCGAGGACCTCGACCACGTCCTGTACCGCGCGGGCAACGCGCGCCCGGCGAACTGGACGAACCACGTGATCCTGGAGAAGAGCGCGCCCTGGTCGGTCTCCAGCTGGGGTACGACGTACACGTACACGAACCTGTCGGACCACTACCCGGTGACGGCGTACTGACGGTGCCGGCCTGAACGGTCCGGGTCTCCAGGGCAGCCGAGCCGCCCTGGAGGCCCGGCCTCACCGCCAGACCGGGGCACAGCGCAATCCCCCTGACCCGCGAGGGGTCGCCCGCATACACTGCCGGCCATGGCATGCCGCATCAGTGAGCTGGTCATCAACTGCGCCGACCCCGAACGGCTCGCCGCGTTCTGGAGCGAGGTACTCGGCTACGTCGAGATCGACCGTGAGGACGACGGCAGCATCGCGATCGGGCCGCCGGGCGTCGGCTTCGGCGGGGCGCAGCCCGCCCTCGTCCTCAGCCCCAGCAGCGAGCCGCGGACCGGGCCGCTGCGCCTGCACATCGACGTCAACGCCACCGACCGCGATCAGGACGCCGAACTGGAGCGACTGCTCGCCCTCGGGGCCAAGCCCGCCGACGTCGGCCAGACCGGTGACGAGAGCTGGCACGTCCTGGCCGATCCGGAAGGCAACGAGTTCTGCCTCCTGCGCTCCCGGCTCCAGCCCCTCTGATCCGCTGAGGACCGCCTAGCCACCGAAGACGCTGTAGCCCCACAGCCCCACGACACCGGCGACGCATATCAGCACCACCCACGAGGCGAGGCTCGTGTGCCGTCTCCGGCGGGGGCGGGGCGCCTTGCCCTCCGCCTTGGTCCTGGGCCGGCGCTCGGTGTGGGCCCGGGGCGGCCGGGTCTCCGCGGCGGCGACGTCGGCGAGCAGGCGGCGGCAGACCGCGGCCAGTTCGGCCGTCCCGACCGAGAGGTCGACCACGGTCTCCGAGCGGGCCGGCGCCGTGGTGCCGCCGTCCAGAAGACGGCCGGCACGCAGTCGCGCCTGGTTCCGTCCGCCGGTCGGGGCCAGACTGATCCACCGCTCCACGTGCTCCCCCCGGATCACGACACCACCGCCGCGCTCCCGGTACACGGTGTGCTCCCGCCACAGGACTCCGGCCAACTCCGTGGCCGTCTCCCTGAGTTCCGTGTACATGACCCTCCCCTGTCGGCGATCCCCGCATTCGAACAAGCACGTGACTCTAGCGTCAGGTACACGCCACCCACCCCCGCGGGTGCGCTCAGGCGCCGAAGTCGTACACGGTGACCGCTATCCCCCGCGCCGTCAGCCGCTCAACGACCAACGGCTCGACCCGCCCCCACACCCCGCCGGCCAGCCCGCACCCGATCCGGGGCATGTGCACGGATGCCCCCAACTCCTCCGCCTTCCCGGCAAGCCGCCCGAGCGCGGTGCCGATCGCCTCGTAACGGACGGGCACGCCGCTGCTGCGCCCGGTCCGGATCCCCCGCTGCCCCACCAGATTGGCCACCCACACACGGGGCTCGACCTGTACGAACTGCGCGGCCCCCAGTCCGAAGTCGTTCTTCGCCCGCTCCCGGTGCCACCGCCTGTACTCCTTCTCGGGCTCGGCCCACCGCCGCGACACGGCCACGACGAAGCCCTTGCCCCAACCCCCCAGGTCGTTGCAGACATGAGCGATGATCTTGATGCCCTTGCCCTGCGGCGCCGTGGGCCGGGGCGAGTTCCTCCAGGATCCGGCGGACGCGGCGCCGGTCGGCGAGTACGCGGTAGCCGCCGGTGCCGGGCAGCACGGGCCCGGCGTCCCCGCGTACGTACGTGATCCCCGTCATGCGTCCACGCTACGGGCCGCCTCTGACAACGCGGCGCGGAGCTGGTGCGGGCCGTCAGGCAAGGCAGTCGAAGATCTCGTCCCGACCGTGAGCAGGAGCTCCCGGGAGCCCGCGTGGGTTAGCTCGGGCGGCAGGTCCGCCTCGGCCGGTCGTCAGAGCGACCCTTCGCCCAGCCGTTCCTCCAACCACGCCGCGTCCGGTATCGACGGGACGTCTGCGCTCTTCACCACGGCCCCATGCGCCTTCTGCTTTTACATCAATGGTGAGACAGCAATACTGTTCCACCGAGCCGAACGGCACCGCACAGTACCGGAAGCGAGGCGTCTGCGATGGCCACCGAGAGCGAAGTGCCGACCTACACCGTGGACGAGTTGGCCGCGCGGGCCGGTGTCACCGTGCGGACCGTCCGGTTCTACGGGACCAAAGGGCTGCTGCCGCCGCCCACCATCGGGCCGCGTCGGGTCGGGCACTACGGACCCGGGCACCTCTCGCGGCTCGCGCTGATCGAGGAGCTCCAGCGCCAGGGGATGACCCTCGCCGCCATCGAGCGCTACCTCCACCAGCTCCCGCCCGACCTCAGCGAGCGCGACCTCGCCGTGCACCGGGCCCTGATCGCCGCCTGGGCTCCCGAGTCCGCCGAGGAGATCACCCGGCGCGAGCTGGAGCGGCGCGCCGGACGGACCCTCGGCGACGAGGACGTCGACCGGCTCGCGGCGATGGGAGTCCTCGACAAGGGGAAGGACCCCGACGTCTTCCGGCTCGACGCCTCCCTCCTGCGGCTCGGCGTCGAGCTGCTCGACGTGCCCATCGCGCACGAGACGATCCTCGCCTCCCGCACCGTCCTCCTGGAGCACGCGCGCCTGGCCGCGCAGGAGCTGTCCCGGCTGTTCCGTGAGGAGGTCTGGAACCCGTACCGGGAGCGCGCCGAGGACCCGGACCACCTGGCCGCCATGAAGTCGCTCTCCGCGCACATGCAGCCCATGGTGATCCAGGCCCTCGTCACCGCCTTCCAACGGTCCCTCAGCGAGGAGCTGCGGACCGCCTTCCGCAGCGACGGCTAGTCCGTGAAGACCTCGCCCCGCTCCGCCTTCTCCACCAGCAGCGCCGGCGGCTGGAAGCGGTCGCCGTACTTCTCCGCCAGCTCACGCGCGCGTGCCACGAATCCGGGCAGCCCGCCCTCGTAACCGTTGATGTACTGGAGTACGCCTCCGGTCCACGCCGGGAAACCGATGCCCATGATGGAGCCGATGTTGGCGTCGGCGACCGAGGTCAGGACGTTCTCCTCCAGGCAGCGGACCGAGTCCAGCGCCTCGGAGAAGAGCATCCGCTCCTTCATGTCCTCGAAGGGGACCGCCACGTCCGGGCGCCCGAAGTGCTCGCGCAGGCCCGGCCACAGGCCTGCCCGCCGGCCGTCCTCCCCGTACTCGTAGAAGCCCGCGCCGCCGCTGCGTCCCGTACGGCCGAACTCGTCGACCATCCGGTCGATCACCGCGTCCGAGGGGTGCTCCGCCCAGGTGCCGCCGGTCTCCTCGACCGCGCGCCGCGCCTCGTTGCGGATCTTCCTGGGCAGCGTCAGGGTCAGCTCGTCCATCAGGGAGAGCACCTTGGCGGGGTAGCCGGCCTGCGCCGCCGCCTGCTCGACGGAGGCGGGCTCGACGCCCTCGCCGACCATGGCGACGCCCTCGTTGATGAACTGGCCGATCACGCGCGAGGTGAAGAAGCCGCGCGAGTCGTTGACGACGATCGGGGTCTTCTTGATCTGTCGTACGAGGTCGAACGCGCGCGCCAGCGCCTCGTCGCCGGTGCGCTCGCCCTTGATGATCTCCACCAGCGGCATCTTGTCGACCGGCGAGAAGAAGTGCAGGCCGATGAAGTCCTCGGGGCGGGAGACCCCCTCGGCCAGCACGGTGATGGGCAGGGTGGAGGTGTTGGAGCAGAGCAGCGCATCCGGCTCGACGACGTCCTGGATCTCCTCGAAGACCTTGTGCTTGAGCGCGGTGTCCTCGAAGACGGCCTCGATCACGGCGTCGCAGCCCGCCAGGTCGGCCGGGTCGGCGGTCGGGGTGATCCGGGCGAGGAGTTCGTCCGCCTTCGCCTGGGTCGTACGACCCCGGGAGACGGCCTTGGCGCAGAGCTTCTCGGAGTAGCCCTTGCCCTTCGCCGCCGCCTCCGCAGTGACGTCCTTGAGGACGACCTCGATGCCGGCGCGGGCGCAGGAGTACGCGATGCCGGCGCCCATCATGCCCGCGCCGAGGACGGCCACCTTGCGGACGGTCCGCGGCTCGATGCCCTGGGGGCGGTTGGCGCCGGAGTTGACGGCCTGGAGGTCGAAGAAGAAGGCCTGGATCATGTTCTTCGCCGTCTGGCCGGTGACCAGCTCGGTGAAGTAGCGGGCCTCGATGGTCTGCGCCGTCTCGAAGTCGACCTGGGAGCCCTCGACCGCGCAGGCGAGGATGTTGCGCGGGGCCGGGTAGGGCGCACCGTTCAGCTGCTTCTTCAGGTTGGCGGGGAACGCCGGCAGGTTGGCGGCGAACCGCGGGTTCGACGGGGTGCCGCCGGGGATCTTGTACCCCTTGACGTCCCAGGGCTGCTGCGACTCGGGGTTCGCGTCGATGAAGGCGCGGGCCTTGGCGAGCATCTCCTCGGGCGTGGCCGCGACCTCGTGGATCAGGCCGTTCTCCAGAGCCCGCTGCGGCGCGTACTGGGTGCCCTGGAGCAGCACCTTCAGCAGGGCGTCGGCGATGCCCATGAGGCGTACGGTACGGGTGACGCCGCCGGCGGCCGGGAGGAGGCCGAGGGTGACCTCGGGCAGGCCGATCTTGGAGCCGGGCGCGTCGAGCGCGATCCGGTGGTGGGAGGCGAGGGCGATCTCGTAACCGCCGCCGAGCGCCGCGCCGTTGATCGCGGCGACGACGGGCTTGCCCAGGGTCTCGATGCGGCGCAGGGAGCGCTTGATCTCGGTGCCGGTGTCGAAGGCGAGCTGGGCGTCCTCCGGCCGGAGCCGGATCATGTCCTTGAGGTCGCCGCCCGCGAAGAAGGTCTTCTTGGCGGAGGTGTAGATGATGCCGCGGATGGAGTCCTTCTCGGCCTCCGCGCGGTCGGCGATCGCCTCGATGGAGTCCTTGAACGCCTGGTTCATGGTGTTCGCGGACTGGTTCGGGTCGTCGAGGACGAGGGTGACGACGCCGGTCTCGTCCTGCTCCCAGCGGATGGTGGTGCTCTGGCTGCTCATTGCTGCTTCTCCGTAAGGCTGAGGGGAGGGACGGTCGTCAGACGCGCTCGACGATGGTGGCGATGCCCATGCCGCCGCCGACGCACAGCGTGGCCAGGCCGTAGCGCTTGTCCTGGCGCTCCAGCTCGTCGACGAGGGTGCCGAGGATCATCGCGCCGGTCGCGCCGAGCGGGTGGCCGAGCGCGATGGCGCCGCCGTTGACGTTGACCTTGTCGAGGCTGATGCCCATGTCCTTGACGAAGCGGAGTACGACGCCCGCGAAGGCCTCGTTGATCTCGACCAGGTCGATGTCGTCCATGGTGAGCCCGGCCTTGGCGAGCGCCTTGCGGGTCGCGGGGGCGGGTCCGGTGAGCATGATCGTGGGCTCGGAGCCGGAGACGGCCGCGGCGAGGATCCGGGCGCGCGGCGTCATGCCGTACCGCTCGCCTACCTCCTTCGAGCCGATGGCGACGAGCGAGGCGCCGTCGACGATGCCGGAGGAGTTGCCCGCGTGGTGGACGTGGTCGATCTTCTCCACCCAGTGGTACTTCTGCAGCGCGACCGCGTCGAAGCCGCCCATGTCGCCGATGGCGGCGAACGAGGGCTTCAGCGCGGCGAGCGAGTCGGCGGTGGTGCCGGGGCGCATGTGCTCGTCGTGGTCGAGGACGACCAGGCCGCTGCGCCGGTCCTTGACGGGGACGACGGAGCGGTCGAAGCGGCCGTCCTTCCAGGCGGCCGCGGCCCGCTCCTGGGAGAGCGCGGCGTACTCGTCGACGTCGCGGCGCGAGAAGCCCTCGATCGTGGCGATGAGGTCGGCGCCGATGCCCTGGGGCACGAACCCGGTCTCGTGGTTGGTCATCGGGTCGGCGAACCAGGCACCGCCGTCGGAGGCCATCGGGACGCGGGACATGGACTCGACGCCACCGGCGAGGACCAGCTCCTCCCAGCCCGAACGGACCTTCATCGCGGCCATGTTGACGGCTTCGAGACCCGAGGCACAGAAGCGGTTCTCCTGGACGCCGGCGACGGTGTCGGGCAGACCGGCGGCGATGGCGGCGATACGGGCGATGTCGGAGCCCTGGTCGCCGACCGGGCCGACGACGCCGAGGACGATGTCGTCGATCGCGGCCGGGTCGAGGCCGGGGAAGCGGTCACGGAGTTCGTGGATGAGTCCGACGACGAGGTCGATGGGCTTGGTGCCGTGCAGGGCTCCGTTGGCCTTGCCGCGGCCGCGCGGGGTGCGGATCGCGTCGTACACGTACGCTTCGGTGCTCACGAGAAGCCTTTCAGGGATGTCAGAGATGTCGACGATGAGGGTGGAGAGGACATCAGCCCAGCAGGGACCGTCCGATGATCTCCTTCATGATCTCGGTCGTTCCGCCGTAGATGGTCTGGATACGGCCGTCGGTGAACGCCCTGGCGACCGGGAATTCGGCCATGTAGCCGTACCCTCCGTGAAGTTGGAGGCAGCGGTCGGCGACGCGCTTCTGCAGCTCGGTCGCCCACCACTTGGCCATCGAGGCGTGGACGGCGTCGAGTTCCCCGTTCGAGTGATCGACGATGCACCGGTCGAGGAACGTACGGGTGACGGCGCACTCGGTCGCCATCTCGGCGATCTCGAAGCGGACGTGCTGGAGCTTGGCCAGCGGGCGCCCGAAGGCCTCGCGCTCCTTGACGTACCGGGTGGTGATCTCCAGGAGGTGCTCGGCGGCGGCGATGCCGGCGACCGCGATGGCCATCCGCTCCTGGGCGAGGTTGGTCATGAGGTGGACGAAGGCCCCGTTGAGCTCGCCGAGGAGGTTCTCCTTGGGGACGCGGACGTCGTGGAAGAAGAGTTCGGCGGTGTCCTGGGACTTCTGGCCGATCTTGTCGAGGTTCCGGCCCCGCTCGAAGCCCTCCATGCCCCGCTCGACGACCAGCAGCGAGAGCCCGTGCGCCCCGCCTTCGGGGGTCGTCCTCGCGACGACGATCACCAGGTCGGCGAGGATGCCGTTGGAGATGAAGGTCTTGGACCCGTTGAGCACCCAGTGGTCACCGCGGTCCTCCGCGCTGGTCCGGATCCCCTGGAGGTCGGAACCGGCGCCCGGCTCGGTCATCGCGATGGCGGTGATCAGCTCGCCGGTGCAGAAGCCGGGGAGCCAGCGGCGCTTCTGCTCCTCGGTGGCGAGCGAGGTGAGGTACGGGCCGATGATGTCGTTGTGCAGGCCGAGGGCGATGCCGGGCGCGCCGGCCCGGGTGAACTCCTCGGCGAGGACGGCGCTGTAGCGGAAGTCGGGGTTGCCGCCGCCTCCGTACTCCTCGTCGACGGCGAGGCCGAGGAGTCCCTGCCGGCCGGCGGCGAGCCAGGCCTCGCGCGCGACGATGCCGTCCCTCTCCCACTGCTCGTAGTGGGGCAGCACCTCCTTGGCGAGGAAGGTGCGGACGGTCGCGCGGAAGGCCTCGTGGTCGGCGGTGTAGAGCTGGCGCTTCATGCTTCGGGCTCCTGGGGGGCTTCGTCGCGGATCAGGGAGGGGACGGCCCAGTCGCGGGCGATCGCGCCGGTGTCGGCGCCGGGCAGGGCGGGGCCGGTACGCACCGTGCCGGGGGTGGCGGAGAAGCGGGGCGCGGGGGCCGGCTGGGTGAGGCCGCCGTGCTCGACGAAGGTGGCGCGGGCGGCGAGGTGCGGGTGGGCGGGTGCCTCGCGGAGCGAGAGGACCGGCGCCACGCAGGCGTCGGTCCCGTCGAAGACGGCGGTCCACTCCCCGCACGTCCGGGTACGGAAGCGGTCCGCGACGGCGGTACGGAGTTCGGCCCAGCGCCCGAAGTCCCGGCGGGCGGGGGCGGCGTCCTCGATGCCGAGGAGCCGGACGAACTCGTCGTAGAACTGCTGCTCCAAGGCGCCGACGGCCATGTACCGGCCGTCGGCGGTCTCGTAGGTGCCGTAGAAGGGGCAGCCGCCGTCCAGCAGATTGACGCCGCGCCGGTCCTGCCAGCCGCCGGCCGCCAGCATGCCGTGGATCATGGTGGCGAGGTGGGCGGCGCCGTCCACGATGGCCGCGTCGACGACCTGGCCCTCGCCGTGCGCGCGGGCGTGCTGGAGCGCGGCGAGGACGCCGACGACGAGGTAGAGCGAGCCGCCCGCGTAGTCGCCGACGAGGTTGGCGGGGACCGTGGGCGGGCCGTCCGGATCGGGGCCGATCATGCCGAGGGTGCCGGTGATCGCGAGGTACGCGATGTCGTGGCCGGCGCTCGCGGCGAGCGGCCCGCCCTGGCCCCAGCCGGTCATCCGGCCGTAGACGAGCCTCGGGTTGCGGGCGAGGCAGGCGTCGGGGCCGACGCCGAGGCGTTCGGCGACACCGGGGCGGTAGCCCTCGATCAGGATGTCGGCCCGCTCGACCAGGTCGAGGACGGCTGCGGCGCCGCCGTCGGCCTTGAGGTCGACGAGGGCCGAGCGCTTGTTGCGGTTGGTGAGGTCGTACGCGGGGTCGATGCCGAGCCCCGGCCCGCCCGGCCGGTCGACGCGGACGACGTCGGCGCCGAGGTCGGCGAGGAGCATCGCCGCGAACGGGCCGGGCCCGATCCCCGCCAGCTCCACCACCCGCACCCCGGCGAGCGGCCCGTTCGAGAGGGTCCGGGTTGTCGCCGTCGTCGCCGCCATCAAGCCCCCAGCTAATGTGACACCAATGATGTAACACCGGTGATGCTAGGAACGTGTTCCACTCCGCACAAGCCCCCGGGCCGAGCAGGCGCGGGGAGATTCACCCGAGGGACCACCGCTGACCGAAGCCGTCGGAGCTACCGCTAGGCTCCGCGCTCTCAGGGGAAGCCGTCGGTGAAGGCGAGGGGCTGGATGAAGACCGGGAACGGTGCGGGGCACGGTGGCGGAGAGCGGGCGTACGACGTCGTGCTCTTCGGGGCGACGGGGTTCGTCGGCGAGCTCACCGCGGAGTATCTGGCCGAGCACGCGCCGGTCGGGTGCCGGTGGGCACTGGCCGGGCGCAGCCGCGCCAAGCTGGCCGCGCTGCGGGAGCGGCTGGCGCAGCGGTGGCCCGGGTGCGCCGGGCTGCCACTGGTGGTCGCGGACTCGTCCGACGCGGACGCGATGCGCGAACTGGCCGCGTCCACCCGGGTGGTGGCCACGACGGTCGGTCCGTACGTCTGGTACGGCGAGAACCTGGTGGCCGCGTGCGCGGAGACCGGCACGGACTACGTGGACCTGACCGGCGAGCCGGAGTTCGTCGACGCGATGTACGTACGGTACGACGCGCGCGCCAGGGAGACGGGGGCGCGGATCGTGCACGCGTGCGGCTTCGACTCCGTACCGCACGATCTGGGCGTCTACTTCACCGTGCGGCAACTGCCCAAGGACGTGCCGCTGCGGATCGACGGATTCGTGCGCGTCGGAGCCGTCTTCTCCGGCGGGACGTTCGCCTCCGCTCTCACGGCGATGGGACGCCGCCGGGAGACCATGCGCGCCGCCCGCGAACGGCGCCTGTACGAGCCCCGGTTGGTCGGCCGCAGGGCCCGCGCACCCCTCGGCGGGCCGCGCTTCAGCCGGGAGACGGGCACCTGGGCGCTCCCGCTGCCGACCATCGACGCCCAGGTGGTGGCCCGTTCGGCGCGGGCGCTCGACGCGTACGGCCCCGACTTCGTCTACCGGCACTACGCCTCGGTCAAGACCCTCCCGATGGCGCTCGGCGGCTCGGCCGTGGCAGGCTCCGGCCTCGCGGCGGCCCAACTACCCCCCGTGCGGCGCTGGCTGATGAGCCGCTACCAGGCGGGGCAGGGGCCGAGCCCGGAGCGGCGCGCGCGCAGCTGGTTCACCGTGCGCTTCGTCGGCGAGGGCGGCGGGAGGCGCGTGTTCACCGAGGTCTCGGGCGGCGACCCGGGGTATGACGAGACGGCGAAGATCCTCGCCGAGGCGGCGCTCTGTCTCGCCCTGGACGACGACCTGCCGAAGACCTCGGGCCAGGTCACGTCGGCCGCCGCCATGGGCGACGCGCTCCTGGACCGGCTCCAGGCGGCCGGCATCCGCTTCCGGGTGGCCGACGCACGGTAGGCCGACGCCCTGCTCAGTGGCGTACCAGGCAGAAGGGGTGGCCGGCCGGGTCGGCGTAGATGCGCCAGGCCCGGTCGCCGTCCCCGGAGTCGAGCGGGGACGCGCCGAGCGCCAGCACGGCGTCATGGGCGGCCTCCAGGTCCGCGACCCGGACGTCCAGGTGGAACTGCTGCTCGGGCGCGCCCCAGACGGGTGGCCGGTGGTCGGCCACGCCCTGGAAGGCGAGCACCGGGGCGCCGGCGGCGTCGTGCAGGGTGGCCCAGGCGTCGCCGACGGCCCACTGCGGGTCGGGACGGTTGATCTCGCCGCCCAGGACCTGCTGGTAGAACCGGGCGAGTTCCATGACGTCGGTGCAGTCCAGGACGACGCACTGCAGGGTGCCGATCATGCGAGCACCCAGGCGGCGACGACGTAGAGCATGGCACAGAGCCAGGCCAGGGCGAGGAGCGCGGACCCGGCGAGCAGCGCGTTCATGCCGCGACCGGCGCGGCGGGGCGGGGCAGATACGGGGAGGGTCATGCGCCCCAGCCTGCCTCGCGTGATCACACCCCGCCATCCGTACGCGTACTCAGTCGCGGCACTCAGCCGCCCGACGTCTCCAGGGCCTCGCGGAGGGCGCGGCGGCAGAGGGAGTCGGCGTGTCGCGTCGTCTCGGGGATGCGGTAGCGCGGGGCGAGCAGCAGGGTGTGGGCGCAGGCGTTGTCCAGGGAGACCCGGTGGCCGACGGAGACGAAGACGGGCTTCACCCCGGCCTGCGTGCGCAGGGCGCGGCCGACCTCCTCCGTGCCGGATGCCAGCAGGGGGCTGAAGTCGCCCCGGTCCGGGCCGGGTCGGTCGTGGTCGAAGGTGAAGGGGTTCTTCGCGACGCCGATCGACGGGCGTCCGGTCAGGACGCCCAGGTGACTCGCGAGGCCGAAGCGGCGGGGGTGGGCGAGGCCGTAGCCGTCGCAGACGAGCAGTCCCGGGTCCGCGGCCAGTCCGGCGAGGGCGGCGAGCACCGTGGGTATCTCACGGAAGGCGAGCAGCCCGGGGACGTAGGGGAACGACACCCGGCCGACCGCCGTCGCCTCCTCCACCACGTCGAGCGTGCGGGCGTCCAGGACGACGGCCGCGGCGACGACGAGATCGCGCTCGTCGTCGTAGGCCACGTCCAGGCCGGTGACGTGGCCGGTGCCGGGCGCCGGTCCCGGCTCGTCGAGGACGAGCCGGCCCCGCAGCTCCTCCTGCACGGCGCGGGCCGTCGCCTCGTCGGTGGGCCAGCCCTCGGGTACGTCGATGATCATCATGATGACCGCCACCCTACGGCGCCCCCGCGTCCGACTGGCGAGCGGTTTTCCCGCCGGCGGCCGGTCCCCGGGTAGCCTGCCGATCATGTTCGTACTGGAATTGACCTACACCGCCCCGGTCGAGCGTGCCGACGCGCTGCTGGACGCGCACGTCGAGTGGCTCGACGCGCAGTACGCCGCCGGCGTGTTCATCGCCTCGGGGCGGAAGAACCCGCGCGACGGCGGCATCGTCCTCGCCGCCGGGGTCGACCGCGCCGAGATCGAGAAGATCGTCGCGGCCGACCCGTTCACCGTCGAGGGCGTCTGCGCGTACCGGATCACGGAGTTCTACGCGACCAAGACGGCCGAGGCCCTCGCCCCGTACCGCGAGCAGCTGCCGTCGTAGCGCGTCAGCCGCGGTCGAGGCGGGCGATGCGGCCCTTCTCGCCGGAGGCCCAGCACGCGCCGTCCCGCGTGCAGTCCACGGTGTCGTACGAGCCGGTGTCGACGGTCCGCCAGGTGTGGCCGCCGTCCGTCGTCAGGTCCGTGCCCGTCGGGCCGACCGCGAGCGCGGCCGAACCGTACGGGAGCCAGGCGACGCCCGAGCGGTACGCGGGTGGTGGGGCGGAGGCGGTGCTCCAGCGGCGTCCGCCGTCGCCGGTGACGGCGGCCGCGTGCGGCGAGGGCTGTCCGGCGCGGTAGTCGCCTCCGACGGCGATCCCGTGCGTGCGATCGCGGAAGGCGAGCCCGAAGACACCGCGCGCCGGGTCGCCCGCCGGGATCGTGGATTCCGTGGCGGTCCAGGTCAGGCCCCGGTCGCGGGAGTGCAGCACGCGCGCCGTGGCGCCGCCGCCGGTCGCCAGCCAGACGTCCCTCGGCCCGGAGGAGACCAGGCACTGGCCGCTCGCCGCGAACCCGGCCTCTCCGGGCAGCGCGGCCGGCATCCCGGCGTCGGGCAGCACCGCCCAGGAACGGCCGCCGTCCCGCGTCGACAGGATCCGGAACTTCCCGTCGACCGGGTCGCTCATGGCGAGACCGTGGCGCTGGTCGAAGAAGGTCATGCAGTCGTAGAACGCCCGGGGGTCGGTGTTACGGAAGGACTCCGTCCAGGTGGCGCCGCCGTCCTCGGTCCGCAGCACCCGCGAGGCCTCGCCCTCCCCGATGGCGAGGACCACGGCGCGCCGGGCGTCGAAGGCCTCGACGTCGCGCAGCTCCAGCTCCCCGGCTCCGGGCGGCGAGACGTTTCGCCAGCTCCGTCCGCCGTCCGTGGTGCGGAGCACCGTCCCCTTCGAGCCCGCGGCCCACGCGGTCCTGCGGTCGACGGCCGCAAGGCCTCGGAAGCGGGCCTCCGTACCGGTCTGTGTCAGCTGCCAGCCGGCGCCGTGCCCGGCCCCCTGGTCCCAGGCATTCTGCGCCGCACCGCCCGACGCGCCGTGTGCCGGGACCGTCAGGGCCGCCGCGAGGGCCACCCCACTCAGTCCCACCGACATCATTCGTCTCGTCTTCCCCTTGGACGTCATGGCGCCGGAAGCTAGCCCACCCCGGTGACCCCGTCCAGACCGCCTCGGACCGGACGGCGTGCCGAGCGCGGCGGTGACACAGCTCACGTGGCCCCCCAGTGCACGTTCCCGCCCGGTCGTTCGTCTTCCCTAGTGTCAGGGAGACGTCAGGAACCGAAGCCGCGCGACAGGAGCTGGCCTTGTCCACCGTCATCGAGCAGGCCGTCCAGGCCCGTCTGGTCGCAGCCGCGCCCCGGATGGAAACCGTCCCCGCCACACTGCGCTACGACCGCGAGGACCCCTTCGCCGTGAGCATGGCGTTCCCCCCGCCCGCGACGCTGGAGGGCGTCGAGGTCTCCTGGGCGTTCTCGCGCGAGCTGCTCGCGCAGGGCGTCGACGGGCCGGCCGGGCTCGGGGACGTCCGGGTCCGCCCGTACGGGTACGACCGCACCGTCGTCGAGTTCCACGCCCCCGAGGGCGTGGCCGTGGTGCACGTGCGCACGGCCGAGCTGCGGCACTTCCTGCAGCGCTCGCAGCACCTGGTGCCGACCGGCCGCGAGCACCAGTACCTGGACTGGGACGAGGATTTGGCCCAGCTCCTGGGCGGCTGACCGCCCCGGCCGGCCCGTTAAATCGTTTGGCTCCGCGCGGCTCCGGGCGTACCGTCCTGACCTGGCCCTGTTGTCGCCCGATCGGAGAAGGCCGTTGCTCGTCTGAGGTTGCGAGACACCGTGCCGCGCGTGCCCTCAGCTGCTTCCACGCAGCGCCGCGTGTGCCGTCTTCGCCCTCGGCGTACGAGCGTTTCCGCCTGCCCGCGCCCCGGTGTCTCACCCGTTGCCCCCAGCCCACGCTCATGCAACAGGGAGGCCCCCATGGCGACCCATCCCACCTTCATCACCTGTTCGTCCCTCTCCTTCTCCTGGCCGGACGGCACGGCGGTCCTGGACGACTTCCGGCTCGCGGTCGGTCCCGGCCGTACCGGGCTGATCGGCCTGAACGGCTCGGGAAAGTCGACGCTCCTCAAGCTCCTCGCCGGTGAATTGACGCCCACCGACGGCACGGTCCGTACGGTCGGCGAGGTCGGCCACCTCCCGCAGAACCTGGTCCTGGACACCGCGCTCCGCGTGGACGAGGCCCTCGGGATCGCCGAGACCCGGGCCGCGCTGCACGCCATCGAGGCCGGTGACCCCGCCGAGGAGCACTTCGCGACGGTCGGCGACGACTGGGACGTGGAGGAGCGCGCCCGCGCCACCCTCGACCAGCTCGGCCTCGGACACATCGGTCTCGACCGGACCATCGGCGAGGTGTCCGGAGGCGAGTCGGTCCTGCTGCGGCTCGCGGCGCTGCTGCTCGCCCGGCCGGACATCCTGCTGCTCGACGAGCCGACCAACAATCTCGACCTGTCCGCCCGCAACCGGCTCTACGAAGCCGTGGACGCCTGGTCCGGAGTCCTCGTCGTGGTCAGCCACGACCGTCAACTCCTGGAGCGGGTAGACCAGATCGCCGATCTGCGCGACGGCGAGGTCACCTGGTACGGCGGCTCCTACTCCGCGTACGAGGAGGCTCTCGCCGCCGAACAGGAGGCGGCGGAACGGATGGTGCGGGTCGCCGAGGCCGATGTCCAGCGCCAGAAGCGCGAACTGTCCGACGCGCAGATGAAGTTGGCGCGCCGCAAGCGGTACGGGCAGAAGAGCTTCGAGAACAAGGTCGTACCGAAGATCGTCGCCAACAACCGCAGGGCGTCGGCGCAGGTCTCGGCGGGCAAGCACCGCGCCCTGCACACCGAGCGGCTGGCCGAGGCGCGGGAGCGGCTCGGCCTGGCGGAGGAGGCGGTACGGGACGACGACGAGATCAGGATCGAGCTGCCGCGCACCACGGTCCATCCCGGCCTCGGTGTGCTGACGCTGCGCGACCTGGAGTTGCGGTACGGCGCCCGGGTGGGCGGCGGGTTCGAGCTGCGCGGACCGGAGCGGATCGCGCTCGTGGGCCGGAACGGCGCCGGCAAGACGACGCTGCTGCGGACGATCGCCGGGGAGCTGAAGCCGGTGGCGGGCGAGGTCGAGACGCATGTGCCGCTGCGTTTCCTGCCGCAGCGGCTCGACGTCCTCGACGACGAGCTGAGCGTGGTGGAGAACGTCGCCCGGTTCGCGCCCGAGGCGACGGCCAACGCGATCAGGGCCCGCCTCGCCCGGTTCCTGTTCAAGGGCGCGCGGGCGGATCAGCCGGCCGGGACACTGTCCGGCGGGGAGCGGTTCCGGGCGACGCTCGCGGCGCTGCTGCTCGCCGAGCCGGCACCGCGGTTGCTGATGCTCGACGAGCCGACGAACAACCTGGACATGGCGTCGGTACGGAAGCTGACGGCGGCTTTGGAGGCGTACGAGGGGGCGTTGATCGTCGCCAGCCACGACGTGCCGTTCCTGGAGTCGCTGGGGATCACCCGCTGGCTGCTGCTCGACGGTGAGCTGCGACCGACGAGCCAGGAGGAGGTCGCTTCAACGGTGCGGTAACGCCCAGACTCTCGTACCGCCACCGGCCGTGAACACCGGGGCGAGCCCCCAGTCACCGCCGTGCGTGTCGACCGCCGCGGCCGGCAGCCACATGCTGCGGCTGCGGCGGTCGCGTCACTCTGAGGCCGACCATCCGCTCCGAGTAGTCGCGATCACGCCAACCCGACGCGCCCGAGCCGTGACCTGCCTCTCCCGCACCCCCACGAGCTGCGTACATAACGGAACGTAACCGGACATCGTCATGACGGGCTTGGCCGGGGCCTTACGGAGCCTTAACCTACGGTCTCGTAACCTACGAATCCGTAGGTAGTTCCGTATGCCCTTGTCTCCGTCCCCAGGAGTTCCCCGTGACACTCACCTCTCCCCACCTCGGCAGCTCGACAGGGTGGACCGACGCGCGGCTGCTCTACGCGTTGGAAGAGGTGGTGGAGAAGGAGCTGAACCGGCACCTGAAGGTCACCAAGGACTGGATGCCGCACGAGTACGTCCCGTGGTCCGACGGCCGGAACTTCCCGGGCTTCTTCGAGGACGGCGAGGCCTGGGACCCGTCCCAGTCCAAGGTCACCGAGGTCGGCAAGATCGCCCTCGTGGTCAACCTGCTCACCGAGGACAACCTCCCCAGCTACCACCACGAGATCGCCACGCTCTTCGGCCGCGACGGCGCCTGGGGCACCTGGGTGCACCGCTGGACCGCCGAGGAGGGCCGCCACGGCATCGTGATGCGCGACTATCTGCTGGCCTCGCGCGCCGTGGACCCGGACAAGCTGGAGCAGTTCCGGATGGCGCACATGAGCGAGGGCTTCGAGTCCGACAACCGGCACTCGATGCTGCACTCGGTCGCGTACGTCGCCTTCCAGGAGCTGGCCACGCGTATCTCGCACCGGAACACCGGCCACCAGTCGGGCGACCCGGTCTGCGACCGGATGCTGGCACGCATCGCCACCGACGAGAACCTGCACATGGTCTTCTACCGCAACCTGCTGGGCGCGGCCTTCGAGATCGCCCCGGACCTGACCATGCAGGCCGTGCGGGACGTCGTCGTGAACTTCCGGATGCCGGGACACGGCATGCCGGGCTTCGAGCGGGCGGCCGCGCAGATGGCCATCGGCGAGATCTACAACATGCGGATCCACCACGACGACGTGCTGCAGCCGGTGCTGCGCTTCCTCAAGGTGCTCCAGATCGACGGCCTCGGCCCGGAGGGCCTGAAGGCCCAGGAGGAGCTGGGTCTCTACATGGACGGCCTCGACAGCGAGGCGTCGAAGTTCGACGCGAAGCTGGCCGCGCGCAAGGCGCGGATGGCGGCGCGCGCGGCGGGCTGACCCCCCGGAGCACCACCGGGCGACGGGTGCACGGGCACCCGTCCCTCACGGAGCGAGGCTGCGGCGAGCGCCCCCCGTGCGCTTGAGCCGCCCCCGCTCCTTCTCCGAGAGGCCGCCCCACACCCCGAACCGCTCGTCGTTCTCCAGCGCGTACTGGAGGCAGGCCACCCGCCCCTCACACGCCCCGCACAGCTGCTTCGCCTCGCGGGTCGAGGAGCCGGGGGCCGGGAAGAAGAACTCGGGCCCGGCCTGGGCGCACAGGGCGTTCTCCTGCCAGGACATGTCGGGGGCGGCCGGGGCGGTCATCACGGTGGTGTCGGTCTCCATGGCCGATACGTTGCCGGTCGGCCGTAAACGGTCCCTCAACGTTCGATCAATGCGGCGCGCCGCTCCTCTGGACGGCGGAAAAGCGCCGTCCAGAGGAAGGCCTCGCCGAAGTGCGGGGAGTCGGCCGGCTCGTCCCGCATCCGGCGCAGTTCGACCTCCGCCAGGTCGGCGAAGATCCAGCGCAGGGACTCCGCGGTGTAGGCGAGCCCGCCGTGCAGGCGCTGCTCGCCGTAGAAGGCGGCGTCGGGCAGCTCCGAACCCATCCCGCCGGAGGCGAAGCACGTCAGGGCGAAGTGGCCCCCGGGTGCGAGGAGCCGTTCGAGCAGGGCGAGGTAGCTGACCCGCCGGTGCGGCGGCAGGTGGTGGAAGCAGCCCGAGTCGAAGATCAGGTCGTACGGCCCGGTCAGCGCGCTCCCCGCGAGCGCGAAGGCGTCCCCGTGGTGGAAGCGCACCTGAGCACCGGCCTCCTCGGCCCGCTGCCGGGCCCAGGAGAGCGCCTCGTCCGAGAGGTCCACCGCGTCCACGTCGAAGCCCAGGGACGCCAGGTACACGGCGTTGCGCCCGGGCCCGCAGCCCAGGTCGAGGACGCGGCCGGGGGCGATCAGCCCCCGCTCGACGTACGAGACGAGGCTTTCGTCCGGCTTCGCGACGAAGAACGGCACCTCCTTGGAGCGGTCTCCGTAGAAGCCGTTCCACCATCCCGCCCCGTCGGCGGTCCAGCGGTCGGCCTCCCGCGCGAAGAGCCCGTCGAGGAGCTTCAGCACGTCGTCGACGTCACGTATGTTCCGGTCCATCCGGCACCCCTTTCCCGATGCCTGAACGGTAGGGGAGATCACGAGGAAAGCCCAGCTCAGGAGGGGTTTCAGGGGCGGCGCGCGAGGCGCTGGACGGCCGTCGGCGGGCAGGGTGGGCGGGGGCCGGTCGGCCCACCCATGGCCCCCTACGCGCACGCGGCGACGCCCCCGTCACGGCCCGTCAGAAGGCCTTCCCGCTGCTCCCCGGACAGGGTTTTCCGGCTCAGTCACCCTTCTTCTCCCGGCTCGGCTGCACCCGCTTCGGTTCGCCCGGCATCTTCGGGTACTCCGGCGGGTACGGCAGGTCGCCGAGCCCGTGCTCCGCCTCGTCACGGCGGGCCAGCTCCAGGAGGCTCTCCAGGCTGAACCGGTGGTCGTCCATGTCGGCGTGCACGTCACCGACCTCCGCGTACCGGGCCGGCATGGTCCTGATGTCGAAGTCCGAGGGCGTCGCGTCGTCGATCTCGTCCCAGTTCAGCGGGGCGGAGACCGGGGCGTGCGGGCGGGGGCGTACGGAGTAGGCGGAGGCGATCGTGCGGTCGCGGGCGGTCTGGTTGTAGTCGACGAAGATCCGCTCGCCGCGCTCCTCCTTCCACCACTTGATGGTCACGCGGTCCGGCATCCGGCGCTCCAGCTCACGGCCGCAGGCGATGGCCGCGCGTCGGACCTGGGTGAAGGTCCAGAGCGGCTCGATCGGCACGAAGACGTGCAGCCCGCGCCCGCCCGAGGTCTTGGGCCAGCCGCGCAGCCCGTGCTCGTCCAGGACGGCGCGCAGCTCGTGGGCGGCGCGTACGGCGTCGGCGTAGTCGGTGCCGGGCTGCGGGTCGAGGTCGAGGCGCAGTTCGTCGGGGCGGTCGGTGTCCTCGCGCCGTACCGGCCAGGGGTGGAAGGTGACCGCGCCGAGGTTGGCCGCCCACAGGACGGCGGCGGGCTCGGTCGGGCACATCTCGTCGGCGGAACGCCCGCTGGGGAAGGTGATGTGCGCGGTCGGGATCCAGTCCGGCAGGTACTTGGGGGCCCGCTTCTGGAAGAAGGACTCGCCGGTCACCCCGTCGGGGTAGCGCTCCAGGGTCGTGGGCCGGTCCCGCAGGGCGCGGGTGATGCCCTCGCCGACGGCCAGGTAGTAGCTGACCATGTCGAGCTTGGTGTAGCCGGGTTCGGGGAAGTACACCTTGTCCGGATTGGAGACGCGTACGGTCCGCTCGCCGACTTCCAGTTCCACCGCTGCCGTCTTGCTCGCCATGCGTGTCAGCGTAGGGCTCGCCGGTATTCCGCGCATACCGGACAATCGGTCCATGGATCTCCCGGTGATGCCACCCGTGAAGCCGATGCTGGCCAAGTCCGTGAAGAAGATCCCGCCGGGCATGCAGTACGAGGCCAAGTGGGACGGCTTCCGTGCGATCGTGCACCGCGACGGCCCGGAGCTGGTCATCGGCAGCCGTACGGGCAAGCCGCTGACCCGCTACTTCCCGGAGCTGGTCGAGGCGCTGCTGTCGCGGCTGCCGCGGCGCTGCGTGGTCGACGGCGAGATCGTGATCGAGCACGACGGACGGCTCGACTTCGACCGGCTCAGCGAGCGCATCCACCCCGCCGACTCACGGGTGCGGATGCTGGCCGGGAAGACCCCGGCCCGGTTCATCGCCTTCGATCTGCTCGCCCTCGGCGACGACTCGCTGCTCGACACGCCTCTGACCGACCGGCGGGCCGCCCTGGAGGAGGCGCTGCACGGGGTCGACGCCCCGGTGCACGTGGCACCGGCGACGACGGATCCGGAGGTCGCGGCGCACTGGTTCGACCAGTACGAGGGGGCGGGCCTCGACGGGGTCATCGCCAAGCCGCTGGATCTGCCGTACCGGCCGGACGCCCGGCTGATGTACAAGATCAAGCACGAGCGCACGGCCGATGTGGTGGTGGCCGGCTACCGCTTCCACAAGAGCGGGCCGGTCGTCGGTTCGCTCCTGCTCGGCCTGTACGACGACGGCGGCACCCTCCAGCACGTCGGCGTCTGCGCGGCCTTCACCGCCAGGCGCCGCGAGGAGCTGATCGCCGAGCTGGAGCCGCTGCGGATGGACCCGCCCGACGGGCACCCGTGGGCGGCCTGGGCCGAGGAGGCCGCGCACGCGGGTGCGCGGCTGCCGGGCGCGCCGAGCCGCTGGTCGGGGAAGAAGGACCTGTCGTGGGTGGCGCTGCGGCCGGAGCGCGTCTGCGAGGTGGGGTACGACCACATGGAGGGCGACCGGTTCCGGCACACGGCCCAGTTCAAGCGGTGGCGGCCGGACCGGACGCCGGAGTCCTGCGGGTACGCGCAGCTGGAGGAGCCGGTCTCCTACGACTTGTCCGAGGTGCTGACGTAACGGGCCCGCGGCGGTGCTCAGCGGTACAGCGCGTCGATCTCCTTCCCGTACGCCGCCATGACCGCGTGCCGCTTGACCTTGAGGGACGGGGTCAGCATCCCGTTCTCCTCGCTGAACTCCCCCGGCACGACGCGGAACCGGCGGATCGACTCGGCCCGGGAGACGGCCCGGTTGGCATGGTCGACGGCCTTCTGGATGTCGGCGAGCAGCTCCGGGTCCTCGGCGAGCGCGGTCACGGGGGTGTCCACCGGCCGTTTCCGGACGGCGAGCCAGTGCCGCGTCGCGTCGGGGTCGAGGGTGACGAGCGCCCCGATGTACGGACGGTCGTCGCCGACGACCAGGCACTGGCCGACGGGCGGGCGGCTGCGCAGCCGGTCCTCCAGGACGGCCGGCGAGACGTTCTTGCCGCCGGAGGTGACCAGGATGTCCTTCTTGCGGCCGGTGATGACGAGATAGCCGTCCTCGTCCAGGGCCCCGAGATCGCCGGTCGCGAACCAGCCGTCCCTCAGCACCTCCTGGGTGGCCTCGGGGTTGTTCCAGTACGCGGTGAAGACGATGGGGCCCTTGAGGAGCACCTCGCCGTCGTCGGCGATCCGGACGGCGGTGCCGGGCACCGGACGGCCCACGGTGCCGGGCCGTGGGCGCAGGGGCGGGGTGACCGTGGCGGCCGCGCTCGTCTCGGTGAGGCCGTAGCCCTCGTAGACGAGGACTCCCGCGGCGTAGAAGAAGTGGCTGAGGCGGCTGTCGAGCGGTGAGCCGCCGCTGATGGCGTACCGCAGGTTCCCACCGAGCTCCTTGCGGATGCGCCGGTAGACGAGCAGGTCGTAGAGGGCATGGGCGGCGGTGAGCCCGACGCCGGGGCGTGGCCCTGTCCCCAGGGCATGGCGCAGGGACGTCTCGCCGTAGCGGACGGCTATGGCGTCGGCGCGGTCGAAGGAGGCGCCGCGGCCGAGTTTCTCGGCGGTGGCCCGGCCGGTGTCGTGGATCTTCTCGAAGAGATAGGGCACGCCGACGACGAAGGTGGGCCTGAACCGGCGGAGTTCGGGGCGGAGTTCGTCGGGCTTGATGCTGGGGAACTGGCCGATCTCGATGCCCGCCATCAGGCACGCGAGCTGGATGACCCGTCCGAGGATGTGGGCCAGGGGCAGGAAGAGCAGGGTCGAGGCCGGTTGGCCCGTGACCGCCTGGAAGACCGGGTGCAGCAGTTCGACCGTGGCGCGCGCCTCGGCGTGGAGGTTTCCGTGCGTGAGGGCGCAGCCCTTGGGGCGGCCGGTCGTGCCGGAGGTGTAGCAGAGGGTCGCCACGGTGTCCGGGGTGAGCGCTCCACGGCGTCCGGCGGGTATGTCGTCGGCGATGTCCGCGCCGAGGGCGGCGAGTTCCGCCAGCCCGCCGGAGTCGGTCTGCCAGGTTCGGACCGGTTCCGGGAGCGTGGCGGCGGCCTCGGCGACGGTGGCGGTGTGCCCGGCGCTCTCGGTGACGACATGACGGGTGCCGGAGTCGTGCAGGATCCAGGCGACCTGCTCGGCCGAGGAGGTCGGGTAGACGGGGACGGTCTGCCCGCCGGCCGACCAGATGGCGAAGTCGAGCACGGCCCACGCGTAGCCGGTACGCGCCATCAGCCCGACCCGCCCGCCGGGCTCCACGCCTGCCGCGATCAGCCCCTTCGCCACGGCCAGGACGTCACCGGCGAACTCCGCGGCGGTGACGGGCCGCCAGATTCCGTGCTCCTGGCGCCGCATGACGATCGCGCCGGGGTCCGCGGCCGCGTGGCCGAAGGGGATGTCCGCGGGCGTTCCCGAGGGGGCGGGCCCGGCCGGCGGAGGGGTGTGCGCCTCCCGTACGACGCCGTCCTCCCGCACAAGCCGGACGGGAAACCGGCCGATCAGATCGGGGCGCTTCCTGGCCTGCTTCAAGTCCTTGCGTACGCCCATGGCGGGGCTCCTGTTCGCGGCATGCGGACGGGGAACGAGCGGACCTCCGGGTGACCTACCGCCAAGTCAACTTACTCACCCGTAACCAGATTTCAACCTTCCGGGCACGATCGGCCGGGCTCGGATTCCGTCGATCGGCCGCTCCGGGAGGGAGTGAGATGCTTCACATTCACAGGCGGGCACCCGAGCCCTCGTTCGGCGAACGGCCGAGCGACTCGGGCGGCCTCGCGGGGAGGAAGATCGGCCCACGCGGCGCGCACCTGCGGGAACACCGCGAGGCGTGGCACGGCGCGGGCCGGGGCCGGGCGCCGACCGTCCGTACACCCCGCCGAACGAGCACCGGGCCGTTGCCCCACGGAGACATCCCCGTCTCCGAACCAGGAAGCCCATCCTGTACGTATGGGAGAGGGAGACCCCGCACCCGAACCCGTACCCACAAGGACTGACCCGTGATCACCTCGCCCTCGCCCCTCGTACCCGTCCCGATCCCCGACCGTGTGGCCGCCATGATCGGGTCCTGCCTGCCCCTGCACGTCCTGCAGGCGGAGGTCGACGCCGACTGCGCGGCGCGCGAGGTGCTGCGGTTCCGGGGTCCGCTCTGCGCGGAGGACCGGGCGGACCGGGAGCACGCGCTGTCCGCGCTGGCCCAGGCGAACAAGATCCTGGCGAAGCACCACCCGCTGCTGCCGGTCCGCCCGCGCTAGCCGACCCGCGGCCCCCGGCCGGTCCGCCCGCGCCGGCCTGTCCGGGCGTGGGCGGGGCCCGGGGTGGGCGGGGCGCTGACCCCTCCGGGCGCTGACCCCCTTCGGGGCACTGGGCCGTTCGAGGCGCCGGCCCGGTACCGCACCGGTTCGGGTGTGCCCCGCATGCGGGTGACCCCGCCCGGTGTGAGGCTGCGAAGGTGACCACCACCAGCGAAGCCGCACCCGCGCCCCCGGCCGCCTCGCCGCCCGTGCTCGACAGCCGCCGCCGCAACATCGTCTTCGGCACGATCATGCTCGGTGTGCTGCTCGCGGCGCTGGACCAGACGATCGTCGGCACCGCCCTGCCGACGATCGTCTCGGACCTCGGCGGCGCCGCCCACATGTCCTGGGTGGTCACTTCCTACCTGCTGGCCGAGACGGTCGCCACCGTCCTGGTCGGCAAGTTCGGTGACCTCTTCGGCCGCAAGGTGATCTTCCAGATCTCCGCGATCGTCTTCATCACCGGCTCCTTCCTCTGCGGCCTCGCCACCAACATGACCCTGCTCATCGTCTGGCGCGGCCTGCAGGGCATCGGCGCCGGTGGTCTGATGGTCACCTCCATGGCGCTCATCGCCGACGTGATCCCGCTGCGCGACCGCGGCAAGTACCAGGGCGCGATCGGCGCCGTCTTCGGCGTCTCCACCGTCATCGGCCCGCTGCTCGGCGGTCTCTTCACCGACCACCTGAGCTGGCGCTGGGCGTTCTACGTCAACGTCCCCGTAGCGATCCTCGTCGTCATCGCCGCCGCCCGCACCATCCCCTCCGTGCGCTCCGCGAGCAAGCCGGTCATCGACTACGCGGGCATCGCACTGGTCGCCGCCGGGTCCAGCGCCCTGATCCTGGCGACCAGTTGGGGCGGGAACGAGTACGCCTGGGGCTCCGGCGTCATCATCGGGCTCTTCGTCGGCGGCCTGATCGCCCTCGCGCTGTTCTGCTGGGTGGAGACCCGCGCGGCCGAACCGATGCTTCCGATGCGGCTGTTCGCCAACCCGGTCTTCACCGTCTGCTCCGTGCTGAGCTTCGTCGTCGGCTTCGCGATGCTCGGCTCGATGACCTTCCTGCCGTCCTACCTCCAGTACGTCGACGGGGACTCGGCCACCGTCTCCGGCATCCGCACCCTCCCCATGGTCGTCGGTCTGCTGATCGCCTCGATCTACAGCGGCAACGTCGTCAGCAAGACCGGCACGTACCGGATCTTCCCCATCGTGGGTTGTCTGGTGATGGGCGTCGGCCTCTTCCTCCTGTCGCTGATGGACACGGACACCGGCGCCTGGCTGGAGTCGCTGTACATGTTCGTGCTCGGCGCCGGCATCGGTCTGTGCATGCAGGTGCTCACCATCGCCGTGCAGAACACGGTGGAATACGCCGACCTCGGCACCGCCACCTCGGGCGTCACCTTCTTCCGTACGCTCGGCAGCTCCTTCGGCACGGCCGTCTTCGGCACGATCTACGCCAACTCCCTGAAGCCCAACCTGACCCAGGGCGTCGGCGAGGCCGCGGTCGTCGCCGGGCCGGCCCTGGAACCGTCCGCGATCGCCGAGGCCGCGCAGAGCCCGGCCGGGGTCCACGGCCTGCCGGACGACATCGCGGCGCCGATCGTCCAGGCATACGCCGACACCCTGCACACGGTCTTCCTCTGGACGGTGCCCGTCGCGGCGATCGGCTTCGTCGTGGCGCTCTTCCTCAAGCAGGTGAAGCTCCGGGACACCGCCCGCGCCTCGGCGCCCGACATGGGCGAGGGCTTCGGCTCACCCACCACTGCGGGCAACTCGGCCAAGCTGCTCGAACTCACCGTCGGACGGATCCTGCGGAAGACGGACCTGGACACCGCGCGCCGGATCGTCGCCGAATCCGACACCCGGCTCGACACGGCGGGCGCGTGGGCCGTGATGCAGGTCGAACTCTTCACGCGGATGGTCGGTCACGCCAGTCTCGGTCTGATCTCCGCGGGACGGCGCGTTCCCCCGGAGGTGCTGCTGCCGGTCTTCGACCGCATGGTCGAGGAAGGGTTCCTGACCAGGGACGGCAACCTGCTCTCGCACACTCCGGCGGGCCGGCGCGAGGCCGAGGTGATCACCCACGCCTGGGGAGACTGGCTCCGCAACCGGATCGAGCAGGAGACCGGCCGGCCCAGTGGACCGGAGCTGAGGGCGGCGACCGACGCGATCACGAAGAAGCTGATCGCGGAGGACCTGGCACAGGGGATGCCGCGCCACCGGGAACCGGTCGGTGTCTCGTCGTGATCAGGCCTCGTCGATGAAGTCGCCGTCCACGTACACCCAGGCGCCGTCCTGGCGACGGAACCGGCTGCGCTCGTGGAGCGCGCCCTGCTCGCCCGCCTGGGTGTAGTGGGCGACGAAGGTGACGGTCCCGGCCTGGTGGAAGGCGGTCCCGTCGGTGGTGTCCCGGATCTCCAGGCCCGCCCAGCGCAGGGACGGGTCGAAGTCGACCTCCGCGGGACGGGTCTCCGGCGCCCAGGTCCGCAGCAGATACGTCGCGTCGCGTACGACGAAGGCGCTGTAGCGGGAGCGCATGAGGAGTTCGGCCGTGGGAGCGGCCTGCGGGCCGGCGTGGAAGCGTCCGCAGCACTCGCCGTACGGAGCGGCCAGGCCGCAGGGACAGGGCGAGGTCGCGGTCACGGCGGGCGCGGCGGGCGCGGCGGGGCGCCGCTTGGGGCGGGTGGTGCGTCGGGACATGAGGTCATTCTCCCTCGCGCGGGAGAGGCGGGTCGTCCTTGCGCGGGATGAACGGATCGCCCTTGCGCGGGTTGAGGCGCATCGTCCCTTGCGCGGGAGCGACGGTATCGCGCCATGTGTGCGGGGTGGCCCGCACGATGCTTCCGGGAGTCGGCGGACGCCCTTATGCTCCTGCGCCGGACGTGACAGTTACCGCCGGTAAGGCTAAGGGGCTGGGGCATGAACCGTACGGGCACCTCGCGACGCACCTTCGTCACCACGGCCGCCGCCGTCACCGCGGCCACCGCCACGGCAGGCGTCGGCGCCGCACCGGCCCACGCGGCCGCTCCGGCCGGTCCCGCGACCGCCGGCACCCCGGCCACCGTCGCCGTCCTCGGCGGCGGTGTCGCGGGCCTGACCGCCGCCCACGAGCTGGCCGAGCGCGGCTTCCGCGTCACCGTCTACGAGCGCCGGGCGCTCGGTGGCAAGGCCCGTTCGATGGACGTACCCGACAGCTCCCGTGGCGGCCGGCGGCCGCTCCCCGCCGAGCACGGATTCCGATTCATCCCGGGGATCTACCACAACCTCCCCGACACCATGCGGCGCATCCCCTTCCCGGGGAACGCCAACGGCGTCTGGGACAACCTCGTCGCCCCGGCCGAGATGTCCTTCGCCCGCACCGGCCGCGAGGACCTGCGCATCCCGCTCCCCTGGCCCGGCCACCGGCCCGCCGAGCTCACCCTCGACGAGATCCGCCGCGCCCTGACCGCGCTCCTGGAGACCGCACGCTCCATCCCGCTCCACGAGGCCGCGTACTTCGTCAACCGCTTCCTGGTCTTCCTCACCAGCTGCGACGAACGGCGGAACAGGACCTGGGAGGCCACCCCCTGGTGGGACTTCCTGCGGGCGGACCGGATGAGCTACGACTACCAGCGCATCCTCGCCGTCGGCCTCACCCGCAACATCGTGGCCACCAAGGCCGAGGAGGCCAGCACCCGCACGGTCGCCACGCTCCTGGAGGCCTTCGCCTTCAACGCGCTCGGGCGCGGCGCCGACGGTCCGCTCGACCGCATCCTCGACCTGCCCACCAACGAGGCGTGGATCGACCCCTGGGTGACCCATCTGACCGGCCTGGGCGTGGAGTTCAAGGTCGGCTGGACGGTACGGGAGATGGCGTACGACGCGGCGGCCGGGCGGATCTCCGCCGCGGTGATCGAGAGCCCGGACGGCGTACGCCGGTCGGTCACCGCCGACCACTACATCTCCGCCATGCCGGTGGAGCACGCCCGGCGGACCTGGGGCGCCGCGCTCCGCGCGGCCGATCCCCAACTGGCCCGGTGCGACAAGCTGGAGACGGACTGGATGACGGGCATCCAGTTCTATCTGACCGAGCGGGCGCCGCTGCTCGCCGGGCACGCCAACCTGATCGACTCCCCCTGGTCCCTGACCTGCATCCAGCAGGCCCACCACTGGCCGACGCGCGACTTCCCGGCCGACTACGGCGACGGGTCGGTCGTGGACTGCCTGTCGGTGGACGTCTCGGAGTGGGACCGGCCCGGGATCCTGTACGGCAGGACCGCCAAGCAGTGCACCCGTACGGAAGTCGCGCGGGAGGTCTGGGCACAGCTGAAGGCCGGTTTCAACGACACGGGCCGTACGGTCCTGAAGGACAGCGCCCTGCACTCCTGGTTCCTGGACCCGGGCGTCGACGGCCTCGGCACCCCGAACCCGACCAACGACGACCAGCTCCTCATCCACCCGGTCGGCACGTTCCACAACCGCCCGCAGGCCGCGACGAAGGTCCCGAACCTCTATCTGGCCGGCGACTACGTGGCCGTCGACATCGACCTGGCCACCATGGAGGGCGCCAACGCCTCCGCCCGGCAGGCCGTCAACGCGCTCCTGGACCGTACGGGTTCGACGGCCGCGCGCTGCACGGTCCAGCCGCTCTTCCGCGCGCCCGAACTGGAGGCGCTCAAGCGCCACGACCGGGCCCGCTTCCGCCTGGGGCTGCGCAACGCGCTCGACGTGGGGTGAGGTGAGCGGACCGGCGCCTCAGGGACGGTGGCGCAGCGGATGGTCCTCGGGGACCTCGACGACGACGATCTCCACGCCGTCGGGGTCCGCGATCCACATCTCGACCAGCCCCCAGGGCTCGGTCACCGGCTCCCGCCGGATGTCCACGGCCCGGTCGAGGAGCTCGGCGTGCACCGCGCGCACGTCCGCCACCTGGAGCCAGAGCCGCAGCTGCGGCGAGGGCGCGCTCGCGGGGGCCCGCCCGGAGACCTCCAGGAACCCTCCGCCCAGGAAGTAGACGGTGCCCCGCTCGGGGCCGGTGCCGAACTCGCGGTAGACCGGGAGCCCGAGGGTCTCGCCGTAGAAGGCGCGGGAGCGTTCGGGGTCGGCCGGCCGGAGCAGGATCCGGCTGCTCAGTACGTGCATCCCAGTAGCGTACGAGCATGAAACTGACGATTCTCGGAGGCGGCGGATTCCGGGTGCCGCTGGTGTACGGGGCCCTGCTCGGCGATCACGCCGAGGGGAGGGTGACCCACGTGACCCTCCATGACCTCGACGGCGGACGGCTCTCGGCGATCGCCCGGGTCCTCGCGGAGCAGGGCGCGGGTGTGCCGGACGCCCCGGAGGTGACGACGACGACGGATCTGGACGAGGCGCTGCGAGGCGCGGACTTCGTCTTCTCGGCGATCCGGGTCGGCGGCCTGGAGGGCCGGGCGGCGGACGAGCGGATCGCGCTCGCCGAGGGGGTCCTGGGTCAGGAGACGGTCGGCGCGGGCGGGATCGCGTACGGGCTGCGGACGGTCCCGGTCGCGACGCACATCGCCCGGCGGATCGCCGCGCTCGCCCCGGACGCCTGGGTCATCAACTTCACCAATCCGGCGGGTCTGGTGACGGAGGCGATGTCGCGGGTGCTCGGCGACCGGGTCGTCGGCATCTGCGACTCCCCTGTCGGGCTCGGCCGCCGCGTGGCCCGCGTCCTCGGAGCGCATCCGGGCGAGGCGTGGATCGACTACGTGGGCCTCAACCACCTCGGCTGGCTGCGGGGCCTGCGGGTCGGCGGACGGGACGAGCTGCCGAGGCTGCTCGCGGACGAGGAGGCGCTCGGCTCCTTCGAGGAGGGCCGGCTCTTCGGCCCCGAGTGGCTGCGCACGCTGGGCGCGATCCCCAACGAGTACCTGCACTACTACTACTTCAACCGCGAGGCCGTCCGCGCCTACCAGCAGGCGGAACGGACGCGCGGCGCCTACCTCCGCGACCAACAGGCCGGTTTCTACGCGGAGATGGGCAAGCCGGACACGCCTGCGCTGGCTGCCTGGCACCGCACGCTCGCCGACCGGGAGGCGACCTACATGGCCGCCAACCGGGAGGCGGCAGGGATCGGGGAGCGGGACGAGGAGGACCTGGAGTCGGGCGGGTACGAGAAGGTGGCCCTGGCGCTGATGCGGGCCATCGCGCGCAACGAACGGGCGACGCTCATCCTGAACGTCCGTAACGGCTCCACCCTTTCGGTCCTGGACGCGGACGCGGTGATCGAGGTGCCCTGCTTCGTGGACGCGGCCGGCGCCCATCCGGTCTCCGTGGCGCCGCTGCCGTACCACGCGGTGGGCCTGGTGACGGCGGTGAAGGCGGTCGAGCGCGAGGTGCTCGCGGCGGCGGAGAGCGGGTCGCGGGCGACGGCGGTGAAGGCGTTCGCGCTGCATCCGCTGGTCGATTCGGTGACGGTCGCGCGGCGGCTGGTCGACGGCTACACGGCCGAGCATCCGGAACTGGCGTACGTGCGCCGCTGAATCGACGCCCGGACCACTGTCCGGCGAACATCTTTACGCCGCGAGGGGCGCGGCATACGCTCGCGCCCCATGACCTCACCTGGCACACGCCTTCGAAGGGCGCTCGCCCGTCTCACCATGGGCTGTCTGCTGACCGTCGGACTGGTGGGCGCCGGACCGGCGGCCGCCGAGTCCGTGCCCACCGACCCCGCTCTCGCCGCCGCGCGCGTCGTCCCCGTCCAGCTCACCGGCCCGGCCGACAAGCGTTTCAACCTGGTGGTCATGGGCGACGGCTACACCGCCGCGGAGGCGGCCGAGTTCCGGGCGGACGTCGACACGCACCTGGGCGTGCTGTGGAGCATCGAACCGTTCGCCTCGTACCGCTCGTACATCAACGTCTGGGCGGTGGAGGTCCCTTCGCCGGAGTCGGGCGTGGACTGCGATCCGGGGCTCGACGCACCCCGCCGCGACACCGCACTGAACATGGGCTTCTGGGGCGGCTGCAACCCGCAGAGTGTGCAGCGGCTGCTGACGGTGGACAGCACGAAGGCCGCCGCTCTCGCCGCTCTCGTCCCGGGCACGAGCCCCGCCAACCGGCAGATCGTGGCCCTCGCGAACAGCGACACCTACGGCGGAGCGGGCGGCAGTTACGCGACCGCGTCCGGCGGCAACGCGCTCTCCTCCCTGATCACCCCGCACGAGATAGGCCACTCGCTCGGCGGGCTCCAGGACGAGTACGACTACTACGCGCGCGGTGTCGCGGGCGGCGCGTACGAGGGGACGGAACCGTCGTCGGCGCACCACACCCTGCTGACCGAGGAGCAGATGCGGGAGCAGCGCGCCAAGTGGTGGCGCTGGCTGGGCGAACCGAGCGAGGCGGGCGGTGTCATCGGCCGGCACGAGGGCGGTCTGTACAGCACCACGGGGGTGTGGCGGCCGAGCAAGCACTCGATCATGAAGACGCTCGGCTACGCCTTCGACCAGGTCGAGCGCGAGGTGATGGTGCGCGCGATCTCGGCGAAGGTGAACCTCGTCCAGGCCCACACGCCCAACTCGGCGGCGCTCGGGGTCGATCGGACGGTGTGGGTGGACACCCTGCACCCGCTGGGCGGTGAACTCGACGTCGTCTGGCGGCTGGACGGCCGCACGCTCAGGACCGGCAACGCCCGGACGGTCGATCTGCGCACGCTCTCCCTCTCCCCCGGAGCCCATGCCCTGACGGCGACGGTGAGCGACCCGACGCCGTTCGTGCGTGACCCCGCCGTACGCGGTTCGGCGGCGCTGACCCGTACGGTGAGCTGGACCGTGGACCGGGAGGTGACGACGCCGAAGGACACGGCCGACGCGGCGTTCACCGGTCACACCCCGACGACCTCCCCGGTGGGCGCGCGTTCGGTGGTCCACGCGGACACCACTCATCCGACGCACCGCACTTGGTCCGTCCGGTGGCGGCTCGACGGCCGACCGGTCCAGAACCCGGGCAACGACCGGGACCTGGACCTGCGTGCGCTGCGCCTCTCCCCCGGCACGCACACCCTCACGGCGAGGATCCCCGGCACGGACGCCGAGTTGAGGTGGACGGTGGACGCGCGGCCGGCCTCGGCGTCGTACGAGCTGTCCGCGCCCCTGCGCACGGTGAACCGGCCGGGCCGACCCGTCGAGCACGTCTACGACGGCCCGTTCACGATGCGTCTGGTGGCGCGGGACGACCAACCGGGCACGGTGGTCCGCCAGTTCCGGGTGGACGGCGACGGCTGGTACACGTACTACGGCTGGCCGACCGACGCCGAGGCGCCGTTCCGCTTCTCGCCGAGCGGCACGGTCATCGACGACCTCGTCCACGGCAAGCTGGGCCGCAGCCGCGCGGTGCCCTGGGACGACGCCACACCGGACTACGGCACCCACACGATCGAGTACCGCACGATCGACGCGGCGGGCAACGTGGGCCCGGCGAAGTCCTTCCTGGTGACGCTGGTCGAGCCTCGGGGCTGACCGGGCTCGGGCTGACGAGCCTCGGGACTGAGGCGCGCTGACGCACGAGGGCCCGCAGCCTCGCGGAGGCTGCGGGCCCTCGATGCGTGACGGCGCGGTCCGTCAGACCTTGCGGCCGACGGCGGCCCAGCCCGGGATCGGGTCGTCGCCCTGGACCGGGACGACCTCGCCGAGCTCCGGGTGCCACTCGGCGGTGAGCGAGACCCCGGGTTCGACGAGCTCCAGGCCGTCGAAGAACGCGGCCAGTTCGTCGCGCGAGCGCGGCCGCAGGGTCAGGCCCCGGGCCTTGTACATCTCGACGGCCTTCGCCGCGCCCTCCGGGTCGAAGTCCCCGGTGACGTGCGAGAGGACGAGGTAACTGCCCGGGGCGAGCTGGTCGACGAGCTTGCGGACGAGCTCGTCCGCCCCGTCCTCGTCCCCGACGAAGTGCAGCAGGGCGAGCATCGACAAGGCGATGGGCTTGTCGAAATCAAGGACCTTTCCGGCCCTTTCCAGAATGATCTCGGGGTCGCGGGCGTCCGCCTGGATGTACTCGGTGGCCCCTTCCGGGGTCGAGCGCAGCAGGGCGGCCGCGTGCGCGAGCACGATCGGGTCGTTGTCGCAGTAGACGATCCGGGACTCGGGCGCGGCCTGCTGGGCGATCTGGTGCAGGTTGGGCTCGGTCGGGATGCCGGTGCCGATGTCCAGGTACTGGCGTACGCCGTCGGCGCTGAGCCAGCGGATGGCGCGGTGCATGAAGGCCCGGTTGACCCGTGCCATGTCGCGGCCGCGGGCGTCGACGGTGAGGAGCTGCTTGGCCATCTCCTCGTCGACCGGGTAGTTGTCCTTCCCGCCCAGGAACCAGTCGTACATCCGCGCGGGATGCGGCTTGCTGGTGTCGATCCGTACGGCGGCGGGGTCCTGGGTCATCGGGGCTCCTGGTCCGGGAGTGGAACTACTGGCACTGCAGGCAAGAGTTACGCGACGGTAGGGGTGTGACGGAAGGGGTCAGGTGAGCAGAAAGTCGGCCTGACCGGATTTCGCCCCCTGGATGAACGCGGCGATCTCGCCGTGGGTGTAGATGAGCGCGGGTCCCTCAGGGTCTGCGGACTGTCGCACGGCGACTCTGCCGTCGGCCAGCTTCATGGCCTCCACGCAGTTGCCCCCGTTCCCGCCGCTCCACGGCTTGTGCCAGCCTTCGGCACCGAGATCCGCGGCGGGCATGCCGTTGTATATGCGATCCATTCACAGCTCCTTGCGGAGATCCCGGAGGATCTCCTTCGTGCGTTGTGCAGTCGCGGCCTGGGCCGCCATCCGGTCCATGACCTCGAGATGGGAGGCCACCTCCGGGCGCGCGTCGAGATAGACGGCGCCCGTCAGGTACTCGCTGTAGACCATGTCCGGGAGTTCGGGCACGGCGAAGCGGAAGAGGACGAAGGGCCCATAGGTGCCGGGGTGGTGGCCGGACGCGAAGTCCGCGATCTGCAGGGTGACGTTCGGCAGCTCGGACGCTTCGAGCAGCCGGTCGAGCTGGTCGCGCATCACTTCGGGCCCGTCGCCGACCGGTCGGCGGAAGACCGTCTCGTCCATGATCACCCAGAACTTCGGGGCGTCCTCCCTGGTGAGCAGGGACTGGCGCTCCATCCGCAGGGCTACATGACGTTCGATCTCCTCGGCGTTGCTGGCGCCGACCGCCCCGCTGCGCAGAATGGCGCGGGCGTACCCCTCGGTCTGCAACAGACCGGGGACGAATTGGGGTTCGTACGCCCGGATGAGGCTCGCGGCCCCCTCCAGGCTGACGTACATGGAGAACCAGCCGGGCAGCACGTCGTGGAACCGCTGCCACCAGCCGGGAAGGTTGGCCTCCTCGGCGAGGGCGATGAACGCCTCGGCCTCCGAGTCGTTGATGCCGTACGCCTGGAGCAGCAGCTGTACGTACGGGATCTTCAGCGCGACTTCCGCGGTCTCCATGCGGCGGATGGTGGCCGGGGCGACACGGAGGACCTTGGCGGCCTCCTCCCGCTTCAGGCCGGCCCGCTCACGCAGATCCTGCAGTCTTCTGCCGAGAACGACCTGTCCCACCGTGGGGGCGGACCGCGGCTCGCTCACTCTCAGACCTCCCCGACGCGCTGTTTCGCTTGAGTGTGCCACGAACACGGCCAGAGAGAACACAGCACTCTGCAATTTTCAGAGTGCCACTTGCCAAGTGTCCGCGTCGGGAGCAAAGTATTCCGGTGAACCAGTACGCGCTGCTGCCGCGCGCCGCCTCGGGGGCGATGCACGGCACTGCTTACCCACTGTTGTGAGGAACCGGTCGTGGCTTCTGGTAACGCGCTCCCCTCAGGCCTCATCGGCCCCCGCGTCATGCACCAGCGCCCACGCACCGATGCTCTCCGCCACGACGTCCGCCGGTTCACCTTCGAGCTCCCCGCCCGCACGGCGTCGGTCTCACGGGCCCGCAGACTGGCCGAGGAGCGGCTCATCCTCTGGGGCTGCGCCCCGGACATACGCGACACGGTCACGCTGATCGTCTCCGAACTGGTCACCAACGCGGTGGTGCACACGGCGAGCGGCCATGTCGTCTGCGAACTGCGCGAGGGGGAGGAGCAGTTGCGCATAGCGGTACGGGACGAGGGCGGCGCGGGAGACCCGCGGATCCGGGACTGCGGCGAGGAGGAACGCGGGCGCGGGCTGCTGCTCGTGGAGGCGCTGTCCAGCGCGTGGGGGGCGGACAGTACGGGGCACGGAACGGCGCGTGTGGTCTGGGCCGAACTGGCCCACGGCATGGGGGCCACGTGCTGAGGTCCATGGCGACCCTTCTGACACCGAGGTCCCGCAGGACCCCGGACGCACCGGCCGGCGGTGGCCTGCCGACCGGAACGGGCTCGACCCGCCTCGTGGTCCCGCCGGGCTTCCGCACGCACCTGGGCTGCGACGCGGTCGGCGTACCGGCGCGCTACGGCTTCCGCGTCCTGTCCCGGCTGCCGGCCAAGGGCTGTGTCTACGCGGACACGGACTGGTGGTGGTGGCTGGTCCCGACGGGCTCGGACCTGGACCTGGTCTGGCCGCTGCCGTCCTGCTACGCGCCCGGCGCGGAGATCCCGGACCGCCTCCCGCGGCTGATCCACCACCCGGACGGGACCACTCCCTACACCCCGCCGATCCCCCTCTATCTGCTGTGCTGCCAGCTGACGGGCACCGCTCCTTCCTGGAGCTTGATCCCCACGCGGGGCAACGGCGTAATGTCGGAGCATGTTCACCCCTCAGGGCCCGACCGCCCGTGAGCTGACCGTCCAGGCGCTCTCCTCGGTGGAGCACGGGTACGACCTGCTGGCGGGGAAGTTCGACGCGACGCCGTTCCGCACGCCGGACCTGGTGCTTTCGGCGGTGACGGACGCCCTGCGTCCGCTCGGCCCGTTCGAGTCGGGTCTCGACGTCTGCTGCGGCACGGGGGCGGGGCTGTCCGTCCTGCGCCCGCTGTGCGCGGGCCGGGTCGTGGGCGTCGACTTCAGCGCGGGGATGCTTTCCGAGGCCCGCCGGGCCCACTCCAAGGCCACCCTGGTCCGCGCGGACGCGTTGGCCATGCCCTTCGCCCCGGCCTTCGACCTGGCGGTCAGCTTCGGAGCCTTCGGTCACTTCGTCCCGAAGGACCAGCTCACGCTCTTCCGCCAGGTCCTCGCCTCCCTCCGCCCGGGCGGCCTCCTCGCCTTCCCGCTCCCGGCCCCGCCGCCGGTGGGTTCGCGCGCGTACTGGACCCTGCTGGGCTTCGACGCCGCGATGCGGCTACGGAACGCGGTGTGGCGGCCGCCCTTCGTCATGTACTACCGCACGTTCCGCCTGGCGGACGTGCGGGAACGGCTGACGCGGGCGGGCTTCACGGTGGAGACGCGGCCGATCGAGCCCCTGGGGCGCCGGGAGGACGGAAGCCCGAGCTGCCGGCTGGTGCTGGCCCGGAAGACCGGCGCCGGCCCGTGAAAGGCGGAACGGCCCCAGATGAACTGGGGCCGTATCCGATCTGTGTCCGAGGGGGGACTTGAACCCCCACGCCCGATAAAGGGCACTAGCACCTCAAGCTAGCGCGTCTGCCATTCCGCCACCCGGACCAGGTGTGGTGTCGTTTCGGGGTGTTCCCCGCGGCGACATGGATAACTCTACCAGGGGTTCGCGGTGCCTTTCACCCACGTTTCCCGTGGTCAGTGGGGTGCGGGCGCCTTGGAGTCCTTGATCGCGCGAGGGTGCGCACAGAGTGTCGTCACGCGCATACGTGGCGTGCGCGGCGGTGGCGCCTAGCCTGCGCTGGGTGAGCTACCTCTTCGAGCGCCGCGGGTCCACGTACCGCAGGCCCAGGATGCTGTCGCCGCTGCGGGAGCATCTGCGCGACACCTTCTGGTTCGCCCCGATCGCGAGCCTGGCGGCCGTCTTCGTGCTGTGGCTGATCGCCTCCGCGGTGGACGAGGCCATCATCCGGCTCCTCCAGGACGAGCGGGAGTACGACGCGGTCACCGAGCTGATCGGGATCGTCGAGGACGCCAAGACGATCGTGACCACGATCAGCTCGGCGATGATGACCTTCATCGGTGTCGTCTTCTCCATCTCGCTCGTCGCCGTGCAGATGGCCAGCGGGCAGTTCAGCCCCCGCGTGGTGCGGATCTTCATCCGGAGCCGGATCACCAAGGCGACCTTCTCCGTCTTCCTCGCCACGTTCCTGCTCTCCCTGCTCGTCCTCACCTCGTACGACAGCGAGACCGATCCCCGGTACGTGTCGACCGTGCCGCTGGTGCAGTCGGTACTGACGGTGCTCATGGTGGGGCTGAGCCTGCTGCTCTTCGTGGCGTACGTGAACTCGACGCTGCGGCTGATGCGGGTGGGGCATGTGGTGGACCGGATCGCCTGGGAGGCGTTCCGCGTCCTGGCGAAGCAGCCGCGGTACGAGGGGGAGCTCGGCGATCTCGGGGAGGCGAGCGCGTACGTGCTGCACCGGGGGCGCGCCGGGGTGCTGCGGGATGTGAACGTCGCGCTGCTCGTGCGCCTCGCCCGACGCCACGGGGTCGTGCTGCGGCTGCTGCCCCGCATCGGCGACTTCGTGGTGCCGGGGACACCGATCCTCGCCGTGCACGGGGGTCAGGTGCCCCGCAGGATCGGGGCGGCCCTGTCGGTGGGGGTGGAGCGGACCTTCCACCAGGATCTCGGCTTCGGCCTGCGCCAGCTCGCGGACATCGGTCTGCGGGCCCTCTCCCCCGCCGTCAACGACCCGACGACCGCTGTGCAGGCGCTGGACCGGATCACGCAGTTCCTCGCCGCGGTGGCGGACCGCCCGCTGGGGACGGTGCACCACCGCGACACGAAGGGCACGGTCCGGCTGGTGCAGGACGTACCGGGCTGGACGGACCTGGTGGACCTCGGCCTCACCGAGATCCGGGGCTGCGCGCCGGGCAACCCGCAGGTGTCCCGGCGGATGCTGGCAGGCCTCGACGACCTGCTGTCCCTCGTCCCCCCGGACCGCCGCGAGCCCCTCCTCCGCCACCGCACCCTCCTGACCCACCTGGTCGAACGCACGTCCCCGGACCCGGCCGACCGCGCCTTCGCGCTGGAGGCGGACCGGCAGGGGATCGGGTGAGGGGGCTCTCCTACGGCATCAGGTGGTAGCCCGGGAAGTTGCCTGGGAGGCGTTCGTCGGTGGGTCCTTCGGTGACGGACCTGATCAGGAGGTCGCCGCCGACGAACGCACCGCGCCAGGACGCGCCGAAGCCGCCGAACAGTTCGTCGCGGTCGCCGCGCGAGCGGGGCTTGCCGTGGCCGGTCTTGAAGGCGCGGATCTGGGGGGCGAGCCGGGCGTAGGTGGCGGGGTCGTCGGTGGCCAGTGTGGCGACGAGGGCGCCGTTGGAGGCGTTCATCGCGGCGAGGAGTTCGGCCTCGGTGTCCACGAGGACGATCGTGTCCACCGGGCCGAAGGGTTCGGCGTGGTGGAGGGGTGAGGACGGGGGCGGGTTCAGGAGCGTGACGGGTGGGAGGTAGGCCGAGGTGTCCTGGCCCGGCAGGAATCGGCCGTCGGCGAGGGAGCCTCGGTGGAGCGGGATCGCGCCCCGGTCGACGGCCTCGGCGACCTGATCGCCGAGCTCCTTCGCCTTGGCCGCGTTGATGAGCGGTCCGAAGTCGAGGTCGGGCAGCTCGTCCCCGGGGTGCTCGACGGCCAGTGGATGCCCGAAACGGAGGGCGCGGACGGGAGACAGGTAGGCGGCGAGGAAGTCGGCGAACAGGGTGCGTTCGACGACGAAGCGGGGATACGCGGTGCAGCGCTGCTTGCCGTAGTCGAAGAGCTTGGGTATCACCGCGGTGAGGGCCGGCCAGTCGCTGTGCTTCCAGATGCCCCAGGCGTTGAGGCCCTCCTGTTCGAGGATGTGGCGTTTACCCAGGTCGGCGACCTCCGTGGCGATGCTCGCGCCGGTGTCGCGGCCGCCGACGAAGGAGACGCAGCCGATCTCTGGGGCGCGGACGAGGGCCTCGGAGAGCTCGCCGCCGCTGCCGCTGACGAGGGTGATCGGGACGCCTTCGCGGGCGGCGAGCGCGGCGGCGAGGGTGAGGCAGCCGAGGCCGCCGTCGGTCGGCGTCTTGGCGATGACGGCGTTCCCGGCCAGGGCCTGCACGAGCAGGGCGTGGACGAGGACGGACATCGGGTAGTTCCAGCTGGCGATGTTGGAGACGGGCCCGGGCAGCGGGGCGCGGCCGGCCAGCATGGTGTCGATGCCGTCGACGTACCAGCGCACGCCGTCGATCGCGCGGTCGACGTCGGCCTGGGCGAGCCGCCACGGCTTGCCGATCTCCCAGACGAGGAGGAGGGCGAGCAGTTCGCGGTGGGCGGCGAGCGCGTCGAGGGTGGCAGCGACGCGGGCGCGACGCTCGGCCGACGGGACGTGGCGCCAGGCCCGGTGCTGGTCGAGCGAGGCGCGGACGGCCTGGTGGGCGGTGGTCGCGTCGAGGCGTGGTGGGCCGGCGACGGGGCTGCCGTCCACGGGGCTGGTGGCGGGCAGCGGCCGTCCGTCGGGCTGCCAGGTACCGGCCCAGAGGTTGAGGACGGTGTCCTCGCGGAACGCCTCGGGTGCGGCGGTCAGGCAGCGCTGCCAGGCGTCGGCCCAGGCGGTGCCGGGCTTGAGGATGAGGGTGGGAGCCATGCGGTGTTCTCCGCTCTCGGTGCACGGTCGGGGCGGGAGGTGCGAGGGCCGCGTCAAGCGTGGGGGTGGGCGGTCGCGGCGGCGGCGTGGGCTTCCGGGGCCGCCAGCCGGGCGACGACGAGGGCGGCGGTCTCGGTGGGCGTGGAGCCGACCTGGACCCCGGCCGCCTCCAGGGCCTTCCTCTTCCCCTCGGCCGTACCGGACGATCCGGAGACGATGGCTCCGGCGTGGCCCATGGTCTTGCCCTCGGGGGCGGTGAAGCCGGCGACGTAGGCGATCACGGGCTTGGTGACGTGGGCGGCGATGTGGTCGGCGGCGCGTTCCTCGGCGTCGCCGCCGATCTCGCCGATCATCACGATCAGATCGGTCTCGGGGTCGGCTTCGAAGGCGCTGAGGCAGTCGATGTGGGTGGTGCCGACGACCGGGTCGCCGCCGATCCCGACGGCGGAGGAGAAGCCGTACTCCCGCAGCTCGTACATGAGTTGGTAGGTGAGCGTGCCGGACTTGGAGACGAGGCCGATCCGGCCGGGCTCGGGGGCGATGTCGGCGGGGATGATGCCCGCGTTGGACCGGCCGGGGCTGATCAGGCCGGGGCAGTTGGGGCCGATGATCCGGGTGCCGTGCGCGCGGGCGTACGCCTGGAAGGCCACGGTGTCGTGGACGGGGACGCCCTCGGTGATGACGACGGCCAGGCCGATGCGGGCGTCGACCGCTTCGAGGACGGCCGCCTTGGCGAAGGGCGGCGGGACGAAGACGACGGTGACGTCCGCCCCAGTGGCGTCCACGGCCTCGCGGACGGAGCCGAAGACGGGGATCCGGCGGCCGTCGAGGTCGACGGTGGTGCCTGCCTTGCGGGGGTTGACTCCGCCGACGACGTCGGTGCCGGCGGCGAGCATGCGCCGGGTGTGCTTCATGCCCTCGGCGCCCGTCATGCCCTGGACGAGGACCTTGCTCTGCTGGGTCAGGAAGATGGCCATGGGTTCACATCCCTTCAGCGGGTGGATCGGCAGGTGCTTCAGCTTCAGCGGTTTCAGGAGACGCTTCAGCGGGCGATTCAGCGGGCGCTTCGGCCTGTGGCGAGTTCGGCGGCGCGGGCGGCGGCGCCGTCCATCGTGGTGACCTGTTCGACCAAGGGGTGGGCGCGGGCGTCGAGGATGGCGCGGCCGCGGGCGGCGTTGTTGCCGTCGAGGCGCACGACGAGCGGCCGGGTCAGGTGGACGGATTCCAGGGCCCGGACGATCCCCTCGGCGACGGCGTCGCAGGCGGTGATGCCGCCGAAGACGTTGACGAGGACGGCCTTGACGTCGGGGTCGGAGAGGATGACGTCGAGGCCGTCGGCCATGACCTGCGCGGAGGCGCCGCCGCCGATGTCGAGGAAGTTGGCGGGGCGGGCTCCTCCGCCGGCGACGACGTCGAGGGTGGACATGACCAGTCCGGCGCCGTTGCCGATGACGCCGACCTCCCCGTCGAGCTTGACGTAGGTGAGGCCCTTGGCCGCCGCTGCCGTCTCCAGCGGATCGCCGTCCGCCTCGTGCGCCCCTGCCGTCTCGCCCCAACGTGCCTGGCGGAAGCGGGCGTTGTCGTCGACGGTGACCTTGCCGTCGAGGGCGATGACGGCTCCGTCGGCGGTACGGACGAGAGGGTTCACCTCGACGAGCAGGGCGTCCTCGCGGACGAGGACCTCCCAGAGGCGGGCCAGTACGTCGGCCGTCTCCGGCGGGAGCCCGGCCGCCGCGGCGATCTCGGCGGCCTTGGCCTCGGTGACACCTTCGGCCGGGTCGACCGGGATCCGCGCGACGGCCTCGGGGCGGGTGGCCGCGACCTCCTCGATGTCCATGCCGCCCTCGGCCGAGGCGATGGCCAGGAACGTGCCGGCCGCCCGGTCGAGGACGTAGCCGACGTAGAACTCGTCCTGGATGTCGACCGGTTGGGCGAGCATGACGCGGCGGACCGTGTGGCCCTTGATGTCCATGCCCAGGATCTGGCGGGCGGTGAGCTCGGCGGCCGCCGGGTCGGCCGCGAGTTTGACTCCGCCGGCCTTGCCCCGGCCACCGCTCTTCACCTGCGCCTTGACGACTACGCGCCCGCCGAGGAGTTCGGCGGCGCGGCGGGCCTCGCGGGGGTGGTCGACGACGGCCGCGTCGGGGACCGCGATGCCGTAGCCCTTGAAGACTTCCCTTGCCTGGTGCTCGTACAGGTCCATCTCGGCTCCCTCACTCGAAAGTGCCGCACACCCCCTGGACACCATCCGGGGGATGCGGGATAACAAGCTTCATACAGTATTCGTCGACTGTATGCAATCGACCGCGAGCACCCTCAACTCCCCTACGAAGGGACAGGACTTCGCCATGCCCGACGACAGCCAGCAGCAGCCCCAGCAGGAACGCATCTCCGGTGGACACCTGGTCGCCAAGGCCCTCAAGGCGGAGGGTGTCGACGTCATCTACACGCTCTGCGGCGGCCACATCATCGACATCTACGACGGCTGTGTCGACGAGGGCATCGAAGTCGTCGACGTACGCCACGAGCAGGTGGCCGCCCACGCCGCCGACGGATACGCGCGGATCACCGGAAAGCCCGGCTGCGCCGTGGTCACCGCGGGTCCCGGCACCACGGACGCCGTCACCGGGGTCGCCAACGCCTTCCGCGCCGAGTCCCCCATGCTCCTGATCGGCGGTCAGGGCGCCCACACACAGCACAAGATGGGCTCCCTGCAGGACCTGCCGCACGTGGACATGATGACGCCGATCACCAAGTTCGCCGCCACCGTGCCGGACACGGCCCGCGCGGCGGACATGGTCTCCATGGCGTTCCGCGAGTGCTACCACGGCGCGCCCGGGCCCTCGTTCCTGGAGATCCCGCGGGACGTCCTGGACGCCACCGTCCCGGTGGAGAAGGCACGCGTGCCCCAGGCCGGGCAGTACCGGGCGTCCACCCGCAGCGCCGGCGACCCCGAGGCGATCGAGCGGCTCGCCGACCTGCTGGTGCACGCCGAGAAGCCGGCGGTCCTGCTGGGCAGCCAGGTCTGGACGACCCGGGCCACGGACGCGGCCGTCGAGCTCGTCCGTACCCTCAACGTCCCCGCGTACATGAACGGGGCGGGGCGTGGCACGCTGCCGCCCGGCGACCCGCACCACTTCCAGCTCTCCCGGCGCTACGCCTTCGCCAACGCGGACGTCATCGTCATCGTCGGCACCCCCTTCGACTTCCGGATGGGCTACGGCAAGCGGCTCTCCCCGGACGCCACCGTCGTCCAGATCGACCTCGACTACCGGACCGTCGGCAAGAACCGGGACATCGACCTCGGGATCGTCGGTGACGCGGGGCTGATCCTGAAGTCGGTCACGGAGGCGGCGACGGGCCGGCTCAACGGCGGGGCCATCAAGCGCAAGGCCTGGCTGGAGGAGCTGCGCACCGCCGAGCAGACCGCGCTGGACAAGCGGCTGCCGCAGCTGCGCTCGGACGCCTCGCCGATCCACCCCTATCGCCTGGTCAGCGAGATCAACGACTTCCTCACCGAGGACTCGATCTACGTCGGCGACGGCGGGGACATCGTCACCTTCTCCGGCCAGGTCGTGCAGCCGAAGTCACCCGGGCACTGGATGGACCCGGGACCGCTCGGCACGCTCGGTGTCGGCATCCCCTTCGTCCTGGCGGCCAAGCAGGCACGCCCGGACAAGGAGGTGGTGGCGCTCTTCGGTGACGGCGCGTTCTCCCTCACCGGCTGGGACTTCGAGACGCTCGTCCGCTACAACCTCCCCTTCGTCGGCATCGTCGGCAACAACTCCTCGATGAACCAGATCCGGTATGGCCAGGCGCAGAAGTACGGCCTGGAACGCGAGCGGGTCGGCAACACCCTCGGCGACGTGCACTACGACAAGTTCGCCCAGATGCTGGGCGGTTACGGCGAGGAGGTGCGGGACCCCGCCGACATCGCCCCGGCGTTGCGGCGCGCCCGCGAGTCCGGACTGCCGTCGCTGATCAACGTCTGGGTCGACCCCGACGCGTACGCCCCCGGAACCATGAACCAGACCATGTACAAGTGAGGGGTCTTCATCATGACCAAGGCTCTCGAAGGCATCCGTGTCCTCGACATGACGCACGTGCAGTCCGGTCCCTCCGCCACTCAGCTGCTCGCCTGGCTCGGCGCGGACGTGGTGAAGCTGGAGGCCCCGTCCGGTGACATCACGCGCAAGCAGCTGCGGGACATCCCGGACGTCGACTCGCTGTACTTCACGATGCTCAACTGCAACAAGCGGAGCATCACCCTCAACGTCAAGACCGAGCGCGGCAAGGAGCTGCTGACCGAGCTGATCCGACGCAGTGACGTCATGGTCGAGAACTTCGGCCCGGGGGCCGTCGACCGGATGGGCTTCACCTGGGATCGCGTCCAGGAGATCAATCCACGAATCGTCTATGCCTCCATCAAGGGGTTCGGGGACGGCCCGTACACCAACTTCAAGGCGTACGAGGTCGTCGCTCAGGCCATGGGCGGCTCGATGGCCACCACCGGGTTCGAGGACGGGCCGCCGCTGGCGACGGGCGCCCAGATCGGTGACTCCGGCACCGGCATCCATGCCGTGGCGGGAATCCTGGCGGCGCTCTTCCAGCGCGAGAACACCGGACGGGGGCAGCGGGTGAACGTCGCGATGCAGCACGCGGTGCTGAATCTCTGCCGGGTGAAGCTGCGGGATCAGCAGAGGCTTTCGCACGGTCCGCTCTCCGAGTATCCCAACGAAGATTTCGGCGAGGAAGTCCCCCGTTCGGGTAATGCTTCCGGCGGCGGTCAGCCGGGCTGGGCGGTGCGCTGTGCGCCCGGCGGGCCGAACGACTACGTGTACGTCATCGTCCAGCCCGTCGGCTGGGCGCCGGTCTCGGAGCTCATCGGCCGGCCCGAACTCGCCGAGGACCCGGAGTGGGCGACGCCGGAGGCCCGGCTGCCCAAGCTCCCCAAGATGTTCCAGCTGATCGAGGAGTGGTCCTCGACGCTGCCCAAGTGGGAGGTCCTGGAGCGGCTCAACGCCCGGGGCATTCCGTGCGGTCCGATCCTCTCCACCAAGGAGATCATCGAGGACGCCTCGCTGGTCGCCAACGAGATGGTCGTCGAGGTCCCCCATCCCGAGCGCGGCAGCTTCACGACGGTCGGCTCCCCGCTCAAGCTCTCGGACTCCCCCGTGGAGGTCGTCAGCTCCCCTCTGCTCGGTGAGCACAACGAAGAGGTCTACGTCGGCGAACTGGGGCTCGGCGACGAGGAACTGCGGCTCCTGAAGACGAGCGGGGTGATCTAGATGACGGCACACAGCACCACGGACGGCACGGCGCACCACTTCGACCGGCAGGCCGTGCGCGAACTGCTGGACGCGATCCGGGCGGAGGGGCGCACGGCCCTCACCGCACCGGAGGGGAAGCGGCTCGCCGACGCGTACGGGATCGCCGTGCCGGGCGAGGCCCTCGCGCGGGACGTGGACGAGGCGGTGGCGCAGGCCGACCGGCTCGGCGGGAAGGTCGTCCTGAAGATCGTCTCCCCCGACATCCTGCACAAGACCGACGCGGGCGGTGTGGTCGTCGGGGTGGAGGGCGCCGCGCAGGTCCGCGAGGCGTTCTGCCGGATCGTCGACAACGCCCGTGCCTACGCGCCCGGCGCGCGGATCGACGGGGTGCAGGTGCAGCAGATGCTGCCGCCCGGGCAGGAGGTCATCGTCGGTGCCGTCACCGACCCCGCCTTCGGCAAGGTCGTCGCCTTCGGGCTCGGCGGGGTGCTCGTGGAGGTCCTCAAGGACGTCACCTTCCGGCTCGCGCCGGTGAGCGCCGACGAGGCGGTGTCGATGCTGGACTCGATCCGGGCGGCGGAGATCCTGCGGGGAGTGCGCGGGGCGCCGGCCGTGGACCGGTGGGCGGTCGCGGAGCAGATCCGCCGGGTCTCCCAGCTGGTCACCGACTTCCCCGAGATCGCCGAGGTCGACCTGAACCCGGTGATCGGCACCCCCGAAGGCGCCCTGGCGGCCGACATCCGCGTGATCCTGGCCTCCGACGTGCCCGCGCCGAGGCGGACGTTCAGCCGCGAGGAGATCCTGCGGTCGATGCGGCGGCTCATGGAGCCGCGCGCGGTGGCCGTGATCGGGGCCTCCAACGAGCGCGGGAAGATCGGCAATTCGGTGATGCGCAACCTCGTCGACGGCGGCTTCCCCGGGGAGATCCATCCGGTGAACCCGCGGGCCGATGACATCCTCGGCCGCAAGGCGTACAAGAGTGTCACGGACGTTCCCGGTGAGGTGGATGTGGCGGTCTTCGCGATCCCCGCTCCGTTCGTGGCGTCGGCGCTGGAGGAGGTGGGGCGCAAGGGCATTCCGAACGCGGTGCTGATCCCGTCCGGCTTCGCCGAGACCGGGGAGCACGCACTGCAGGACGAGATCGTCGCGGTGGCGGAACGGTACGGCATCCGGCTCCTGGGCCCGAACATCTACGGGTACTACTCGACCTGGCAGGACCTGTGCGCCACCTTCTGCACGCCGTACGACGTCAAGGGGGGTGTGGCGCTGACCTCTCAGTCGGGCGGGATCGGGATGGCGATCCTGGGCTTCGCCCGGACCACGCGGACGGGTGTGTCGGCGATCGTCGGGCTCGGCAACAAGTCGGACATCGACGAGGACGACCTGCTGACCTGGTTCGGTGAGGATCCCCGTACCGACTGCATCGCGATGCACCTGGAGGACCTCAAGGACGGGCGGGCCTTCGTCGAGGCGGCCCGGCTGACCGTGCCGAGGAAGCCGGTGGTCGTCCTCAAGGCCGGGCGCACCAGTGCCGGGGCGCGGGCGGCCGGTTCGCACACGGGCGCGCTCGCCGGTGACGACGCGGTGTACGACGACATCCTGCGGCAGGCGGGTGTCATCCGGGCGCCGGGGCTGAGCGACATGCTGGAGTACGCGCGGGCGCTGCCCGTGCTGCCGGCGCCGCGGGGGGACAACGTCGTCGTCATCACCGGAGCGGGTGGGTCCGGGGTTCTCCTTTCGGACGCGATCGTCGACAACGGGCTGCGGCTGATGGAGATTCCGGAGGACCTGGACGCCGCCTTCAAGGCGTTCATCCCGCCCTTCGGGGCTTCGGGCAACCCGATCGACATCACGGGCGGCGAGCCGCCGTCGACGTACGAGGCCACGATCAGGCTCGGCATGGAGGACCCGCGGATCCACGCGCTCGTCCTCGGCTACTGGCACACCATCGTCACTCCCCCGATGGTGTTCGCCGAGCTCACCGCGCGCGTGGTGGCGGAGTTCCGCGAGCGGGGCGTCGAGAAGCCGGTCGTGGCCTCGCTCGCGGGTGACGTCGAGGTCGAGGAGGCCTGCCAGTACCTCTTCGAGCGGGGTGTCGTGGCCTACCCGTACACGACGGAGCGGCCGGTCGCGGTGCTCGGCGCGAAGTACCGGTGGGCGCGGGCGGCGGGGCTCCTGGGTGGTGATGCGGTGAGCTGAGCGACAGCTCGAACCACGGGGCTCGCGGCGGCCGCATCCCGCCCGCCGCGGGCTCCGGTGCGAAGGGAACGGACAGGGGGCGCTGGCCAGACTTCTTCCACGCGAGGGGTTCGATCTCCATGACGACAACCGACGTGACCACCACCCTCCCTTACAGGGAGGTGACGGACGCCAACGGCCGCACGTACCGGCTCGGTGAGAGCGACGTCGAGCTGATGGGCCGCACTCGCAAGTGGATGGTCATCCTGCCCTGGGTGGGCATGATGGGCATCAGTTCGGCGGAGTACGCGTTCGCGTCCGCCGAGGACACGCTGCACACCGCGCACAGCTGGAGCAGTGCGCACATCTTCTGGATGCTCGGGGTCTGGGTGTTCTTCCAGGCCGCGGTGGCCTTCCCGGCCGGAAAGCTGCGGGAGAGCGGGCGGTTGCCGGCCCGCTGGGCGATGATGCTGGGCGCGGTCGGCACCCTGCTCGGCTATGTCTCGCTCGCCTTCGCCCCGCATGTGATCGTCGCCTATGTCGGCTTCGGCATGTTCAGCGGTATGGGCGCGGGCATGGTCTACGCGACCTGCGTGAACATGGTCGGCAAGTGGTATCCGGAGCGGAAGGGCGGCAAGACCGGCTTCGTGAACGGCGGCTTCGCCTACGGCTCGGTGCCGTTCGTCTTCATCTTCACCGGCTACATGGATCTGACCAACTTCCGCTGGGTGCTGGTCTCCGTGGGGCTCTTCCTGGCCGCGATGGTCGCCGTGGCCGGGTACTTCTTCCAGGACCCGCCGAAGAACTGGTGGCCGGCCCAAGTGGATCCGCTGAAGAAGCCGGACGACCCACGCGCGCGGCGGGCCATGGAGAAGAACCCGCCGGCGGTGAAGCAGTACACGCCCCTCGAGGCCTGGCGGACCGGGCGCGTCGCGCTGATGTGGTTCTGTCTGCTCTGCACCTCGGGCGTCAACATCTTCGGCATCGCCTTCCAGGTGCCCTTCGGCGACGAGGCGGGCTTCGCGGGCGGGATCGTTGCGACGGCGATGTCGCTGAAGGCCATCGTGAACGGCACCGGACGCGGTGTGATCGGCTGGCTCTCCGACCGTTACGGCCGCAAGCAGTGCCTGATCTTCGTCTGTATCGTCCTGGGGCTCGCGCAGTACGGCATCCTCTGGTCGGGCAACATCCACAACCTGCCGCTGTTCCTGGTGTTCTCCAGCATCTCCGGTTTCGGCGGCGGCGCGATCTTCCCGATGTTCGCGGCGATGACCGCGGACTACTTCGGGGAGAACAACAACGCCTCCAACTACGGCCTGGTCTACAGCTCCAAGCTGGTGTCGGGGCTGCTCGGCTCCGGTATGGGCGCGGTCGTGGTCGCGGCCTGGGGCTACTCGGGCGCGTTCGTGCTCGCCGGGTCGATCTCGCTCTTCGCCGGCTTCGTGGCGCTGTTCCTGCATCCGCCGGGGCGGCCGCGGGCCCGCCGGATACCGGCGAACCCGCGGCCGATCAGCCGGGACGTGTGAACGTGACGGCCCTGCGGCTCGGTGACGCTTCCAGTGGTGCTGTCAGCGGCCCTTGCAGTGGTGCTTTCACTGGTGCGCTCAGTGGTGCTTCTCCCGCAGGGAGTGCAGGTGCGCGCTGGACTTGCGGGCGAACGCGAAGGACTCGACCGGGTTGTCGTGTTCGGCCTGCCAGTGGTGGGAGCGGTATCCGTGGTGGGTGCGGTTCACCGCCGAGATGAAGCGCCGGTAGTCGATGTCTCCGTCCCCGACGTCCGCCATGCGGTAGCCGTCGCGGACGGAGTCGTCGCGTTCGCCGTCCTTGACGTGGAAGAGCGGGTAGCGGTGGGGCTGGTCGAGGACGTAGCGCAGCGGGTCGAAGGGGGCGGGGGTGCCGTCGGCGCGGCGGGAGAAGCGGTGCTGGGCCACGTACGCCCAGTAGACGTCCATTTCGAGGTGGACGAGATCCGGGTCGGTCTCGGCGAGCAGGACGTCGTACAGACGGACGTTCGGGCGATCGGTGGCGAAGGAGAACTCCTCGGCGTGGTTGTGCTGGTAGAACTTCATGCCGCGCTCCTTCGCCGCCGCGCCGTACCGGTTGAACTCCTCGGCGCAGCGCTTCCAGCCCTCGACGGTGGCGCCGTAGCGCCAGGGGCCGGAGGCGGTGCCGATGTGCGGGAGGCCGAGGGCCTGGGCGTCGTCGAGGACCTTGTCGAGGTTCTGCGCGAAGGTGTACGCGTCCGGGTTGCCGTCGCTGTAGTAGCCGACGTGGCTGCCGATGCCCCGCAGTCCGTTCTCGCGGGTCAGCTTCCTGAGTTCGGCGAGGGTGATCGGTCCCGCCGAGCCCTGGCTGTATCCGGCGAACTCGACCTCGTCGTAGCCGTACTTGCTCAGTTCGGCGAAGACGGCGGCGAAGCCGAGCGTGGCGACCTTGTCGCGGAGTGAGTAGAGCTGGATGCCGAGGCGGCCGGGGGGAAGGACGGGGCGGCCCTTGCCGTGCCCGGAACCGTCTCCGTGGCCGTCGGCGGTGTCGGCCGGCTGAGACGCCGCGGCCTGCGGGGCGGTCGCTCCGAGAAGAGCGGCGGCGGTGGCGCCGGCGGCGACGCCGAGCATGTTCCGTCTGCTGAGTTTCCGGGTCAGTTCGGGGTCGGGGGTGGCGGGCGAGATGCGGCGGGCGCGGGCCATCTGTGGATAACTCCTCGTTGTCGGTGGGTTCTGCTTCACTGGAGTCCGGTCAGACAGGACCGGCCAGTCGGAGCAAGAGGGACTTCACATCGGTGGCCGCTACGCGGCCGCTCACAGCGCGGGGGGTGGAGCACAGAATGAGCGGACCTTCGTCGTCGCTCGTGGGGAGGCGGCCATGGCTGCCGCGAATAGGTGAAGGGTCGAGGGGTACGACCGCGAGCCGGTAGCGCATGCCGAGCTTCTTGCGGGCGATCGCCTTCGCCGCCTTGACGCGTACGTAGGGATCGAGCGGGTCCATGAAGAGTTCGGCGGGGTCGTAGCCGGGTTTCCGGTGGATCTCGACGAGCTGGGCGAAGTCGGGCGCGTGCGCGTCGTCGAGCCAGTAGTAGTACGTGAACCACGCGTCGGGCTCGGCGAGGGCGACGAGTTCGCCCGAGCGTGGGTGGTCGAGGCCGTGCTCCTTCTTGCCCTCGTCGTCCAGGAGTCGCTCGATGCCGGGGAGCCCGGTGAGGGTCTCGCGGACGGTGTCGAGGTCTTCGGGGCGGCGGACGTAGACGTGGGCGAGCTGGTGGTCGGCGACCGCGAAGGCGCGTGAGGTCATCGGGTCCAGGTACTCCATGCCGTCCTGGGTGTGGACCTCCAGGAGGCCGGCGCGGCGCAGGGCGCGGTTGATGTCGACGGGCCGGTTCACGCGGGTGATGCCGTACTCGGAGAGGGCGACGACCGTGCGGCCTTCGGCGCGGGCCTCGTCGAGGAGGGGGGCGAGCGCGGTGTCCAGGTCGGCCGCGGCGCGGAAGGCGCGTGGGTCGTCGGGGCCGTACCGCTGGAGGTCGTAGTCCAGGTGCGGGACGTAGGCGAGGGCCAGGTCGGGGCGGCGGGTGCGGAGGATGTGGCGGGTGGCGTCGATGATCCAGCGGCTGGAGACCAGGTCGGCGCCGGGGCCCCAGAAGTGGAAGAGGGGGAAGGTGCCCAGTGTGTCGGTGAGTTCGTCGTGGAGGGCCGGGGGCCGGGTGTAGCAGTCGGGTTCCTTGCGGCCGTCGGCGTAGTAGACGGGACGGGGGGTGACGGTGATGTCGGTGTCGGCGCCCATGGCGTACCACCAGCAGATGTTCGCGACGGTGTAGCCGGGGTGCGCGCGGCGGGCGGCGTCCCAGAGGCGGTCGCCGGAGACGAGGCCGTTGTGCTGGCGCCAGAGGAGGACGTCGCCGAGTTCGCGGAAGTACCAGCCGTTGGCGACGATGCCGTGCTCGGAGGGGAGGGTGCCGGTGAGGAAGGTGGTCTGCGCGGTGCAGGTGACGGCCGGCAGGACGGTGGAGAGCGGTGCCTGGGAGCCGGCCGCGCCGAGGGCTCGCAGACGGGGCATGTGCTCCAGGAGGCGGGGCGTGAGACCGACGACGTCGAGGACGAGGAGGGGGGTGGGCCGGGTGTCGCTCCGGGGGCTGGTCATGGGAGTTCCTTGAGGCCGAGGTCGGTCAGCAGGTCGCGGGCCAGGGTGAGTTCGGCGGCTATGCCGTCGGCGAGGCGGGCGCGGTTGCGGGGGCGCCGGTCGGCCGGGAGTGCCTGCCAGGTGTAGGTCTCGACCTCCAGGTGGTGGGTGCGCGGACGCGGGCCGCCGAGGAGGAGGGCGAGGGTCGTGCGGAGGACCGGAAGGGTGGAGGTGAGCGGAGGCTCGGGTGGGGCGTGCAGGGGGACGTGGAAGTGGGAGCGCCAGGCGGCGCCGTCCGGGAGGGCGCGCCCGGAGACGGCCTCGGGCAGGTCGTCGGTGCCGCGCAGCCCGGCGGCGGTGCGGGTGCGGGTCTGGTGGAGGAAGCGGGGTTCGGCGAAGGCGGCGAGCGCGGCGCGGACCTCCGGGAGATGGGGGTGCTCGGCGTGCAGGGCGGCGGAGAGCTGGGCCTTGACGACGGGGATGCCCGCGGAGCCGAGGGCGTCCAGGGCGGTGGGCGGATCTTCGAAGGAGGTGGCGAGGTGACAGGTGTCGAGGCAGACGCCGACGCGGGGGCTTGACAGGGCGGTGAGCGGGGCGATCGCGTCGGCCGTGGTCTCGACGGTGCAGCCGGGTTCCGGTTCGAGTCCGATCCGGATGCTCTTCCCGGTGAGCTCCTCCAGGGCGTCGAGGCGTTCGGCGAGGGTGGCCAGGGCGGCGAGGGCCGTGTCCTCGGCGCGGGAGTCGAAGGGGGTGCGCCAGGCGAGCGGCAGGGTGGAGACGGAGCCCTCGGTGACGTCGTCGGGGAGGAGTGCGGCGAGGAGACGGGCCAGATCGGTGGTGTGGGCGAGGCGTTCGGGGCGGGTCCAGTCCGGTTGGTAGACGCGGTACTTGACCTCAGCGGCGCCGAAGCCTTCGTACGGGAAGCCGTTGAGGGTGACGACCTCCAGGCCGCGGCGGTCGATCTCGGCACGCAGCGAGCGCAGCGAGCCCGGGTCGGTGATCAGGGCGTGGGCGGCGTCCCGGGCGAGCCAGAGGCCGATGCCGAGCCGGTCGCGGCCGAGGCGTCGGCGCACGGGTTCGCAGTGGTCGCGGAGTTGGGCGAGGACGCCGTCGAGGGTCTCTGCCGGGTGGACGTTGGTGCAGTAGGCGAGGTGGACGGTGGAGCCGTCCGGGTGGCGGAAGCGCATGGTCCCGCCCGCCTCATTCCCCGCCGCGGAGGACGGAGTTGCCCTCGTGGGTGGGGGCGTCGGAGGAAGGAAGGTCGAGTCGGAGGCGGCCGCTGAGGCCGTAGAAGGAGACGGGGTTGCGCCACAGCACCTGGTCGACGTCGTCGTCGGAGAATCCCGCGGCGAGCATGGCGTCGCCGACCTTGCGGGTCTTCAGGGGGTCGCTGTTGCCCCAGTCGGCGGCCGAGTTCACCAGGGCGCGGTCCAGGCCGTGGTCCTTGAGCACGGCGACCATGCGGTCCTCGTCCATCTTGGTGCCCGGATAGACGGAGAAGCCCAGCCAGGCGCCGCTGTCCGCGGCCTCCTTGACGGTGGTCTCGTTGAGGTGGTCGAGCAGCACCCGTTCGGGGGCGAGCGCGGACTCGCGGACGACGTCGAGGGTCCGGCGCAGGCCGGCGAGCTTGTCGCGGTGCGGGGTGTGGACGAGGGCGGGCAGACCGTGGTCGGCGGCGAGCTGGAGCTGCGCGGCGAGAGCGGCGTCCTCGGCGGGGGTCATGGAGTCGTAGCCGATCTCTCCGACGGCGACGACGTTGTCCTTGACGAGGTAGCGGGGCAGGAGGTCGAGAACGGGGGTGCAGCGGGGGTCGTTGGCCTCCTTGGGGTTGAGGGCGAGGGTGCAGTGGTGGGCGATGCCGTACTGGGCGGCCCGGAAGGGTTCCCAGCCGAGGAGGGAGTCGAAGTAGTCGACGAAGGAGGCGGGCGAGGTGCGGGGCTGGCCGAGCCAGAAGGCGGGCTCGACCAGGGCGCGGACTCCGGCGTCGTACATGGCGCGGTAGTCGTCCGTGGTGCGCGAGGACATGTGGATGTGGGGGTCGAAGATGCGCATCAGGACTCCTCGGTGCGGGCCGTGGGGGTGGTGAGGGCGAGGGCGCGGTGGAGGTCGGCGGGGACAGGGCGGTCGGCGGCGGTGCGTTCGGCGGCGTAGTCGGTGAGCATCCGGGCGAGTTCGGTGTCGCCGCGGGCGCGGTCGTGGAGGCCGGCGACGGTGTCGAGGGGGACGCCGGTGAAGAGGCACTTGACGACGGCCTGCCGCCAGGAGTGGGGGGCGAGGTGGGAGGCGGCGTAGGGACCGAGGGCGGCGGCGATCAGGTGGGTGTCGTGGGTGCGCAGGGCGTCCTCGACGAGGGGCAGGGCCTCGGGGCCCGCGACCAGGGAGGGGAGGGCGAGGAGGACGGCGCGGCGCTCGGGGGCGGAGCCGTGGTGGTAGAGCCGGGTGAGGACGGCCGGGTCGGCGCGGGCCGCTCGGAGCAGGGCGACGCGGACGGAGTCGGCGTGGTCCGCGCCGCAGTGGCGGCCGGCGGAGGCGAAACGCAGCTCCCAGAGGGCGGTGCGGTCGGTGGCGGCGGTGAGGGCCTCGTCGAACCAGGCCCGGGCGGTCGGGGTCAGCATGTCGGCTCCCTCGATGGGGTGGAGTGGCCGGGGCGGCCGCGCAGGAACGCGAGGGAGGTGCGGGCGAGTTCCGGGCCGGCGTGGGAGTGGCGGGGCAGTTCGACGACGGTCAGGCCCGGGTAGCCGGCGGCCGTGAGTTCGGCGAGGGCGGCGAGGACGGGCGGGAAGTCGATCTCGCCGTCGCCGAACGGGAGGTGCTCGTGGACCCCGCGGCACATGTCCTCGATCTGGACGTGGTGCAGCCAGGGCGCGGCGGCGCGGACGCAGTCCGCCGGGGATGCGGGCTCCAGGCACTGGCAGTGGCCGATGTCGAGGGTGAGGCCGAAGTGGCGCGGGTCCGGATCGCCGAGGAGGGCGCGGAGGGTGTGGAAGTCGTCGAGGGTGGCGAGGAGGTGACCTGGTTCGGGTTCGAGGGCGAGGGGGACGTGGGCGGCGGCAGCGGCTTCGACGACGGGGGTGAGGGATTCCGCGAGCCGCTTCCAGGCGGTCTCGTCGGTGGTCCCCTGCGGTGTGAGGCCACTGAAGCAGTGCACGGCGTGCGCGCCGAGGTCGGCGGCGACGCGGACCGCGCGAAGGAGGAGGTGGACGCGGGCTGAACGCGCCTCGGGGTCCGGGTCGAGGAGGGAGGGGCCGTGCTTGCGGCGGGGGTCGAGGACGTAGCGGGCGCCGGTCTCGATCGTCACCCCGAGGCCGAGGGCGGCCAGACGGCGGGCCACCCGGGCGGTCCGGGCCGGGAGGTCGGGCGCGAGGGGGTCGAGGTGCATGTGGTCGAGGGTGAGGCCGACGCCGTCGTATCCGAGGTCGGCGAGGAGGGCGAGAGCGTCGTCGAGCCGGAGGTCGGTGAGGCCGTTGGTGCCGTAGCCGAAGCGGACGGCGGGTTGTCCGGGGTTCATGTCGGGCTCACCTTCCGGGCGAGAGCGCGGGCGAGGGGGGCGAGGCCGAGCACCAGGAGCGCGGTGCCGGGCGCGCCGGCCCGGGCGGCGAGGGTGGCCTGGAGCGGGATCAGAGCGCGGATACCGGCGCCGACGGAGCGCTGGGTGAGGGGTGGTGACGGGTTCAGGGCGGCGTGGAGGAGGGGCGTCGCCGGGGTGCGGGCGTAGGTGGCGGCGAGGGCGGTCGTGACAAGCGGGCCGGCAGCGGTGGCGACGCGCGCGGCCACCGTGCCGGGCGTGCCGAGCGGACCAGCCGGGCCGGAGGTGCCGGCCGAACCGGACGGGGCGGACGGGGCGGACGGGCCAGAGGTGCCAGACGGGAAGAAGGCCGCTCGGGCCGAGGGTCCGGCCGTGAGCGCGGTGAGGGCCACGGTGGTGGCGAGGGCCAGCAGGGGGGTCCGGGTCGAGCCGCCCTGGGTCTCGTGGCGGGAGACCGCGGTGACCGCGTAGGTGTGGGCGCCGACGACGGCGGCCGCGTGAAGAGCGGCCGCTCGCAGGCCGGTCGGGTGGGGGCCGGTGCCTGCCACGCGGAGCCCGGCCGCACCGGGGCCTGCCGCTCGGAGGCCGACCTCGCGGGGCCCGGCCGCACGGAGGCCTGCCGCTCGGAGGCCGACCTCGCGGGGCCCGGCCGCACGGAGGCCTGCCGCTCGGAGGCCGACCTCGCGGAGCCCGGTCGCACGGAGGCCCGCCGATCGGAGGCCGGGCGCGCCGGCGCCGGTGCGGTGGGGATGGTGGGCTGAGGAGGTGTTCGATGTGGCGATGGTGCCGAGGAGGAGGTTCAGGGCGCGGGCCGTGGCCATCGTGGCGGGGGCCGCCGGGGTGTGCTTGAGGTGGAGGTCGTAGGACCAGACCGTCGCCGCGAGGGCGGTGGCCGTCGCCAGGGTGGGGCGCCCGGCGCGGGCGGCGAGCGCGAGGCCGGCGGCCGTGAGGGCGGCGGAGGCGGCGAGCGCAGCGCCTGGGGTGACGCGGCCCGACGGGATCGGGCGGTGGGGGCGGTCGACGGCGTCCTCGGCGCGGTCGGCCCAGTCGTTGAGCGCCATGCCCGCCTCGTACAGACAGAGGGAGGAGCCGATGGCCAGGAGCGTCGAGCGGTTGGGGCGCAGGCCCGCGGCCGCCGCGCCCGCGAGGGCGTCGCCCGGCACCGTCGCCAGCGCGGAGACGCGCAGCAGTTCCGCCCAGGCCGTGACGCGCCCGCGCGCCCGGCTCACCGGGCCTCCCCCAGGCGGGCCGCGAAGGCCACGAGGCGCGCGTACTGGTCCGCGAGCCCGGCCGGGGCCTCGCCCTCCGGGTCCTTGAAGTAGAAGGCGAGATCGCCCAGCGGGCCCGAGAGGCCCCTCTCGTGGGCGCGGGCCGTCAGGCGGGCCAGGTCCAGGACGAGGGGCGCCGCCAGGGCCGAGTCGCAGCCCTGCCAGGTCGTCTGGAGGACCATCCGGGAGCCGAGGAAGCCCTCGAAGGCGATGTGGTCCCAGGCTGTCTTCCACTCCCCCAGGGCCGGCACGTCGTCGATGTGGACCTCCCCCTCCGGGGCGTGGCCGAAGACGTCCGCGAGGACCCGTTCCTTGCCCGCGTTCTTGGCGGCCGCGGCAGCCGGGTCGGCGAGGGCGGCCCCGTCGCCGCCGCCCAGCAGGTTGGTGCCCGACCAGGCCCGTACGGTCAGGGCGCGCTGGAGGAACATCGGGGCGAGGACGGAGCGCAGCAGGGTCTGGCCGGTCTTCCCGTCACGGCCCGCGTGGGGAAGACCGCCGGCCGCGACGGTGTCGGCGAGGGCAGGGTGGCGCAGCCCCGTCGAGGGCGTGAAGTTGACGTAGGGGCAGCCGGTGCGCAGGGCGGCGGCCGCGTAGAGGGAGCTCGGAGGAAGCTCGGCGCCCCCCGACGCCGGCTCCGTGGAGGCGACGTTCACCACCACGACTCGGTCGAGGTCCAGTCGGACCCGGAAGTCCGTCAGGTCTGCCGCGAAGGAGGCGATCAGTTCCTCCTCCGTCCGGTTGTCGCCCGGCAGGGGGCCGCCGGGGCGGATCTCCGCGTCGGCGGCCCGCAGTTCACCGGCGACGGCGGCGGCGAGGCCGTGCGGGAGGACGCCCGCGAGGTCAAGCTCCTCGGCCCGTTTGGGCAGGGGACACGTCGCCGTGTCGTGTCCGCCGAAGACGAGGGAGGCGAGCGGTGGGAGGCCCGCCCCCGCGAAGGGGGCGGTCTCGGTCACCATGCCGGTCGGTGGGTGCAGGCCCGCCGTGGTGGCGGCGCAACCGGCCACCGCCGTGGTGGCGACGGAGCCGCGCGCTCCGACGAGCCAGACTCCCGTACGTGTTCCTGTGGTCACGACCCTGCCTCCCTGGACTGTGGTGGAGGCGGCGGGCGGGGGGTACGGCGCCTCCCCGCCCGCCGCCGGCTGGGCAGGGGGCTCTACGAGGGGAGCTCCCTGAGCTTGATGGCGCGGAACGACACCTGGTCGTCGGCTCCGTGGTTCTGGATGCCGATGTGGCCGTCCTTCAGGCTCCGCGCCGGATCGGTGTTGGTGAAGTCGTTGATCTTCACCCCGTTGAGGAACACCTGGAGCCGTTCGCCCTGGACGCGGATCTCGTAGCTGTTCCACTGGCCCGGCGGCCGCAGCACCGCGTCGCGTGCCGTGAGGTTGGCGGACTTGAAGCCGTAGACGGCGCCGGTGGTCCGGTCGGCGGCGTCGGTGGCGTCGATCTGGATCTCGTACCCCTTGTTCACGGCGGACCAGGGGTCGTCGGAGGCGGGGAAGCCGACGAAGATGCCGGAGTTGTCGTCGCCCGCCATCTTCCAGTCGAGCGTGAGGGAGTAGGAGGAGAACTCCTTGGCCTGGTACCAGAGCATCCCCATGCCGCCCACGGAGCGCAGTTCGCCGTCGACGACGTCGAAGCTGCCGGGCCCGGCCTGCTTCCAGCCTTCGCGGGTCTCTCCGTTGAAGAGCGCGCGGTAGCCGGTCTGCGGCCGGCAGTCGGCCGCGGTCTGGCCGGTGGCGTACTTCAGCCCGCCGAGGAGGTGCTGCCGGAAGGCCGGCTCGGCGTACGACTCCTTGGTGTGGCCGCCGCCGGTGTAGAAGGAGCGCCCGCCGCCGTACGACTTGCACCAGGCGATCGGGTGGTCGCCGTTCATGGTGCCGCCCTGGTAGCTGGTCTCGTCGAGGGTGGCGAGGATCCGGGCCTGACCGCGGGGATTGGTGCGGTAGTTGTACCACTCGTCGGTGCGCTGCCAGGTGGCGTCGAGGTGCTCGGTGGCCGGGTGGCCGTGGTCCTCGACCCGGACGGTCGCGGGCTGGATGTGCGGGTGCGAGGCGAAGTGGGCGCCGACGAGCCCGCCGTAGAACTCCCAGTCGTACTCGGTGTCGGCCGCCGCGTGGACGCCCATGTAGCCGCCGCCGGTGGAGACGTAGTGCTCGAAGGCGGCCTGCTGCTCGGTGTTGAGGACGTCACCGGTGGTGGAGAGGAAGACGACGGCGTCGTAGCGGGCGAGGTTGCTGGTGGTGAACTGGCGCGGTTCCTCGGTCGCGTCGACGGTGATGCCGCTCTGTGCGCCGAGTTCCTTCAGCGCGGTGATGCCGCTGCCGATCGAGTCGTGGCGGAAACCGGCGGTACGGGAGAAGACGAGGACGCGCTTGGCGTTCCGGTCGACCGGGGCGCTGGAGATGGTGAAGTCGTCCACGTCGTAGAGCGCGCCCGCGCCGCCCTTGAAGACGAGGAAGAGTTCGGTGGTCGCGCGGGGCACGTTGCGCAGGGGCACGTCGATGTCCTGGAGGGTCTCCCAGCCTCCGGTGACGGGGACGGGCGCGGAGCCGTGCAGGGCGCCGGTGGGCGATCCGGTGCGGACTTCGAGGAAGCCTCCGGCGCCGCCGGAGGAGACGCGTGCGGTGAGCTTGGTCGCCCCGCTCAGGTTGTAGGGCTTGAGGGAGATCCAGTCGCCGTCGTGGATGTCTCCGACGGTCCGTCCGCCGTTCGCCGGGGCCTTGTCGATGACGGCGACGCCGTTCTGGGCGTCGAAGTGCTCGGCCTGGCGGTGGCGCGGCTGGAGCTTGGCCTGGTCGTGGGTGGTGAGGGCGGCCTGGCCGCCGCCTCCGCCGTCGGTGTACTCGGCGTCGAAGACGGCGAAGATGTTGGCGTCGTCGTCGTGGCCGCCGTCGGAGGACGTCTTGATGGTGCCGGTGCAGCCGTTGGCCGAGGTGACCGGGTGGCCGTGGCTGTCGTGGCCGAGGACGTAGGTGACCTTGACCTTGGCGCAGTCGATCACGCCGTCCTCGGGGTCGGTGACCTTCACCCGGAAGGGGATCTCGTCGCCGAAGGCGAAGAGGGCGCCTTCCGCCGGTAGTTCGAGGGTGACCTTGGGCGCGGTGTTGCCGACGACGACGTGGACGGAGGCGGAGCCCGTACGGCCGGAGGGGTCCTTCGCGGTCACGGTCGCCGTGTACGTGCCGTTCTTCCTGTACGTGTACGTGGGGTTGGCGGCCGTCGACGTACCGCCGTCACCGAAGTCCCAGCTGTAGGTGAGGGCGTCGCCGTCGCCGTCGGTGGTGCCGGCGGAGGAGAAGGCGACCTTCAGGGGCGCCGTGCCGGAGGTCCTGCTCGCGCTCGCCTCGGCGACAGGGGAGCGTCCGCCGGTGGCGTTCTCGATGCGGTAGAGCCCGGAGTTGTGGTCGCCGCCGAACCAGGCGGTACCGTAGTCGAGGACGTACAGCGCGCCGTCGGGGCCGAAGGCCATGTCCATCACCTGGGTGCCGGTCCACGGCACGGGATTGATGGACTGCACGGCGCCGTCGGCGCCCTGCTCGATGCGCTTGATCCAGCGCCGTCCGAACTCTCCGGCGAAGAAGTCGCCGTCGTAGGCCTCGGGGAACTTGACGGGGGAGGTGGACGCCGCGTCGTAGCGGTAGACCGGTCCGCCCATCGGGGACTCCGATCCGGTGCCGAACTCCGGTACGGAGCCGCCGTCGTACGGGAGCCAGGCCGGCTCGGCCGGTGGGAGGTCGACGAGTCCGGTGTTGTACGGCGAGTCGTTCTTCGGCGCGCCGCAGTCGAAGGCCGCGCCGGACTGCTTGGTGGCGAAGTCGTAGTCGACGTAGGCGTCGTTCTTGCCGGTGCAGAACGGCCAGCCGAAGTTGCCGGGCTTGGTGATCCGGGCGAACTCGACCTGTCCGGCGGGTCCGCGCTTGGGGTCGGCGGCACCGGCGTCGGGGCCGTAGTCGCCGACGTAGAGGACGCCGGTCGCCTTGTCGACGCTGAAGCGGAAGGGGTTGCGGAAGCCCATCGCGTAGATCTCGGGGCGGGTCTTCGCCGTGCCGGGGGCGAAGAGGTTGCCGTCGGGGACGGTGTACGTGCCGTCCTCGGCGACCTTGATGCGCAGGATCTTGCCGCGCAGGTCGTTGGTGTTGCCGGAGGTGCGACGGGCGTCGAACGCGGGGTTGCGGCCCGGGCGTTCGTCGATGGGCGTGAAGCCGTCGGAGGCGAAGGGGTTGGAGTCGTCGCCGGTCGACAGGTAGAGGTTGCCCTGGGCGTCGAAGTCGATGTCGCCGCCGACGTGGCAGCAGATGCCCCGGGTCGCGGGGATGTCGATGACCTTCTTCTCGCTGGCGTTGTCCAGCGTGCCGTCGGCCTTCAGGGTGAAGCGGGAGAGGCGGTTGACGCCGTCGTACTTCGCGAAGTCGGCGGCGGTGCCGTTCTCGGGGGCATCGCCCGTGGGGGTGTCCAGCGGCGGGGCGTAGTAGAGGTAGATGGCCCTGTTCCGGGCGAAGTCCGGGTCGAGGCCGATGCCCTGGAGGCCTTCCTCGTCATGGGAGTAGACGGGGACGGTGCCGATGACCGTGGTGTTGCCGGCGGCGTCGGTGCGGCGCAGCTCTCCGCCGCGCGAGGTGTGCAGGACGCTGCGGTCGGGGAGCACGGCCAGCGACATCGGCTCGCCGACTTCCTCACCGCCCTTGGCGAGCGTGACCTGCTGGAACTCCTCGGCGGCCGCCGCCGCGGGCGTGGCTTCCGGCTCGGCCGCGAGGGCCTGCTGGCCGCCGAGGGCGAGGAGTCCGGCGGCGAGGAGGGCGAGGGGCTTTCTGGCTCGGGGGCGTTTCTTGCTGTGCACGGAATGTCCTCCGGAATAGGGCCGGGTGAGTGCGGGTGTCCGGGGACCGGCGCGCGCCGTCACGCTGGTCGCAACCTTCGAGTCACGTCATGTACACATCAGGGACCGTAGCGGGGTTCGTCCAGGACGGAAAGCCCTTGCACACTGCCTCCGTCGAACTTTTCACCGCCACAGGACAAAGCCGGACGAGGGCAGGGCGGAGGAACCCGGGTGGCGCCACCACCACCCGGGGATCCACCTGGGCCTGAGCCGCCAGGCCGCGTCAGTCGCGACCGCCGAAGGCCGCGTCGAAGGAGGCCGCGGGCGGGTCGAAGTCGAACCGCTTGAGGTGGGCAAGCGCTTCCGGAGCACCGGTCAGCCGGTCCATCCCCGCGTCCTCCCACTCCACCGAGACGGGCCCCGCGTAACCGATCGAGCGGAGCATCCGGAAGACGTCCTCCCACGGCACGTCGCCGTGCCCCGCCGAGACGAAGTCCCAGCCGCGCCGGGGATCGCCCCACGGCAGGTGGGAGCCGAGCCGCCCGTTGCGCCCGTCGAGGCGCTTGCGGGCCTCCTTGCAGTCCACGTGGTAGATCCGGTCGCGGAAGTCCCAGAGGAAGCCGACCGGGTCCAGGTCCTGCCAGACGAAGTGGCTCGGGTCGAAGTTGAGGCCGAAGGCCGGCCGGTGGTCGACCGCTTCGAGCGCCCGCCGCGTGGTCCAGTAGTCGTACGCGATCTCGCTCGGATGGACCTCGTGCGCGAAACGCACGCCCTCGGCGTCGAAGACGTCCAGGATCGGGTTCCAGCGCTCCGCGAAGTCCTCGTATCCGCGCTCGACCATGCGCTCCGGGACCGGCGGGAACATCGCCACCAGGTGCCAGATCGACGATCCCGTGAAGCCGATGACGGTGTCGACGCCCAGCGCGCCGGCGGCCCGGGCGGTGTCGGCGAGTTCGCGCGCCGCCCGCCGCCGTACGCCTTCGGGCTCACCGTCGCCCCAGATCCGGGGCGGGACGATGGCCTGGTGGCGCTCGTCGATGGGGTGGTCGCAGACCGCCTGGCCCACCAGGTGGTTGGAGATGGCCCAGCATTTGAGGCCGTACTTCTCCAGGAGGGCGCGCCGGCCGTCGACGTACGAGGGATCGGCCAGCGCCTTGTCGACCTCGAAGTGGTCGCCCCAGCAGGCGAGTTCGAGGCCGTCGTACCCGAAGTCGCGGGCGAGCCGGCAGACCTCCTCCAGCGGCAGGTCGGCCCACTGGCCGGTGAAGAGGGTGAAGGGACGGGACACGGTCGCAGTCCTCCTAGAGCGGTACGGGGGTGTAGACGGCGTTCTTCTCGGCGCTCTCCTCCACGGCGGCCAGCACCCGCTGCACCTGGAGCCCGTCGGCGAAGGACGGGGCCGGACCGGTCCCGGACGCGACGGCGAGGACCAGGTCGCGGGCCTGGTGGACGAAGGAGTGCTCGTAGCCGAGCCCGTGGCCGGGCGGCCACCAACCCTCCAGGTACGGGTGGTCCGGCTCGGTCACCAGGATCCGGCGGAAGCCCGCGGCGGCGGCCGGCTCGGTGTGGTCGTGGAAGGACAGCTCGTTCAGCCGCTCCAGGTCGAAGGCGAGCGAACCCCTCTCGCCGTTGATCTCCAGCCGCAGCGCGTTCTTCCGGCCCGCTGCCATCCGGGTCGCCTCGAAGGAGGCCAGCGCCCCGGACGCGAGCCGCCCGGTGAACAGGGCGGCGTCGTCCACCGTCACCGCCCCGTACGCCCCGCCCGGGCCCGAGGCGGCGCCCGAGAGCCCGGCCGACACGCCCGCGAGCAGTGGCCGCTCCCGTACGAAGGTCTCGGTGAGCGCCGAGACCCCGACAAGGAGCTCCCCCGCGAGGTACTGGGCGAGGTCGACGGCGTGCGCACCGAGGTCGCCGAGGGCCCCGGACCCCGCGTGCTCGCGCTGCAGGCGCCAGGTCAGCGGGAAGGCGGGGTCGACGAGCCAGTCCTGCAGATAGGCGACCCGGACGTGCCGCAGCGCGCCCAGTCGGCCGTCCGCGACGAGCCTGCGGGCGTACGCGATCGCCGGCACGCGCCGGTAGTTGAAGCCGACCATGGCGACCTGGCCACGGGCGGCCGCCGCCTCGGCCGCGGCGACCATCGCCTCGGCCTCGGCGACGGAGTTGGCGAGCGGCTTCTCGCACAGGACGTGCTTGCCGGCCTCCAGGGCGGCGACGGCGATCTCCGCGTGGCTGTCGCCCGGGGTGCAGACGTCCACGAGCTGGACGTCCTCGCGGGCGACGAGCGCACGCCAGTCGGTCTCGGCGGCGGCCCAGCCGTGCTTGGCCGCCGCCGCCCGCACCGCGGCCCGGTCTCGGCCGGCGACGGCGGCGAGGACGGGCCGTAGCGGCAGGTCGAAGGCGCGCCCCGCGGTGCGCCACGCCTGGGAGTGGGCGGCGCCCATGAACGCGTAGCCGACCATGCCGATGCCGAGCGTCGGCGCCGGGGCCAGGCCCGTGTCCGGGGCCTCGCCGGCCTCGCTCTCCCGCTGTTCCATACGGTTCCTCCTCGTCGGTTGCACGGTGGGGGGTGCCGGGCTCGGTCCGGCCGGAGGCCGGTCAGCTGAAGCCGGTGGGCAGGTACTCGTCGACGTTCTCCTTGGTCACGACGGCCGAGTAGAGGGTCAGGGAGGCCGGGATCTCCTGCTCGGACATGCCGCTGACGCCCTTCTTCTGGCCGAGGGCGCGGGCCAGGTCGATGGCGGAGGCGGCCATGGTCGGCGGGTAGAGGACGGTGGCCTTGAGCACGCCGTCGTCGGCCTTGATGGCGTCCATCGCGGACTTGGCGCCCGCGCCGCCCACCATCAGGAAGTCCTTGCGGCCGGCCTGGGCGATGGCCCGCAGCGCGCCCACGCCCTGGTCGTCGTCGTGGTTCCACAGGGCGTCGAACTTCGGCTGTGCCTGGAGGAGTTGGGCCATCTTCGCCTGACCCGACTCGACGGTGAAGTCGGCCGCCTGGCGGGCCACCTTGCGGATGTTGGGGTAGTTCTTCAGGGCGTCGTCGAAGCCCTGGCTGCGCTGCTTGGTCAGCTCCAGGCTGTCCATTCCGGCGAGTTCGATCACCGTGGCGTTCGGCTTGTCCTTGAGCTGCTCGCCGATGTAGCGGCCGGCGTTGAGGCCCATGCCGTAGTTGTCGCCGCCGATCCAGCAGCGGTAGGCCTGCGGGGAGGCGAAGATCCGGTCCAGGTTGATGACGGGGATGCCCGCCTTCATGGCCTGGAGGCCGACCTGCGTGAGGGCCTTGCCGTCGGCGGGGAGGATGACGAGGACGTCGACCTTCTTGTTGATGAGGGTCTGGATCTGGCCGATCTGGACGGCGGTGTCGTTGGAGCCCTCGGTGATCTCCAGGGTGACGTCGCTGTACTTCTTCGCCCGCTCCTTGGCGTTCTGGTTGATGGCGTTGAGCCAGCCGTGGTCGGCCTGGGGGCCTGCGAAGCCGATGGTGACGGGCGTGCCGGGCTTGTCGTCGCCGGCGGGCGCGTTGCTCGCGACCGGCGCCTGGTTCTTGGGCTCGTTGCTGGTACAGGCGGTGAGGAGGGCGCCGGCGGAGACGGCGGCGGTGCCGAACAGCAGTCCTCTGCGGCTGGTTTCTGGCATGGCGAGGGGTCCCTTCGGGGGTGAGGGAGGTACGGGCGGGGGAGTCGGGCGGGTCAGGTGGCTTCGCCGTGGCGGGCGGTGCGGTGCTGGACCAGGACGGCGGCGACGATGATCGCGCCCTTGGCGATCTGCTGGACGTCGCTCTGCAGGTTGTTGAGCGCGAAGATGTTGGTGATCGTGGTGAAGACGAGGACGCCGAGGACGGAGCCGACGATGGTGCCCCGGCCGCCGCTGAGGAGCGTGCCGCCGATGATCGCGGCGGCGATGGCGTCGAGTTCGTACAGGTTGCCGTTGGTGTTCTGGCCGGAGCCGGAGAGGATGATCAGCAGGAAGGCGGCGATGCCGCAGCACAGGCCGGAGAGCAGGTAGAGGTAGAGGCGCTGGCGGCGGACGTCGATGCCGGCGAGGCGGGCGGCCTCCGCGTTGCCGCCGACGGCGACGGTGCGGCGGCCGAAGGTGGTCCGGTTGAGGGTCAGCCAGCCGAGGACGGTGACGGCGGCGAAGACGAGGACGAGCGGCGGGATCCCGAGGATGTAGGCGTCGGGGACGCCGAGGTCGAGGACCGGGTCGACGGTGACGATCTGCGTCCGGCCGTCGGTGATCTGCAGGGCGAGGCCGCGGGCCGAGGCGAGCATGGCGAGGGTCGCGATGAAGGGGACCATCCCGCCGTACGCGACGAGCAGCCCGTTCACCAGGCCGCAGCCCACGCCGACGACGACAGCCGTGAAGAGGATGCCGGCGAATCCGTACTCCTGTGTCGCCAGCGTCGTCGCCCAGACGGAGGCGAGGGCGACGATCGCGCCGACGGAGAGGTCGATGCCGCCGCTGGTGATGACGAAGGTCATGCCGACGGTGACGACACCGATCACGGAGGCCTGGGTGAGCACGAGTTGGAGGTTGGAGACGGCGAGGAACTCGTCGGGGCGGGTGAGTCCGCCGACCGCGATCAGTACGGCGAGCACGCCGAGCAGGGAGAGGTTGCGGACGTCGGCCCGCAGACCGAGCGGGCGCCGGCCGCCGTCCTGCGCGGACGCCTCGGTGGTCTTGGCGGTCTTGGCGGTCTTGGCGGTGGACAGCGTCATGAGCGGGGGCTCCCTTCCATCACGAGGTCGAGTACGCGGTGTTCGTCGAGCTCGCGGGCGGGTGCCGTATGGACGACACGTCCCTCCCTGAGCACCAGGACGCGGTCGGCCAGGCCCAGGACCTCGGGCACTTCGCTCGACACGAGGAGGACGGCGAGGCCGTCGTCGGCGAGGCGGCGGATGACCGCGTACAGCTCGGCGCGGGCGCCGACGTCGACGCCCCGGGTCGGCTCGTCCAGGAGCAGGACGCGGCAGCCGCGCAGGATCCAGCGGGCGAGGACGGCCTTCTGCTGGTTGCCGCCGGAGAGGGTACGGATCGGGGCGTCGGGGTTGTCGGGCCGCAGCGACAGCTCCCGGGTGGCGGCCCGGGTGGCTTCGCGTTCGCCGTCACGGTCGATCCAGCCGGCGCGCGCGAAGCGGGCGAGCGTGGAGACCGAGACGTTGCGGGTGACGGACTCCAGCATCAGCAGGCCCTGGGCCTTGCGTTCCTCGGGGGCGAGTCCGAGCCCGGCTCGGACGGCGGCGCGGACGCTGCCGGGGCGCAGGGCGCGGCCGTCGACGAGGACCTGGCCCGCGGTGGCCTTGCGGGCACCGTAGATCGTCTCCAGGATCTCGGAGCGGCCGGAGCCGACGAGCCCGGCCAGGCCGACGATCTCACCGGGCCGCAGTTCGAGGTCGACGGGGTCGAACTCCCCTTCCCTGGCGAGCCCTTGGACCTTCAGCACGGGTGCGGCGGCCGGGGGTTCGGCGGGGCGGGGCGGGAAGACGTACTCGACGTTCCGGCCGGTCATCAGGGCGACGATGTCCCGCGTCGGCGTGGACGCGGCGGGCAGTCCGCCGGCGACGGCGCGGCCGTCCTTGAGGACGGTGACCCGGTCGCCGATGCGGCGGATCTCCTCCAGGCGGTGGGAGATGTAGACGACGGCGACGCCGGCTCCGGTGAGGTCGGCGACGATACGGAAGAGGTTGTCGACCTCGTCGGGGTCGAGGGCGGCGGACGGCTCGTCCATGACGATGAGCCGGACGTCGTGGGAGAGGGCGCGGGCCATCGACACGATCTGCTGCTGGGCGGCGGAGAGGTCGCCGACGCGGCGGGCCGGGTCGATCTCGGGGTGCCCGAGCCGTTTGAGGAGGGCGGCGGTGGACGCGCGGGCGGCGCGGCCGCGGACGACGAAGCCGGCGGTGGTGGGTTCGTGGCCGAGGTGGACGTTCTCGGCGACGGAGAGCCCTTCGACCAGGTCGAGTTCCTGGTAGATGGTGGCGATGCCGAGGCGCATGGCGGCGATCGGCGAGCGGAGCTGGACGGCCTCGCCGCGCCAGGTGATCCGGCCGCCGTCGGGCTGGTGGGCGCCGGCGAGGACCTTGATGAGGGTGGACTTCCCGGCGCCGTTCTGACCGAGGAGGCAGTGGACCTCGCCGGGGGCGACTTCGAGGTCGACGCCGTCGAGGGCGCGGACGCCGGGGAAGGACTTGGTGATGGCGGACATGGTGAGCAGGGGTGGTTGCTGGTCTTGGGGCATGGGTGAGGTCCCCTCGGCGGGTGCGGGTGGGCGCCTGCGTGGGTGCGGGGTGGGGCGGTCCGGCGGGTGCGGGTGGGCGCCTGAGCGGGGTGCGGGGTGGGGCGGGTCGGCGGGCGCGGGTGGGCGCCTGAGCGGGTGCGGGGGTGAGGTGGTGCGGGCGGGTGCGGGCCGGTGGGTGGTCGTGCCCGCCCGTGCCGCCCCGGCGGCACGCATGCCCACAACCAAACGCCGAACGGTTACGCCGGGGAGAAGAGGTGGTCGCTGATGAGGCGGGCCGCGCCGGTCACTCCGGCGGTCTGGCCCAACTCGCCCAGCACGATGGGGAGGTTGCCGGTGGCCAGCGGGAGGGACTGGCGGTAGACCTGGGTGCGGACACTGGCGAGGAGGTTGTGACCGAGGCCGGTGACCCCGCCCCCGATCACCACCAGACCGGGATTGAAGAAGCTGACGAGTCCGGCGATGACCTGCCCGACCCGGTTGCCGCCCTCACGGATGAGGGCGAGCGCGGTGGCGTCCCCGGCGGCGGCCGCCGCGGCGACGTCGACCGCCGTGAGCCCGCCGGCCGCCGCGAGGCGCGCCGCGAGCTCCTCCGACCGGCCCGCGCGCGCCGCGTCCTCGGCGTCGCGGGCCAGGGCGGCGCCGCTGAAGTGGGCCTCCAGGCAGCCCCTGTTGCCGCACGCGCAGGCGCGGCCGTCCGGTTCCACCTGGATGTGCCCGATGTCGCCGGCGCTGCCCGTCGTACCGCGGTAGACGTCCCCGCCCACGACGATGCCGCAGCCGATGCCGGTACCGATCTTGACGCAGAGGAAGTCGGCGACCGAGCGGGCGACGCCCGCGTGCTGCTCGCCCATGGCCATGAGGTTCACGTCGTTGTCGACCATGACCGGGCAGCCGAGTTCCTGGCTGAGCGCCTCCCGGACGGGGAAGCCGTCCCAGCCGGGCATGATCGGCGGCGCGACCGGGATGCCCTCGGGAAAGCGGACCGGACCGGGGACGCCGACGCCGGCTCCGTCGAAGCCTTCGGCAAGCCCGGAGGCCCGGAGTTTCGCCGCCATGGCGAGGGCCTGTTCGAAGACGGCGACGGGTCCCTCGCGGACGTCCATGGGGTGGTTGAGATGCCCGAGCACCTCCAACTCGGCGTTGGTGACGGCCACGTCGATGGACGTGGCACCGATGTCGACGCCGAGGAAGCGGAGTTCGGGGGCGAGCCGGATGTTGTGCGAACGACGGCCGCCGCGCGAGGCGGCGAGGCCGTCGGCCACGACGAGACCGGTCTCGAGGAGCCGGTCCACCTCGACGGCGAGCCGGGAGCGGGACAGGTCGATCTGATCGCCGAGCTGCGCGCGGGAGTTGGGTCCTCCGTCGCGCAGCAGACGCAGCAGTCGCGCCTGGTGCGCGTTGGCGGGTCGTGCGGTCATGCGTCTCACGCGCCCCTCCCCTAGCGAGTCGGCGAAACCCTTCGGGCGGATCGCCGCCGGGCTTTCGAGGGGGAACGTAGCAGTGGTGTCCGGGGGTGGGAAGAAGTCGCGCAGCAATCCGTGCAGACTTTTTCCCGCGTGAGGACAAAGCCGGGCCGGGGAGGAGCTCCGATCGGTCTCAGCGCACCTCGGCCAGGCGGGCGGAGACGACGACGTTGCCGTCGTACCCGCGCTGCCGGGAGAAGCTCCCGCCACACGTGAGGACGCGCAGCTCGGGGTAGGGGGAGGCCCGGTAGATCCGCTCGGCCGGGAAGCGCTCCTTGGGGACGACCTCGATGCCGTACACGGAGAAGACGGCGGTCCTGCCGTCCTGGCGGAGGATCTCGACGCGTTGGCCCTTGGCCAGGGCGCCGAGGTCGTGGAAGACCGACCGGCCGGCGGGGGTGTCGACATGGCCGACGACGACCGCCGTACCCCTCTCCCCCGGGGTGACGGCGCCGGTGAACCAGCCGGCGAGGTTCTTCTCGTCCGCGGGCGGTGTGTCGATCCACCCCTCGGCGTCGAGGCCGACGGCCGTGACGGGCGCGTCGATCCGGACGGCGGGGACGCGTACCCGGGCCGGGCGGGAGGCCGGCAGCGGGTCGGGGGCGCTCGCCGGGGCCGGGGCGAGGGCGGCGGCGTGGTCCGGGGCCGCGGCGGCGAGCGGCTGCGGCGGCCCACCGGTGCTCCACTCCTGCGTGCCGCCCCGCACGAGATGGATGCCGATGAGCAGGACGACGACGACGACGCCCCAGGCGCCGCGCCTGGACGGCCTGTTCGACCCCTGCACGATGTGCGCTCCCGGTTCTCGCCGTACGCGATGGCGCTCCTCCGCCCCGGACCTCGTCACCCCAGGGCGGAGGAGCCGTTTCAGGTGCGGTCGTCCGCGCGGCGGCGGCGCAGCAGGAGAACGCCCCCTGCGCCGACCGCGCCCGCGATGAGGGCGGTTCCGGTGACGACCTCGGTGGTGCCCATGGCGTCGGCCGCGCCGCCGTAGCCGGCCTTGACACCCTTGTGCACGCCGGCGTCGGGCGTGGTGTGACCACCGGCCTCATGACCACCGGTTTCGTGGCCGCCGGTCTCATGACCACCGGTCTCCTTGCCGCCCGTGTCACCACCGCCGGTCCCGTGGCCGCCGGCAACGGTGAGGGTGGCGGTGCCCTTCTCGCCCTTGCAGTCGAAGGTCACCGGGTACTCCGCGCCGACCTTCGCGTCGGCGTCGACCTTGGCGGTGCCGGCGCGGCCCTCCTTGAGGGTGACGGAATCGAAGACCCCGGACGTGACGGTCACGGCGGGGGCCTCGCAGCCGTCGGACTTCAGCGTGACGGTGCCGCCGGGGGCGACGGTCTCCGGCGAGACGGAGAAGCCGAACGACGTGATGGAGTGACCGGTGCCGTCGCCGGTGTCCTCGGCCACGCCCGCACCCTCGCCCCACGGGTCCTCGTCGCCCGCGGCGGCCGTCGGCGCGGCGAGGCAGAGGGCGGCGGTGGCGAGCAGGGCCGTGGCGGCACCACGTATCGCGCGCATGGCGGTCGATCCTCCCGGTCACGCGAGGGCGGGTGTGCCCCTCGCCCGTCCGAAGCTAGGACGGCCCTGGGGGCCTCGCCACCGGGCTCCGCCGAACGGGTCAGCCCTGGCTGTGCTCGCGGTACGTCGTCCGGGTGTGTTCCGTGTGGGCGCGCATGACCGTCGTCGCGCGCGATTCGTCGCGGGCCGCGATGGCGGCGATCAGCTCCCGGTGCTCCTTCCAGGACTGCTCGCCGCGCTGGCGGGCGACCGGGGTGTAGTACCAGCGGACGCGGCGGTCGACCTGGCCGGCCAGCTCGGAGAGCACGAGGTTCCCGGCCAGTTCCATGACCTTGGCGTGGAAGGCCGCGTTCGTCGCCACGGCCAGGTCGACGTCGTCGTCCGCGACCGCCTGCTCGCCCTGGGCGCAGAGCTCCTCCAGGGCGGCGATCCCGGCCGAGCCGGAGTTCGCGGCGGCGAGCCGGGCGGCCTCCGCCTCCAGAAGCGTACGGACGGAGAGCAGCTGGTCGGCCTCCTCGTCGGTCGGCTCGTGGACGAAGGCCCCCTGCGCCGGCCGCAGGTCGACCCAGCCCTCGGTGTTCAGCCGCTGGAGCGCCTCACGGACCGGCTGGCGGGAGACGCCGAGGTGGCCGGCGAGTTCGCTCTCGACGAGGTGCTGGCCGGGGCGCAGGGCCCGGGTCGTGATCAGTTCGAGCAGCGCCTCGTAGACCCGGTCGCGCAGCGGCCCCGGCCGCTCCAGCCGGGGCACGGCCCCCTGCGGCAGTCCTGCGGACAACATCGCGGCCCCCTCGTACGCCGTAGGCGATCAGCACGGATTGGCTATCGTCTACAGTCTACCGACGCGGAAGTCCAGGCATGCGGCCTGCCGTGATCTCGGCTGAAACCACCCCGCGGCCGAAACCCGCTCCACCGCCGGAGAGCCGCCGTCGGAGAGCCGCTGTCGAGAGCCGTCGTCGAGAGCCGCCGTCGGAGAGCCACCGCCGGAGCTACGGGACCCGGACGACCTGTCCCGCGTACGAGAGGTTGCCGCCGAAGCCGAAGAGCAGGGTCGGCGCCCCGGACGGGAGCTCCCCGCGCTCGACCAGCTTGGAGAGGGCCAGCGGGATGGAGGCGGCCGAGGTGTTGCCGGACTCGACCACGTCCCGGGCCACCACGGCGTTGACCGCGCCGATCTTCGCGGCGAGCGGCTCGATGATCCGCAGGTTGGCCTGGTGCAGCACCACGCCGGCGAGGTCCTCCGGCGCGAGCCCCGAGCGCTCGCACGCCTGGCGGGCGAGAGCGGGCAGCTGCTGGGTGGCCCAGCGGTAGACGGACTGACCCTCCTGCGCGAAGCGCGGCGGGGTCCCCTCGATCCGGACGGCGTGCCCCATCTCCGGGACGGAACCCCACAGCACCGGGCCGATGCCGGCCTCCGCACCGTCCGGCACCGCCTCGACGATCGCCGCGCCCGCACCGTCGCCGACGAGCACGCAGGTCGTGCGGTCGGTCCAGTCGGTGACCTCGGTCATCTTGTCGGCGCCGATGACCAGGGCGCGGCGGGCGCCACCCGCCCGGATCGCGTGGTCGGCGGTGGCGAGGGCGTGCGTGAAGCCCGCGCAGACCACGTTGAGGTCCATGGTGGCGGGCGAGGCCATGCCGAGCCGGGCGGCGACGCGGGCCGCGGTGTTGGGCGAGCGGTCGATCGCCGTCGAGGTCGCGACGAGGACCAGGTCGATGTCGGCGGCGCCGAGGCCGGCAGTGGCGAGCGCCTTGCCGGCGGCGTGCGCGGCGAGCTCGTCGACCGGCTCGTCGGGTCCGGCCATGTGGCGGGTCTTGATGCCGACCCGGCTGCTGATCCACTCGTCGCTCGTGTCGACGAGCGCGGCCAGGTCGCCGTTGGTGAGCACCTTGGCGGGCTGGTAGTGCCCGAGCGCGGCGATACGAGTGCCCGTCATGCTCGGGACCCCCTTGGGTTCAAGTGGAAGCAGGACCTCCCATCCTGACCAGCGACTGATCGGTAACCAGGCACGTAAACCACCAAGATTCGCCCGTAGGTGTTGGGAGACCGTGACAACGGACGTAACCGCGCCCCTTGTCGACCCTCCTTCCATACTGTAGACAATATTTCGTCGACACTCCCCTTCCTCCTCTACGCAAGCCCCTCCCGGTTCCCGCGAACGGTTCCCTCGACCGAACGGAGATCCGCACGTGAAGGTCGCAGTCCTCGGCGCCGGTGCGATCGGCGCCTATGTCGGAGCCGCGCTCGACCGCGCCGGCGCCGACGTCCATCTGATCGCCCGTGGACCGCATCTCGCGGCCATGAGGCAGCACGGCGTGCGGGTCGAGAGCCCGCGCGGCGATTTCACCGCCCGGGTCCACGCCACCGACGACCCGGCCGACGTCGGCCCCGTCGACTACGTCTTCCTGGGCCTCAAGGCCCACGCGTACGCGGCGTGCGGGCCGCTCGTCGCGCCGCTCCTGCACGACACCACGGCGGTCGTCGCCGCCCAGAACGGCATCCCCTGGTGGTACTTCCACCGGCACGGCGGCCCGCACGACGGCCATCGCGTCGAGAGCGTCGACCCGGGCGGCGCCGTCTCGGCCGTCCTCGCCCCCGAGCGGGCCATCGGCTGCGTCGTCTACGCGGCGACGGAGCTGAGCGGCCCCGGCGTGGTCCGCCACCTGGAGGGCACCCGCTTCTCCATCGGCGAGCCCGACCGGTCGGCGTCCAAGCGCTGCGAGATGTTCGCGGAGGCGATGCGCGCCGGTGGCCTGAAGTGTCCGGTCGAGGCGGAGCTGCGCCACGACATCTGGATCAAGCTCCTCGGCAACATCTCCTTCAACCCCATCAGCGCGCTCGCCCGGGCGACGATGCGCCAGATGTGCCGGCACGACGGCACGCGGCAGGTGATCGAGCAGATGATGCACGAGACCCTGGCCGTCGCCGCGGCTCTCGGCTGCCGCCCCGACATCTCCGTCGAACGCCGTCTCGCCGGTGCGGAACGGGTCGGCGACCACCGCACCTCCACCCTCCAGGACCTGGAGGCGGGCAAGCCCCTGGAGCTGGACGTGCTCCTCGCGGCCGTGGTGGAGCTCGCCGACGTCACCGGCGTACCCGTACCGACGCTCCGTACCGTCCACGCCCTGTCGGACCTGCTCGCGAACCAGTCCAGGAGCACCCCATGAAGCAGCGGAACCGCAACCGCGACGCCAAGACGTACACCCGGCTCACCCACCCGCTCGTCCGGGACGAGAAGGGCGGGCCGCTGCGGCGGGCGAGCTGGGACGAGGCCCTGGACCGCGCGGCGGCCGGGTTCCGGGCGGCGCGCGGCGCGTTCGGGATGTTCTCCTGCGCGCGTGCGACCAACGAGATGAACTACGTGGCGCAGAAGTTCGCGCGGGTGGTGATGGGCACCAACGACGTGGACTCCTGCAACCGCACGTGTCACGCGCCGAGCGTCGCCGGGCTGTCGGCGGTCTTCGGCTCGGGCGGCGGCACGTCCTCGTACGAGGAGATCGAGCACACCGACGTGATCGTGATGTGGGGCTCCAACGCCCGCTTCGCGCACCCGATCTTCTTCCAGCACGTGCTGAAGGGGATCCGGAACGGCGCACGGATGTACGCGGTCGACCCGCGCCGCACCTCGACCGCCGAGTGGGCCGAGAGCTGGCTCGGACTCGACGTCGGCACCGACATCCCGCTCGCCCATGCCGTCGGCCGCGAGATCATCCACGAGGGCCTGTACAACCGGGCGTTCGTGGAGCGGGCGACGAGCGGGTTCGAGGAGTACCGCGAGCTGGTCGAGCCGTGGACGCTGACGGCCGCCTCGAAGGTGACGGGCGTACCGGCCGCCGCCATACGGGAGTTGGCGCATGCCTTCGCCCGTGCGGAACGGGCCCAGCTGTGCTGGACGCTCGGCATCACCGAGCACCACAACGGCACCGACAACGTCCGGGCGCTGATCAACCTGGCGCTCCTGACCGGTCATGTGGGGCGGTACGGCTCCGGGGTGCAGCCGCTGCGCGGCCAGAACAACGTGCAGGGCGGCGGTGACATGGGCGCGATCCCGAACCGGCTGCCCGGCTTCCAGGACATCCTGGACGCCGGGGTGCGGGCGAAGTTCGAGTCCTTCTGGGGCACGTCGATCCAGCCGCGCCACGGGCGGACGCTGACCGAGATGTTCGAGGCGATGGAGAGCGGCGAGCTGCGGGCCGTGTACTGCGTCGGCGAGAACCCGGCGCAGTCGGAGGCGGACAGCGCGCAGGCGATGGCGCGGCTCGCGAAGCTGGACTGCCTGGTGGTCCAGGACATCTTCCTGACCAGGACCGCCGAGTTCGCGGACGTGGTCCTGCCGGCGACGGCGGCCTGGTGCGAGACGGACGGCACGACGACCAACAGCGAGCGGCGGGTGCAGCGGGTACGGAAGGCGGTCCGGCCGCCGGGCGAGGCCCGCGAGGACATCGACATCATCTGCGAGCTGGCGCGGCGGCTGGGTCACGAGGAGTGGGCGTACCCGGACGCCGAGACCGTCTGGAACGAGCTGCGGGCGCTCTCCCCGGACCACTGGGGCATGACGTACGACCGCCTGGAGGAGCACCAGGGCATCCAGTGGCCGTGCCCCGATCTTGAGCGGCTCGAACCGTCCTTCCTGCACGGCAGGTTGTGGGAGAGCGAACCCGAACGCCGGGGCCCGCGCGCTCCGTTCGGCATCGTGCGGCACGACCCTCCGGTCGACCTGACCGACGAGCGGTATCCGATCCGGCTGACGACCGGGCGGCGGCTCGACTCGTACAACACCGGTGTGCAGAGCGGAAGTTTCGCCTCGCCGCTGCGGCGCGGTGAGTACGTGGAGCTGTGCCCGGAGGACGCGGAGCGGTACGGGGTCGCGGTGGGCCAGGAGGTCCGGGTGACGTCGCGGCGGGGGTCGGTGGTGGCGCCGGTGTGGGTGGACCCCGCGCTCCGGCCGGGACTCGCGTTCATGACGATGCACTTTCCGGACGAGGTCGACACCAATCAGCTGACGATCGAGGCGAACTGTCCGATCGCGGGCACGGCGGAGTTCAAGGCGTCGGCGATACGGATCGAGAGGGTGACGGAGGTGGCGGACGATGGATCTGCGCTTCGGTGACGGCAAGCCTTCGGAGGAGGAGCGAGAGGCCGTGGACGCGGTCCTCGGTCCGCCGGACTCGGCGTGGGAGGGCGCGGACGACCGCTCGTCGGCGGATCTGCGGTGGGCGCGGGGCGGGCGGGAGGCCCGGGAGCGCCGGGACCTGCTGCTGCCGGGGCTGCACGCGCTCAACGACCGGGTGGGGTGGATCAGCGAAGGGGGCCTGGCCTACTTGTGCCGGCGTCTGACGGTGCCGCCGGCGGAGGCGTACGGGGTGGCCACGTTCTACGCGATGTTCGCGGTGCGGCCGCGTCCGGCGCAGGTCCTCCACGTCTGCACGGACCTGGCGTGCGCGGCGCGGGGGTCGTCGGCCTTGACGGAGGGCCTGGCGGCCGAGGGCGTGGCCTTTGAGGCGAGCCCGTGCCTGGGCCTGTGCGAGAGGGCTCCGGCGGCGCTGGTGGTGCGGGCGGGGGCCAGGGGGGCTCCTGCGGCGGGCCCGTCCCCCACCCCTCCCCTTCCCGAAGTGGGGGCAAGCCCCCATACCCCCGTACGGCCTCCGGCCGTGTCCTCGAACGCCGGACGGGCTGAATGGGAACCGGGAAAGGACGGCGTGGGGAGAGACGACCGTCACGCCACCGCCGTCGTCGCGCCCGCAACCCGCGACGCCGTCGCGGCCGCCGCCCGCGCCCCGCACGCCGCGCCTGCCGAGCCCGGCGCCGCGGACGCCGCGCCGCAGGCCGGACAGGACGGGCTCGTGCTCCTGCGGCGCGTCGGTCTCGTCGATCCCGCGAGCGTCGACGACTACCGGGCCCACGGTGGGTACGCCGCGCTGCGGCGGGCGTTTGCGCTCGGGCCCGGCGGGGTGATCAGGGAGGTCACCGAGGCCGGGCTTGTCGGGCGGGGCGGGGCCGCGTTCCCGACGGGGAGGAAGTGGCAGGCGACCGCCTCCCAGCCCGAGGGCCCCCACTACGTCGTGTGCAACGCGGACGAGTCGGAGCCGGGCACGTTCAAGGACCGGGTCGTCATGGAGGGCGACCCGTACGCGCTCGTGGAGGCGATGACCGTCGCCGGGTACGCCGTCGGCGCCCACCTGGGCTACCTGTACCTGCGGGGCGAGTACCCCCGGGCGTACGAGCGACTCGCCCACGCCGTCGACGAGGCCCGGGCCCGTGGGCTCCTCGGCGCGGACATCCTCGGCAGCGGTTTCGCCTTCGACATCGAGATCCGGCGCGGCGCCGGCGCGTACATCTGCGGCGAGGAGACCGCCCTGTTCAACTCCATCGAGGGATACCGTGGCGAGCCCCGCTCCAAGCCGCCGTTCCCCGTCGAGAAGGGCCTCTTCGGCAAGCCCACCGCCGCCAACAACGTCGAGACGCTCGTCAACGTCCTGCCGATCCTGACCCAGGGCGCCGAAGCGTTCCGCTCCGCCGAGACCAAGCTGTTCTGCGTGTCCGGGAACGTCGACCGGCCCGGTGTGTACGAGCTTCCGTTCGGCGCCACCCTCGGCGAACTCCTCGACCTCGCCGGGAAGCCCGAGGACCTGCGCGCGGTCCTCCTCGGCGGCGCGGCGGGCGGCTTCGTCCGCCCCGACGAGCTGGACATCCCGCTCACCTTCGAGGGCACCCGCGCCGCGGGTACCACGCTCGGCTCGGGAGTCGTCCTCGTCCTCGACGCGTCCGTCGACCTGCCGAGGATCCTGCTGCGCATCGCCGAGTTCTTCCGTGACGAGTCCTGCGGCCAGTGCGTGCCCTGCCGGGTCGGCACGGTCCGCCAGGAGGAGGCGCTGCACCGCATCAAGGACCGTACGGGCGGCGCGGCGGCCGCCGACATCGCCCTGCTGCGCGAGGTCGGCCAGACCCTGCGCGACGCGTCGATCTGCGGTCTCGGTCAGACCGCGTGGAACGCCGTCGAATCCGCCATCGACCGTCTGGGGGTCTACCGGTGACCACGATTCCGCTCGCCCCGCCCCGCCGTCTCCTGGAGTTCACGCTCGACGGCGCGCCCGTCCGGGTCCCCGAGGGGGCGACGATCCTCGACGCCTGCCGCGCGGCCGGTACCGACGTGCCGACGCTCTGCCACGGCGACACGCTCACCCCGAAGAACGCCTGCCGGCTGTGCGTGGTCGAGGTGGAGGGGGCCAGGACCCTCGCGCCGGCGTGCTCGCGCCGCGCCGAGCCCGGCATGGTCGTCCGTACCGACACCGCGCGCACCCGGCACAGCCGCAAGGTCGTCCTGGAGCTGCTCGCCTCCTCGGTGGACCTCTCCACCACCCCCGGGGCCGCCGAGTGGATCAAGGAGTACGGGGCGGAGCCCGACCGCTTCGGCCCCGAGGCGCGCCGTCTGGGCGAGGAGCCGCGCATCGACAACGACCTCTATGTGCGCGAGTACGACAAGTGCGTGCTCTGCTACAAGTGCGTCGACGCCTGCGGCGACCAGTGGCAGAACTCCTTCGCGATCTCGGTGACCGGCCGCGGCTTCGACGCCCGGATCGCCGTGGAGCACGACGGGCCGCTCACGGAGTCGGCGTGCGTGTACTGCGGCAACTGCATCGAGGTGTGTCCGACGGGCGCCCTGAGTTTCAAGCGGGAGTTCGACATGCGCGCCGAGGGCACCTGGGACGAGGCGGCGCAGACGGAGACGACGACGGTCTGCGCGTACTGCGGGGTGGGCTGCAACCTGACCCTGCACGTGCAGGACAACGAGATCGTCAAGGTCACCTCGCCGCACGACAACCCGGTGACCCATGGCAACCTCTGTATCAAGGGCCGTTTCGGCTTCCAGCACGTACAGAATCGGGTGTAACCACATGGGACGGGTCACCGAGCGACGGCGCGTCATCCGGATCCGGGGCGCGGCCGTCAACGAGCGCCCGGACACGCTGGTGGCCGAGGAGCCGCTGGAGATCCGGCTGAACGGCCGGCCGCTCGCGATCACGATGCGCACGCCCGGCGACGACTTCGCGCTGGCGGCCGGGTTCCTGGTCAGCGAGGGGGTCCTCGGCGCCGCGTCGGACGTGCGGAACATCGTGTACTGCGCGGGCGCCAAGGACGACGGCACCAACACGTACAACGTCGTGGACGTCCAGCTGGCGCCCGGGGTGCCCGTCCCGGACATCACCCTGGAGCGGAACGTGTACACGACGTCGTCGTGCGGGCTGTGCGGCAAGGCCAGCCTGGACGCGGTCCGCACCACGGCCCGCTTCCCCATCGCCGACACTCCCCCGGTCCGGCTGACGCCCGACCTCCTGGCCCGCCTCCCCGACCGGCTGAGGGCCGCGCAGCGGGTCTTCGACCGGACCGGGGGGCTGCACGCGGCGGCGCTGTTCTCGGAGGACGGCGAGCTGCTCGACGTACGGGAGGACGTGGGCCGGCACAACGCGGTGGACAAGCTCGTCGGACGCGCTCTGAGCGACGGGCGGCTGCCGCTGTCCCGGGCGGTCCTGCTGGTCTCGGGCCGGGCCTCGTTCGAGCTGGCGCAGAAGGCGGTGATGGCGGGCATCCCGGTGCTCGCCTCGGTCTCCGCGCCGTCCTCGCTGGCGGTGGACCTGGCCGCCGAGACGGGGCTCACGCTGGTCGGCTTCCTGCGCGGGCAGGACATGAACGTGTACGCGGGCGAGCACCGGATCGCCCTCGGGGCCGCGGCCTCGCACGGCTGACCGGCCGCGCCCGCCGCACGGGTCGGGCCATCGGCCGGCGGGGAGCGCCCCCTGCGCCGGCCGGTCCCGCACCCCTCCTTGACGTCAGTGCCCGGAGACGGCCAGGAGCAGCTTCCCCGTGCTCGTCCGTGTCCCCATCAGCCGGTGGGCCTCCGCCGCGTCCGCCAGGGCGAATTCGGCGGTGACGGGGAGGGTGACGGTGCCGTCGGCGACCGTCGTGAACGCCCGCTCGGCCAGGGTGCGCAGGGCCGCGGGAGCGGTCGTCGCCAGGCTCAGGATGGAGAAGCCCGCGACGGACACACCGGTCGGGTACAGCTCCGGCTGGCCCACGCTCCACGGCTCGGCCGAGCTCGCGTTCCCGAACGAGACCAGGCGGCCGTAGACGGCGAGCGAGGCCAGGGCGGCGCGGAAGGTCTCGCCGCCGACCGGGTCGAGGGCCAGGTCGACTCCGCGTCCGGCGGTGGCCTCCCGTACGGCCTTCTCGAAGTCGCCGACGAAGACCTCGTCGTAGCCGTGGGCGCGGGCGTACTCGGCCTTCGCCTCGGACGACACCACGCCGTACAGGGAGCCGGCGCCCGCCGCCTTCGCCAACTGCCCCACCACCGTGCCGATTCCGCCCGCCGCACCCTGGACGAGGACGCTCTCGCCGGCCTGGAGACGGCCGACGGTGTGCACGAGGGCGTAGGCGGTCGGCAGGACCGTGGGCAGGGTGGCGGCCGTCCGCAGGTCGACGCCGGCCGGGAGCGGGAAGACGGTCGTGGCGTCGGCGACCGCCACCTCCGCGTACCCGCCGCCGGCCGTCAGGGCGCACACCTGCTGTCCCAGGGTCAGGCCTTCGACACCCGCGCCCAGGGCGCGGACCCGTCCGGAGACCTCCAGGCCGGGGCGGAAGGGAAGGGCGGCCACCCGGTAGCCCTCCGCCCGCGCCTTGAGGTCCGCGAAGTTCACGCCCGCGTAGGCGACGTCGATGCCGACCTGACCGGGTCCCGGCTCGGGCGCGTCGGTCTCCACCGGCCGCAGGACGTCGGGGCCGCCGTACTGCTGGATCTCGATCGCGCGCATGCCACACTCCAGGGTCGACTGTTCGATGAAAAGCGAACAGTCGGGAGTGTATGGTTTTCATCGAACACTCGGCAAGCCGCCTCGGACGCGGTCTCACGGAGGGAGGGGCCATGGCCTCGCGCAGCCCCGGTCACCGCGCCGCCCCGGACCACACCCACCCCGACGACGTCCCGGTCCTGACCGCACTGGCCGCCCTGGCGGACCCCGTCCGCCTCACTCTTGTACGGGAGTTGGCGGGATCGCTCGAGTGGACACGGACCTGCGGAAGCTTCGACGTGCCCGTCGGGAAGCCGGCCCTCAGCCACCACTTCGCCGTGCTGCGCGCCGCCGGCCTCGTCGAGCAGCGCGACGAGGGCCCCAGGCGGGTCAACCGGCTGCGCCGGACGGAGTTCGACGTCCGCTTCCCCGGCCTCCTCGAGCTGGTCCTGCGCGCGGACACGACCTAGGAGTTCCGGACGCGACCCAGGCGCGACCGGCGGTGAAGGCCGCGCGTCCGATCACGGTCAGGGGCCGGGCGTGAGCTCGCCGGAGAGGCGGCCGTGGAGCGCGGCGCTCGGGTCGTTGAGGCCGATGATCTCGACGGTCTTGCCGCGCTGGGCGTACTTCGTCTCGATGGCGTCGAGTGCCGCGACGGAGGAGGCGTCCCAGATGTGCGCGTCGGACAGGTCGATGACGACCTTCTGCGGGTCACCCGCGTAGTCGAACCGCCCGACGATGTCGTTGGAGGAGGCGAAGAAGAGTTCGCCGGTGACCCGGTGGACGACGGTCCTCCCCTCCGTGTCGACGACCGAGGTGACCTCGGCGAGGTGGGCGACGCGCCTGGCGAAGATCACCATGGCGGTGACCGAGCCGACGACGACACCGACGGCGAGGTTGTGGGTGGCCACCACGGCCACCACGGTGATCACCATCACGGCGATCTCCCCGGCCGGCAGCCGCTTCAGGGTCTTCGGGGCGACGGAATGCCAGTCGAAGGTCGCGAAGCACACCATGATCATGACGGCGACCAGGGCCGCCATGGGGATGTCGGAGACGACCGGCCCGAAGGCGATGCAGAGCACCATCAGGAACGCTCCCGCCAGGAACGTGGACAGGCGGGTACGGGCGCCGGAGACCTTCACGTTGATCATCGTCTGGCCGATCATCGCGCAGCCGCCCATGCCGCCGAGGAAGCCGGTGACGACGTTGGCGATGCCCTGGCCGACGGACTCGCGCGTCTTGCTGGACGGGGTGTCGGTGATCTCGTCGACCAGCTTCGCGGTCATCAGCGACTCCATCAGCCCGACCAGCGCCATCGCGAAGGCGTACGGAGCGATGGTCGTCAGCGTGTCGAGGGTGAACGGCACGTCGGGCAGGCCCGGCACGGGCAGCGAGGACGGCAGCGCGCCCTTGTCACCGACGGTCGGCACCGCGATCCCCGCCGCCACGGTGATCAGGGCGAGGATGCCGATGGAGACCAGGGGCGCCGGGACGACGGTGGTGATCCTCGGGAAGAACACCATGAGCGCCAGGCCTGCGGCGACCAACGGGTAGACGGCCCAGGGGACGTCGCGCAGCTCGCGGATCTGGGCCATGAAGACCAGGATCGCCAGGGAGTTCACGAAGCCGACCATCACCGAGCGCGGGATGAACCGCATCAGCCTCGCCACCCCCAGTGCGCCCAGCGCGATCTGGAAGACACCGGCGAGGATCACGGCGGCGATCATGTACCCGAGGCCGTGCTCCCGGTTGAGGGGAGCGATCACGAGCGCGACCGCGCCGGTCGCGGCCGAGATCATGGCCCGCCGCCCGCCGACGATCGAGAGCGTCACGGCCATCGTGAAGGAGGCGAACAGACCGAGCGTGGGATCGACGCCCGCGATGATCGAGAACGAGATCGCCTCGGGGACGAGCGCCAGGGCCACGACCAGACCGGCCAGGATCTCGGTGCGCCAGACCTTCGGGTCACGCAGCCAGTCGGGCTTCAGACCGCGAAGGAACGCGGCCGGGGACACGGCGGAAGAGGGCAAGGAAGGGGAACCTGTCGTGCTCGGGAAGGGTGAGGCGGCGACCGCCGCTCTCACGACCCGACAACCCTACCGGCCACCGATCGCACACCCTTCCGTACAGGTTCGGCCTTCCGTACGGTGCGGGTCCTGCCCCGCTCGCTCTCAGCGACCGCGACGGGCCGTGCGGGCCGTCTCGGCGGGCGGGTCGATCATCTGGAGCGCAAGCGTGGCCGGGGGTTCGGCGAGGCCCGGGCCGCCCGCCGCCGTCCAGGCCAGGATGTCGTCGAGGCAGTCGTCGTCCGTCGCGAACCCGATCCAGGCGGCGCGCCCGCCCCGGCGGCGGCCCTCGGTGGAGGGCTGGACGACGACGATGTTGGCCTGGGCGCAGGGGCCGAGGCAGTCGCTGGTACGGACGGCCAGCCGGCCGCCGGATTCCGCCGCCGCCTGCCGGAGCCGGGCGAGCTGGCCGGCATGGTCGACGCCCGGGTTCTTGACCGCGTCGCCGCAGCAGCAGCCGCGGCAGACGACCAGCGAGCAGGGGCGGGCGCCGTACCGTATCGGGACGGGCGTCACTCGGGGCCGTCCAGGGTGATCGCGTCGACGGGGGCGACGGTGCCGAGGCGCGGGAAGTCCAGGGTCACCGAGGCGTGGTGCTCGTCGGCGGTGAACGCGGTCATGGCGTCCTCGGCGAAGACCGGTGCGTAGCCGAGGTCGCAGGCGGCGCGGGCGGTGGACTCGACGCCGAGGTTGGTGGCGATGCCGCCGAGGACGATCGTGGTGACGGAGTGCGCGGCGAGGAGCTCGTGGAGTCCGGTGTCCTGGAAGCCGCCGATGGTCCGCTTGACGACGACATGGTCGCCCGGGTGGACGAGGGAGGCGACGAGGTCGCTGCCGGGCGGCTGGCTCTCGACGTTCGGCCGCTCGACCCTGATGTGGACGACGGGCGCGCCGGCGGCGCGGAAGGTCTCGGCGAGCCGGGTCGCGGCGGCGACGACGTCGGTTCCGGGGCGGGGAGCGAGGGGCAGCGCGACGATGCGTTCCATCAGGTCGACGAGGACGAGTGCGCTGCGGCCGGGATCGAGTGCGGGCATGGGAGCACGGTAGCGGGCCCGTTGATCTTCATGGCGGGGGCGGGGCGTGATCCCGCCACCGCGGGCGCGCCGCGTTCGACCCGCGGGCCGCGCTCAGCCCCGGGTGGCCACGAACTCCGGCTCCGCCCGCACCTCGGCTGCGGGCTCCGGGTCCCGGGCGCGGCGCTTCGCGATCACCGCGCAGACCATCAGCTGCATCTGGTGGAAGAGCATCAGCGGCAGGACCGCGAGCGCGGCCTGCGGCCCGAACAGCACGCTCGCCATGGGAAGCCCGGCCGCCAGGCTCTTCTTCGAGCCCGCGAACTGGATCGCGATCCGGTCCTCCCGGCCGAAGCCCAGCCGCCGCGCGCCGAACCAGGTCAGCGTCAGCATCACGGCGAGCAGGACCGCCTCGACCGCGAGCAGCAGCCCGAGTCGCGCCGGGGTGACCTGGTGCCAGATGCCGGCGACCATGCCGTGGCTGAAGGCCGTGTAGACGACGAGCAGGATCGAGCCCCGGTCGACGTACCCCAGCACCTTCTTGTTCCGCAGGACGAACCCCCCGACCCAGCGCCGTAGCAGCTGCCCCGCCACGAACGGCACGAGCAGCTGGAGCACGATCTGTGTCACGGAGTCCGCGGAGAAGCCGCCCGCCGTGGAGCCGAGCAGCAGCGCGGCGAGCAGCGGCGTGAGCACGACCCCGGCGAGCGAGGAGAAGGAGCCCGCGCAGATCGCGGCCGGAACGTTGCCCCGGGCGATCGAGGTGAACGCGATCGAGGACTGGACGGTGGACGGCACGAGGCAGAGGAAGAGCAGCCCGCTGTGGAGCGGGGGCGTGAGAACGGCCGGTACCAGTCCCTTCGCCGCGAGTCCGAGGAGGGGGAAGGCGACGAAGGTGGCCGCGAGGACGGTGAGGTGCAGCCGCCAGTGCCGGAGGCCGTCCAGCGCCTCTCGGGTCGAGAGCCGGGCCCCGTAGAGGAAGAAGAGCAGGGCGATGGCCGCCGTCGAGGCGCCGTCGGCGACCGTCGCCGCGCCGCCGGACGCGGGCAGCAGGGCCGCCAGGCCGACCGTGCCGAGGATCGCCAGGATGTAGGGGTCGATCGGCAGCCAGGACGGCAGGAGGGTGGTACGGCGGCTCATGTGCTCCACTGCTTCCGGACGAAAGATCGTGCCTCCCCATCCTGCTCCTCGGGGCAGCGATCGGGAATCCCGTACAGCGCTCTGACTGTCATCACGGAACGCGATAGCCTGGCCCGTGTGTACGACCCGGCCCAGCTCCGCACTTTTCTCACGGTCGCCGAGACCTTGAGTTTCACGCGGGCCGCCCACCGGCTCGGCGTCCGCCAGTCGACGGTGAGCCAGCATGTGCGGCGCCTTGAGGACGCCACCGGGCGTCCGTTGTTCACCCGGGACACCCACAGCGTGGAGTTGACGGAGGACGGCGAGGCGATGCTCGGCTTCGCCCGGACGATCCTGCACGCCCATGAGCGGGCCGCCGCCTTCTTCACCGGAACGCGGCTGCGCGGACGGCTGCGGTTCGGCGCCTCGGAGGACTTCGTGGTGACCCGGCTGCCCGAGATCCTGGAGTCGTTCCGGCGCGAGCACCCCGAGGTGGACCTGGAGCTGACCGTGGAGCTGTCCGGGACGCTCAACGCCCGGCTGGAGGCGGGGCGGCTCGACCTGATCCTGGCGAAGCGGCGCGCCGAGGAGAGCGGGGGCGAGCTGGTCTGGCGGGACACGCTGATCTGGATCGGGGCGCCGCGGCTACGGCTCGACCCGGACCGCCCCGTGCCGCTGATCGTCTTCCCGCCGCCCGGCATCACGCGGGCGCGGGCGCTCGAAGCCCTGGAGGCACAGGGCCGCGCGTGGCGGATCGCGTGCACGAGCAGCAGCCTGAGCGCCAACATCGCGGCGGCGCGCGCCGGGCTGGGCGTGATGGCGCACACGCGGGGGCTCGTTCCGCCCGGCCTGACGGAGGTGGCCGCCCGGGCGGGGCTGCCGGACCTGGGCGACGTCGACTTCGTGCTGCGCACGGGACGGCGGCGTGGGGCGGCGCAGGAGGCGGCCGACGCGCTGGCCGCCGCGATCCTGGCGGGCGGGGTCCGACTGCACCGACCCGGCTGATCGCCGGTCGCCCCCCTCACCCCCACCCGCCGCGCGTCGCCCGCCGCGCGTCGCCCGCCGCCCGTCGCCCGTCGCCCGTCGCCCGTCGCCCGTCGCCCGTCGCCCGTCGCCCGTCGCCCGTCGCCCGTCGCCCGTCGCCCGTCGCCGACAACCGTCCGCCGGGTCGCGGGAACGTGAGCGGCCGGTACAGATTCGGTGGAGATTGCGGCCCGCCCTACTTACTCAGCGGTCAGTAACCGCTCCCGGCGGCCCGCCACTTACCCCCTCACCCTCCCCTGACCTGTGACAACAACCGATGCACCGGCTTGGTGAAGGCCCTCCCGCCCGCCAGTCGGGTGGGGTACCGTCACCCGCGCCGTACAGAGCGCGACAGCGAGCGTTCGAGGAGCAGGTCTTTGCGCGAGTTCACCGTGCCGCCCATCGAGGCGGCGCCTCAGGTCGGCGGTCTGGCGGACGCCGTGTTCGACCGTGCCGAGCAGACGCCCGACCACGTCGCGCTCGGCCGCAAGGACGCCACCGGGCAGTGGCGTGACGTGACGTCGGCGCAGTTCCGGGACGAGGTGCTCGCGCTCGCCAAGGGGCTGATCGCGCACGGCGTACGGTTCGGCGACCGGGTCGCCATCATGGCCAGGACCCGTTACGAGTGGACCCTGTTCGACTTCGCGCTGTGGACGCTCGGCGCCCAGCCGGTGCCGATCTATCCGACCTCCTCCGCCGAGCAGGTCTACTGGATGCTGCACGACGCCGAGGTCACCGCCTGCGTGGTGGAGTCCGAGGACCACGCGATGACGATCGGTTCGGTGGTCGACCGGCTGCCCAGGCTCCAGCGGCTGTGGCAGCTGGACGCGGGCGCCGGCGCGGTCGCCGAGCTGACGGCGGCGGGCAGGGAGATCGACGACGACGTCGTGCAGCGGCACCGGCGCGCGGTGACGCCCGAGTCCGTGGCGACGATCATCTACACCTCGGGGACCACGGGCCGCCCCAAGGGCTGTGTCCTCACCCACTCCAACTTCATGTTCGAGACGGACATGCTCACCGGGCGCTGGGAGCCGGTCTTCCACTCCAAGCCGGGAGACGAGGCCTCGACGCTGCTCTTCCTGCCGCTCGCCCATGTCTTCGGGCGGATGGTGGAGGTGGCGGCGATCCTGAGCGGGGTGAAGCTGGGCCACCAGCCCGTCCTGCAGGCGTCCGCGCTCCTGCCGGACCTGGCGGCCTTCCGGCCCACGTTCATCCTGGCCGTGCCGTACGTCTTCGAGAAGGTCTTCCACGCCGCCCGTCGCCGGGCGGAGAGCGAGGGCAGGCTGGGGCCTTTCGACAAGGCGGTCGACGTGGCCGTCAAGTACGCGGAGGCGGCGGAGCACAAGGCCTTCGGGATCGGCCCGGGCCCCTCGGCGGCGCTGCGGATGCAGCACCAGTTCTTCGAGAAGGTCGTGTACGGGAAGGTCCGCGAGGCCATGGGCGGGCGGGTCCGGCACGCGATGTCGGGCGGCTCGGGCATGGACCGGCGCCTCGGGCTCTTCTTCGAGGGCGCCGGGGTGACCATCTTCGAGGGGTACGGCCTGACGGAGTCCTCGGCGGCCGCCACCGCCAATCCGCCCGAGCGGGTCAGGTACGGGACGGTCGGGCAGCCGATTCCGGGGACGACGGTGCACATCGCCGAGGACGGGGAGGTGTGGCTGTACGGCGGCCAGATCTTCTCGGGGTACCTCAACAACCCGCAGGCGACCGCCGCCGTCCTCAACGACGGCTGGCTCGCGACCGGCGACCTGGGGGCGCTCGACGAGGACGGCTATCTGACGATCACCGGGCGGAAGAAGGAGATTCTGGTGACCTCCGGCGGCAAGAGCGTCTCGCCGGCGGGTCTGGAGGAGCGGGTGCGGGCGCATCCGCTGATCGCCCAGTGCATCGTCGTGGGCAACGACCGTCCTTACATCGCCGCCCTGGTGACGATGGATCAGGAGGCGGTGGAGCACTGGCTGGCGATGCAGGGCCGCGCGCCGCTGCCGCCTGCCGAGCTGGTGCGCGACCCGAGCCTGGAGACGGAGATCCGGCGGGCCGTGGTCGCCGCCAACACCCTCGTCTCGCAGGCGGAGTCCATCCGGACGTTCCGCATACTGGCCCATCCGTTCAGCGAGGAGCACGGGCTGCTCACGCCCTCCCTGAAGCTGAAGCGGAAGGCGATCGAGCAGGCGTACGCGGCGGAGGTCGACGCGCTGTACGGCTGATCCGGGCGGTTGCCAAACCCTTCTGACGTGTCATCAATTGACGCTGCATCAGTTATTGACGGTTCATCAGCACGGTCACAGAATGCGGTCACCCGACGGAGGGATCGCCCGTGCCTCGACCGTTGCGCACCATCGCCGCCACGTTCACGCTGCTCCTCGTCACTGCCTGCAACTCCGCCTCCAGCGGCGGTACGACCACCTCCTCGGTACGCGGAGTCACCGCGGACACGATCAAGGTCGGCGGCATCGTCTCCATGACCACCGCGAGCGGCTACTCCAAGAAGGACACCGACCTCGGCGCCCGGGCCCGCTACGACCGGGCCAACACCGAGGGCGGGGTCAACGGCCGGACGATCGAGTACCTGGGCGCCGAGGACGACGGCCAGGACCCGGCCAAGAACCTCGCGGCGGCCCGCAAGCTCGTCCAGCAGGACAAGGTCTTCGCCGTCTCCCCCATGAGCTCGGTCACCTTCGCCGGAGCCGACTTCCTCAACGGCCAAAAGGTTCCGACCGTGGGCTGGGGCACGCTCCCCTCGTTCTGCGGCCCTGAGTACATCTACGGCTTCAACGGCTGCCTCGTCCCCACCCCCGGCGGCACCCTCAACCAGACGTGGCCGGAGGGGCTCGCCGCCGTTCTCGGCGGCGCACGCGGCAAGTCGGTCGCGCTGATCGCGGGCGACAACGACGCCGGCAAGTTCGGCATCCGTACCTTCACCCAGGGCTTCAAGGCGGCCGGCTTCCAGGTCCCGTACGCCAAGGCCGTGGTGCCCGCGACCTCGATGCCCAGCGACTGGTCGGCGTACACCAAGGAGATCCTGCGCTCGGGCCCGGGCGGCCGCGCCCCGGACGCCGTGGTGTCCGTGATGCAGACGCCGTACAACATCGGCCTGTTCACCGCGCTCAAGCGCTCCGGCTACCGGGGCGTGATCTCCGACCCGACGGACTACGACCCCGGGCTGCTCGCCAAGGACGCGACGAAGCAGGCGCTGGACGGCGTGCACGTCCTGCTCCAGTTCCAGCCCTTCGAGTCGGACAGCCCCGCGATGCGCCAGTTCAAGGCGGACATCAAGAGGGCTGCGGGCGGCAAGGACATACCCCTCAACATGCACATGTTGACGGGCTACATGTCCGCCGACCTCTTCCTCTCCATCGCCGCGAAGGCGGGCAAGGACCTCACCGTGGAGTCCTTCCAGAAGGCCGCGTCCCAGTTCTCCGACACCGGCACCCTGGTGGGCGACCGCGCCGAGCCCAAGGGGCAGAAGGAGAGCTTCGGCTGCGGGGCGCTGGTCCAGTTGAAGAACGGGCGGTACGAGGTGGCCGTGCCGTTCACGTGCTACCCGCCGATCCCGTTCGGCTGAGGGGCGCGTTCGCGTGGGTGACCTGCTGGGCTTCGTCCTGAGCGGGCTGGTCTCGGGCGCGCTGTACGCGCTGCTCGCGACCGGGCTCGTCCTCTCGTACTCCGCCTCCGGGCTCTTCAACTTCGCGCACGGCGCCACCGCCTACCTCTGCGCGTTGGCGTTCTACGAGCTCCACTCCGGCTTCGGCTGGCCGGCCGTGCCGACCGCCCTGCTGCTGGTGTGCGTGGTCGCGCCGGGCCTCGGCCTGGGGCTCGACCGGCTGATGTTCCGGAAGCTGGCGGGCGTCGGCGAGACCGCGCAGATCGTGGCGACGATCGGTCTGCTCGTCGCCCTGCCGGCGGCCGGGCTGTGGGCGGTCGAGCTCCTCGAACGGGCCGGGGCGCCGGTCCTGCCCGCCGAGAACCAGTTCGGGCTGCCGGGGGTCGGGCCGAGTCCGGCGGTGTCCTGGCAGCCGCTCGACGGCGTCGGTATCGACTCCGACCAGCTCATCACGTGGGTCGCGACGGCGCTCGCGGCGGCCGGGCTCTGGGTGCTCATGCGGCGCACCCGGCTCGGGCTGCTGCTGCGCGCCGCTGTCGACAACCGCTCGCTGACGGAGCTGCGCGGTATCAGCGCGGACCGGCTTTCCTCGATCGCCTGGATGCTCTCCTCGGGCCTCGCGGGGCTCGCCGGGGTCCTCGCGACCCCGCTCCTCGGGCTCTCGGCCCACGACTACACCCTGTTCCTGTTCGTCTCGGCGACGGCGGCGGTGCTGGGGCGCTTCGTCTCCGTGCCCCTCGCGTTCGCGGGCGGGCTCGGCCTCGGGGTGGTGCAGAACCTGGTCGCCGGGTACTCCTCGTTCGCCGACGACCTCACCGGTTTCCGTACCGCCGTGCCCTTCCTCATCCTCTTCGCCGGTCTCGTCGTGCTCGCGCAGCGGCGGCGCGCGGCGGGTACGGCGGCGGCGGACCCGCCGCCGGTCGACTATCTGGCGGGGAAGGGCCGGGGCCGCCGGTGGGGGCCCTGGGTCGTGGCGGGGGTGCTGCTCGGTACGGCGTTCTACACCGTCACCACGCCGTTCTGGAGCGGGATCCTGGCCCAGGGGCTCGCCATCGGGCTCGTGTTCATGTCCTTCACGGTGGTCACCGGCCTCGGGGCGATGGTGTCGCTGGCCCAGGCGACGTTCGTGACCGGCGCCGCGCTGGTCGCGGGCCTTCTGATGAGCCACGGCCTGCCGTTCGTCGTGGCGGCGGCGGTGGGCACGGCCGCGGCCGCGGCGCTCGGCGCGGTGGTGGCTCTGCCCGCGCTCCGGCTCGGCGGGCGGTCGCTGGCGCTCGCCACGCTGGCCCTCGCCTTCCTCGCGGACCAGGTGCTGTTCCAGCTGGGCCGGCTGCGCAACGGCGACACCGGCTGGGAGATCCCCCGGCCGGTCGTCGGTCCGGTGGATCTGGGCGACGACCGGGCGCTCGGGCTCGCCCTCGTCCTGCTCTGCGCGGCGGTCGTGGCGCTGCTGACCTGGCTGCGCGGCTCCCGCTGGGGCCGGGCGATCCTGGCGGTGCGTTCGGCGCCGGAAGCCGCCGCCGCCTCGGGTGTGTCGGTCGTCCGGACGAAGCTGCTGCTCTTCACGGTGTCGGCGGGGCTCGCCGGTTTCGGGGGCGTACTGCTGGCCTCGTACAGCACACGGATCACTGCGACGGACTACACGGCGATGACGGGTCTGGTGTGGCTGGCCGTGGTGGTCGCGGCGGGCGTACGGCGCCCGCAGTTCGCGGTGGTGGCCGGTCTGGTCTTCGCGGTGGTCCCGCATCTGATGGCGACGTACGTGACGGAGTCCGCGCACCTGCCGGTGATCCTCTTCGGCCTCGCGGGCCTCGCCCTGGCGAACGACCCGGACGGGTACTGCGCGGCCTTGCCGTCGCGGCGGGCGGCGCGGGCCGCGGGGACGGCGGGGCGGGCGGGGCGGGAGCCCGCGCCGGGGGCTGTTCCCACCCGCCGCCCCTTCCCGGAACCGGCGGCAGGCCCCCCGGCCCGCCAGGCACCCCGGCCCAGGAAGGGCGGCGGCTTCGCGGCGCGGAGCGAGACCGGCGCGGCCGAGCGGTCGGGCGGCGGGCCGCGGCAGGCGGCGCCCGCGCTCGAACTGCTCGGCGTTCACGCCGGGTACGGCGGCGCGGCCGTGTTGCACGCGGTGGACCTGTCGGTGCGCGCGGGTGAGGTGCTCGTGCTGCTCGGTCCCAACGGGGCGGGGAAGTCCACCCTGTGCCGCGTGGCCGCCGGTCTGCTGCGGCCCACCGAGGGGCTGGTACGGGTAGGGGGCCAGGACGCCACCGGGGACACGGCGGTCGCACGGGCGCGGCGCGGAGTGCGGCTCGCGCCCGAGGGGCGGGGGATCTTCGCGGGGCTCTCCATCGAGGAGAACCTGGCCCTGCACCTGCCGGCGGCCGAGGACCGGGACGCCGTCTACGCCCGCTTCCCGGTGCTCGCCGCCCGCCGCACCGTCCACGCCGGGTCCCTGTCGGGCGGGGAGCAGCAGCTGCTGGCCCTCGCCCCGCTCCTCCAGCACCCGCCGGAGGTCCTCGTCGCCGACGAGCCCTCCCTCGGTCTCGCGCCCCGGGTCGTGGACGAGGTCTTCGGCCTCCTCACCGAGCTCAGGGCGCAGGGGACCGCGCTGCTCCTGGTCGAGGAGAAGGCCGCCGAGGTCCTCGCCCTCGCCGACACCGTCGCGTACCTCGCCCAGGGCGAGACCGCCTGGTCGGGTCCGAGGTCCGAGGTGGACCCCGACCGGCTCGCCGAGGCCTACCTGGGGACGGGAGCCCGCCGATGACCGCCGCCCTGCTCCACGCGCACGGGATCGACGTCCGCTTCGGCGGCGTCCACGCCCTGCGCGACGTGACCCTCGACGTCCGTCCGGGCGAGGTCTGCGGCCTCATCGGGCCCAACGGCGCGGGCAAGACGACGCTCTTCGACGTCCTGTCGGGGATCCGCCGTCCGGACGCGGGCGGCATCGTGTACGCGGGGGCGGACATCACCCACCGCTCCCCCGTCTGGCGGGCCCGCCACGGCATCCGCCGGACCTTCCAACGCCAGCAGCTCTTCGGGCAGTTGACGGTGGCCGACAACCTGGTCGTGGCCCAGGACTGGCGGGGCGGGCCGCGCCGGGGCGCACACCGCCGGGAGCGGGCGGCCGCCGTGCTCCACGAGTGCGGGCTCGACGCGCTCGCCGGTGCGTACGCGGGCGCGCTGCCCGTCGGGCAGGCCCGCATGGTCGAGCTCGCCCGGGCCCTCGCCGACCCGCCCCGTGTCCTGCTGCTCGACGAGCCCGCGTCCGGGACGACCGCCGAGGAGCGCCGTCAACTGACCGCCGTCATCCGCCACATGGCCGACGAGGAGAACTGCGCGGTGCTGCTCGTCGAGCACGACGTGGCGTTCGTGATGGAGCTGTGCTCGCGGGTCGTCGTACTCGACCTCGGCCGGGTCCTGGCCGAGGGAACCGCCGCAGAGGTACGGGCCGACCCGGCGGTACGGGAGGCGTACCTCGGCACGCCGTCCACGCCCGAGCCCGCTCCCGGACAGCGGGAATGAGATCACCGGCGCGTACGTTGCCGTAGGGAGTACACCCCCCGAACGTAAGGATCGACCGCACGTGAGCACGGACAACAAGGTCCCTTCCCTCACCCTCAACAACGGCGTGGAGATGCCGCAGCTCGGCTTCGGCGTCTGGCAGGTGCCGGACGCCGAGGCGACCCGGGCGGTGGCGACCGCCCTGGAGGCCGGTTACCGCTCCATCGACACCGCTGCGATCTACGAGAACGAGCGGGGCACCGGCCGCGCGATCGCCGCCTCCGGCGTCCCCCGCGAGGAGCTGTTCGTCACCACCAAGCTGTGGAACAGCGAGCAGGGCCACGACTCGACGCTGCGGGCCTTCGACGACTCGCTCGACAAGCTGGGCCTGGACTACGTGGATCTGTACCTGATCCACTGGCCGGTGCCGGCGAAGGACGCCTACGTCGACACGTACCGGGCGTTCGAGAAGATTCTCGCCGAGGGCCGGACGAAGGCGATCGGTGTCTCCAACTTCCTTCCGGAGCACCTGGAGCGGCTGATCGGCGAGACGTCGGTCGTCCCCGCCGTCAACCAGATCGAGCTGCACCCGCACCTTCAGCAGAAGGAGTCGCGTGAGGCGCACGCCCGGTACGGCATCGCGACCGAGGCCTGGTCGCCGCTGGGTCAGGGCAAGGGGCTGCTCGAGGTCCCGGCGATCGTCGCCGTCGCGCAGAAGCACGGCCGCACGCCGGCCCAGGTGGTGCTGCGCTGGCACCTCCAGACCGGGAACGTGGTCATCCCCAAGTCGGTGACCCCGTCCCGTATCCGCGAGAACCTCGACGTGTTCGGCTTCACGCTGGACGACGAGGACATGGCCGCGATCGCGGTCCTCGACGAGAACCGGCGCCTTGGCCCGAACCCGGGCGAGTTCCACGTCGGCGCCTGAGCACGACCACACGGCCCGGGGTGGGGGGCCGGGGTCCGGCGCCCACCCCGCGCGTGTACGGCGGGTCAGACGGTCAGGACGAGCTTGCCGCGCGTCCGGCCCGACTCGCCGAGTTCGTGCGCCTTGGCCGCCTCCGCGAGCGGCAGGACGGTGTCGACCACCGGCCGAAGCTGTCCGGACTCGACCAGCGCGGCGAGGCCGAGGAGTCCGGCGTAGTCCGGCTCGACCAGCGTGAAGCCGGTGCGGATGCCACGCTCGGACGCCGGTACGAAGTCGGGCGAGGGCAGCGTCACCAGCGTGCCGCCCTCGCGAAGGACGGGCAGCGAGCGCGTGCCGTAGTCGCCGCCGTGGCCGTCGAGGACGATGTCCACGTCCCGTACGGTCTCGGCGAAGTCGGTCGTCGCGTAGTCGATCGGCTCGTCCACGCCGAGGGAGCGCAGGAAGTCGTGCTTGGCGGCGCTCGCCGTGCCGAGGACGTAGGCGCCGTGGGCCTTGGCGATCTGCACCGCGAGGTGGCCGACGCCGCCGGCCGCCGCGTGGATCAGGACCCGCTGTCCGGCGCGCAGGCCGGCGGTCCCCACGAGCGCCTGCCAGGCGGTGAGCCCGGCCAGCGGCAGGGCGGCGGCCTCCACGTGGCTGAGGCCGGCGGGCTTGCGGGCGAAGTGCCGGGCCGGTGCGGCGACGTACTCGGCGTAGCCGCCCGCCTGCTGCGGGAACTGCGGCATGCCGAAGACCTCGTCGCCGGGCGCGTAGAGGGTGACGCCGAGTCCTACGGCCTCGACGACGCCGGAGACGTCCCAGCCGAGGACCGGGGTCTCGCCCCACAGGTCGAACCCGCCGCCGATGCGGGACTTCCAGTCGATCGGGTTGACGCCGGCCGCGTGGACCCGGACGAGGATCTCGGTCGGGCCCGGCTCGGGGCGGGTGAGCCGGGTCTCGGTGAGGACCTCGGGGCCGCCCCAGGCGGTGGCGGTGATCGCACGCATGGTGGCGGGGGCCGGGGTGGCGGTGTCGTTCATGAGCGGGGCTCCTGGTGCCGGTGGTTCCTGATGACCACCAGCCTCCGCCGAGCTCTCCTCGGCCGGTACTGGCCAGATAGCCATGATGTGACAGAATCTGGCCATGAGCTCCTGTGTACCACCCCCGGACGGGCCCAGGCCCGCCGGCGCCCCGCCACTCCACAGGGTCGCCGTGCTGGCGTTGGACGGGGTCATCCCCTTCGAGCTGAGCATCCCCTCCCGCATCCTCGGCGGCGCGCGCACCGAGGACGGCTGGCCCCTCTACGACGTGCGCGTCTGCACGGTCGACGGCGCCCCGGTCCGTACGTCCGAGTCCTTCTCCGTCGTCCCCGAGCACGGTCCGGAGGAGCTGACGGAGGCAGACACCGTCGTCATCCCACCCGCGCAGGATCTGCGGACGCTCGCCGAGGAGGGCGGCCTCGCCGAGGCGGTCGGCGACGCCCTGGCGCGGATCAGGCCGGGCACGCGGGTGGTGTCGATCTGTTCGGGCGCGTACGCGCTGGCGGCGGCCGGACTCCTCGACGGCCGGCCGGCCACCACCCACTGGTGGGAGGCCGCCGCGTTCCAGTCGCTCTTCCCCGAGGTCCGACTCGACGAGGACGTGCTCTTCGTGGACGACGGGGACGTCCTGACGTCGGCGGGGGCGGCGGCCGGGGTCGATCTCTGCCTGCACCTGGTACGGCGGGACCACGGCAGCGCCACCGCCAACGCGGTCGCGCGGCACTGCGTCGTCCCGCCGTGGCGCGACGGCGGTCAGGCGCAGTACATCGAGCGCCCGGTCCCCGAGCCGACCGCCTCCACGACCGCGCCCACGCGCGCGTGGGCGCTGCAGCGCCTCGACCGGCCGCTGACGCTGACCGAGCTGGCGGAGCACGCGAGCATGAGCGTACGGACGTTCACGCGCCGCTTCCGGGACGAGGCGGGGACGACGCCCGGGCAGTGGCTGACCGCCCAACGGGTGGAGCTGGCCAAGCAGTTGCTGGAGACCAGCGACCTGACGGTGGATCACATCGCGGACCGGACGGGCTTCGGCAGCGGGAACTCGCTGCGCCAGCACATGCGCGCCCTGGTCGGGACCTCCCCGGCCGCCTACCGGCGCACCTTTCATCGCACGTCCAGAGAAATGACAGTCAGGGAAAAGGAGTTCGCCCAGTGAGCGGTTCGCCCACACCGGTCGACGAGGGTCTCTACCGCGTACGGAACGTGGCCAGCGGTCTCCTCCTGGAGGTGTACGAAGGGTCGAGCCGCAGCGGCGCCAACGTGCAGCAGGGCAAGGAGAACGGGACGCCCGGCCAGCACTGGCACATCCTCCCCGTGGAGAACGGCGGCGGCCTCCACCACCTGGTGAACGCGGCCAGCGGCAAGCGGCTCGACGTGGCGAACGCCTCGACGGAGAACGGCGCCAACATCCAGCAGTGGAGGGCGAACAACTTCGGTGCGCAGGAGTGGATCATCGAGCAGGACCTCCAGTCGCCGGGCACGGTCACGCTCGTGAGCTTCATCAGCGGGCTGCTGCTGGAGGTCGAGGACGGCTCGATGGACGACGGCGGGAACGTACGACAGTGGGAGGACACCGACTCCCCCTCCCAGTGGTGGCAGTTGGAGCCGATGACCTGACCGCCGCGGGCCGCCGACCCGCCGGGTGACGCTCAGCCCTTGCGGGCGGTGTGGACGGTGGAGGCGGAGAGCATGAAGAGGTCCGTGCGCCGGTGCACGGAGAGCGGGTCCGACGGGTCGAGCAACCGGGCGAGACTCGCCCGGTCCTCCGCGTCGAGCCGCGCGTCGAGCGGCTCCCGCAGGCGCGCGAAGTGGGCGACGATCTGTTCGCGATGGACGGCGGGCACGGGCGCCGGGACGTCGGTGAGGAAGGTGCGGGTGCCGGCGGGTGTGAGGCCCGCGGCCGCGAGCAGCGCACGCCAGTCGTCCGGCTCGTCCTTGCTGTCCGGGAGTTCGGCCCGCATGTCGGCGAACCAGTCGGCGTGCGCGGCCTCGATCCTGGTCTCCAGGCCGGGGCGGCCGAAGCCGATGTTCGCGGGCAGGTGGCGGGCGTAGAGCCCGCCCTCGACGAGGGCGATCAGTCCGCCGGGCCGCAGCAGGCCGGCGAAGGAGGCGAGGGCGGCGCGCTGGTCTCCGAGGTGGTGGGTGGAGTTGCCGGCCCAGATCAGGTCGGCCTCCCCCAAGCCGTCGAAGTCCGCGGGGAGTTCGGCGCGCAGGGTGGAGACGCGGCCGGCCAGGCCCTTGGCCTCGGCGCGCCCGCGCGCCCGCTCCAGGAGCTCGGGGGACGCGTCCACGGCGACGACCTCGGCGAACGGGAAGGCCTCGGCGAGGAGGGTGGAGATCACCCCGGGGCCGCTGCCGACGTCGAGGGCGCGGCGGACGCCGACGGCCGGGACGAGGTCGCCGAGCCAGGCGGCGGCCCGGGCGTAGAGCGGGCTGTTGATTTCGGCCTGGCGCTCCAGGAGCGGTGCCATCGCGGCCCAGTCGAGGTGGGTGGCGTGGTGGTGGCCGTGGCCGTGCTGGTGGTCGCGCTCGTGGTCGTGAGTCATGGTGCCAGCCTGCGACGGGCGCCCGAGGAACGCGAGTTTTGTTGCCGTTTCGGCAACGGCGGTCACGCCCGCCGCCGGAACTCCTGCGGGCTGACGCCCCGGACCCGCTTGAACGCGGCGCTCAGCGCGAAGGCGCTGCTGTAGCCGACCTGCCGGGCCACGGACTCGACCGTCGCGTCCGTCTGCCGCAGCAGGTCGGCCGCGCGGGCGAGCCGCCAGCCGGTGAGGTACGCCATCGGCGGCTCGCCGACCAGCTCGCCGAACCGGCGGGCGAGCCCGGCGCGCGAGACGCCCGCCTTCGCCGCGAGCGAGGAGACCGTCCAGGGGTGGGCCGGGTCGTTCTCCAGGAGGCGCAGGGCGCGGCCGACGACGGGGTCGGCCATGGCGCGGTACCAGGCGGGGGCCTGGGCGCCCGGCCGGGAGAACCAGGCCCGGACGGCGGCGATGAGGAGCAGGTCGAGGACCCGGTCGAGGACGACGCTCTGTCCCGGTTCGTCGCGGGAGATCTCCTCGTCGAGGAACGGCATCAGGGGGCAGTTCCACACCTCGGCGGGCAGATGGAGCAGGGGCGGCAGGGCGTCGAGGAGGCGGCGGCTGACCTCGCCGCCCATCTGGTAGGTGCCGACGAGCACGGTGTTCGCGCCGTCGAGGGCGTTGCCCCAGGTCCGTACGCCCAGGTGCATGGACTCGGCGAGCGGCTCCCCGCTCAGGGTGGTGCAGACGCCGCCGGGGCCGATCCTCGCGCGGGGCCGGGCGTCGGGCGCGTCCGCGACGGTGTACGGCTCCGGGCCGCGCGCGATCGCGATGTCGCCGGGGCGCAGCAGGACGGGGTCTGCCTGGTCGGGGACGATCCACGCCTCGCCTTCGGTGACGCACATCAGGCAGAGCGGTGCGCGGTCCTCGATCCGTACGGACCACGGCGGCTCCATGATCATCCGGAGCAGGAAGGCCCCTTTGGCCCGTGGTCCGTCGAGGAGTCCCGCGAGAGCGTCCATGGCCCGCAAGGGTAGACGGGCGGCGTAGACGCACGCGTATGGGAGTGAGTCCGTGGAGCATGGGAAGCGGGACCGGGTCCCGCGAGTCTTGAGCCATGACGACGCACACGAACAGCACACAGACAGTCCTGGTGACGGGCGCGACCGGAAAGACGGGCCGGCGGGTGGCCGAGCGGCTGACGGCCCGGGGCGCCACCGTCCGGGCGGGCTCCCGCTCCGGCGCGACCCGCTTCGACTGGGAGTCCGCGGCCACCTGGGGCCCCGCTCTGCGGGGCGCGGACGCCGCGTACGTGAACTACTACCCGGACCTCGCCGCCCCCGGCGCGGTCGAGGCGATGCGGACCTTCGGCGAACTGGCCGGGGCGAACGGCGTGCGGCGGCTGACGCTGCTGTCGGGGCGCGGCGAGCCGGCCGCGGTCCGCGCGGAGGAGGCGCTACGGATGGCACTTGGCCCCTCGGGCGCCGAACTGACCGTCGTACGGGCCTCGTTCTTCGCGCAGAACTTCACCGAAGGGGCGCTGGCGGACGGAGTCGCGGCGGGCACGATCGCCTTCCCGGCGGGCGGGACGGCCGAGCCGTTCGTCCACGCCGACGACCTGGCGGACGTGGTCGTCTCGACGCTGACCCAGGACGGCCACGCGGGTCTGGTGCACGAGGTGACGGGCCCCCGGCTGCTGACCTTCGCGGAGGCGGCGGCGGAGCTGTCGGCCGCCTCCGGCCGGGAGGTGACGTACGTCCCGATGAGCGAGGGCGCGTACGCCTCCCTGCTCCAGGAGTTCGGCCTTCCCGCGCCGGACGCGCAGTGGCTCTCGGCGCTCTTCTCGATGCTGCTCGACGGCCACAACGCCTCCGTGACGGACGGGGTGAAGCGGGTCCTGGGCCGCGAGCCGCGCGACTTCACGGCCTTCGCGACGGAGGCGTGCCCGGCGTCGCCGCCGGGGTTCAGTCGCGCGTGAGCCGTGCGTGACGGCGGTAGGCCACCAGCCGGTATGCGGGATCGTCACGGGGGCGGTCCTGGTCCGGCAGGGTGGCGAGCTCGGCGAGAAGGGTCGCCGTCGCCGCCGGGGAGCCGTCGAACCACGAGGCGTAGTAGCCGCGTCGCAGGTTCTCCGCCGTGCGGCGGGGGGTGGCGCCCTGGCCGTGGCCGGTGAACCGGGTCTCGCCTGTCGGGACGAGGCCGTGGGCGGCGGCGGTGGCCGTGATCCGGTCGCCCCGGTCGGTGGCCCGCTCGTGCGAGCGGTACGGGGCGAGGACGCGGTCGATGTCGCTGCCGACGTCGTGGGCGGCGTCCTTGTCGACCGTGGCGACGAACACCCCGCCGGGGCGCAGCACCCGGGCCGCCTCGGCGACGATCGCGGCCGGGAACGGGACCAGGTGGAGCAGCCAGACCGCGCTGACGGCGTCGACGCGGCCATCCGGGAGGGGCAGGGCGCGGGCGTCGGCGAGGACGACCCCGCCCCGGACGCGCCGGACCGCCTTGCGGGCCATGCCGGGCGCCGCGTCCGCGCCGTACACCCGCAGGCCCGGCCGGGTCATCCGCTCGGTGACGAGGCCGGTGCCGCAGGCGAGGTCGAGGAGCGTACGGGCGCCGGGCGGGACGAGGCGCAGGACGGCCTGCGCCGCCGCCTCGGCGCGCGGCACACCGCCACGCGTCTCGTCGTACCGGTCCGCCTCGGCGTCGTAGTCCAGCACCGTCTCCCCCATGGGGGAGACCTTAGTGACCCGGGTCAGCTCGCCCCGTGTCCGGGGGCGATGTCCTCGACCCGTGAGGCCAGTTCGAAGTCCTTCTCGGTGACCGCGGGACCGGCCGAGTGCGTGTTCACGGACACGGCGACGCTGTTGTAACCGAGCGTCAGGTCGGAGTGGTGGTCCAGCTCCTGCTGGATCTGCGCCACGTGGACGACCATGGCGGTGGCCGCGAAGTGGTCGCCCAGGCGGTACGTGCGGGTGATCCGGTCGTCCTCCAGGGACCAGCCCGGGAGCTCACGCAGCCGGTCCTCGATCTCCTTCTGCGACAGCGGCTCTGTGGCCATGTCCGTACTCCCTCCGGTCGGGGTTGCCCACGGTGACGATACGGTCCCGGGGACTCGATACCCGGGCCGACACCTGGGATAGCGTCGGAGCATGACTTCTGTCGCGACGGACTCCGGGGTGGGGCCGCTGCTGCGCGGCTGGCGCGAGCAGCGGCGGCTGAGCCAGCTGGAGCTGGCACTGCGGGCCGATTCCTCCGCCCGGCACATCTCCTTCATCGAGACGGGCCGCTCCCGGCCGAGCGAGCAGATGATCCTGCGTCTCGCCGAGCACCTGGACGTGCCCGTACGGGACCGGAACGCGCTGCTGCTCGCCGCCGGTTACGCGCCCCGGTACCGCGAGTCGACGCTCGACGACCCGCGCCTGGACACGCTCCGCGCGGGCATCGAGCAGTTGCTGCGCGGGTACGACCCGTATCCGGCGCTCGTCGTGGACGGCGCGTACACGGTGGTGGCGGCGAACGACAGCATCGGGATCCTGCTCGCCGGGCTGCCGGAGCACCTGCTCACCCCGCCGCTGAACGCGATGCGCATCACGCTGCACCCGGAGGGCCTCGCGCCCCGGATCCGCAACCTGCGGGAGTGGCGGGGGCATCTGCTGGCCCAGATGGAGCGGCAGATCGCCCTGTCCCGCTCGCAGCCCCTGCGTGAACTGTACGAGGAGGTGGCGGCGTACCCGCTGCCCGAGGGCACCGCCGATCCGGACGACCAGGAGGACCCGGAGCCGTACCCGTACTTCGCACTGCCCCTGCGGATCGAGCACGACGGCCGGGTGTTGTCGTTCGTGTCGTCGATCTCGACGTTCAACACCCCGATGGACGTGACCGTCGCCGAGCTGGCCATCGAGACGCTGCTCCCGGCCGACCCGGAGACGGTCTCCTATCTGCGCCTCCTCAGCGCGTAGCGGCCGCCCTGAGGGCGGACCACTGCAGGCCGGCGAAGCCGGCGACGGTCGCGGCCTGGACGAGCGTCCACAGCACACCGGCGGTGGTGGGCTGCAGCCAGCCGAAGAGCGCGACGACGCTGAGCGCGGTCCACAGGAGGTTGATGTCGACGACGAGCTTCACACCGAGGACCGGCGGCTCGGCGCGGCTCGCCACCAGGGCGACACCGGCGGCGTACGCGGCGAGGGCGATGCCGAGTTCGAGGAGCAGGGCCGGATCGACGCCGAACAGCTCGCCGAGCGGTCGGGAGGCGGCGACATAGGCGAGCGCGTTGGCTCCGGTGACGACGGCGTCGAGCGCGAGGAACCGGCGCACCATGGACTGCGGCCGAGTGGTGCGGGAGAGTCCGGCGAGCAGGGCCTGGGACATGGCGGATCAGCCTCCATCGGTGACGTCTTTGCTGGTGGTGGTCCCGAAGCTCGGCCGGAGTGCGCCGGCCGAGCTTCGGTGGACACCACGATGCCGCCGCGCCCGGCGCGGGTCGATTACGTGCGAGGTAATCCGCTGCCCGCCCGGCCGCGATGATCGAGCAGGGCCGCGCCAGGGGGTTTGACGGGCAGTTCGCTGGTGAGGCGAAGGACGATCCTGTAGACGTCCACGACTCATCGACTGGGGAGCCATGGAGAGCCTTCTTCGTCTGGCGCTCGTGCTCGGCGGTTCGGCGCTCATGACCTTCGCCGTCGGCCGCGCGGCCGACGTGTTCCTGCGGAAGGCGGACGCCCGCCATCCCGAGACCCCGCTCTGGGGGCTCCTGCGCCGCTGCCGTACACCGCTGTACGTCGTCCTGCTGACCGCCCTGCTGGGGTGGACCCAGCGAGCCTCGGAGTGGGGGCCGTTGCGCGAACACCGGGCGGGCGTCAGTCATGTCCTGCTGCTGTGCCTGATCGGAGGCGGCGCCTGGCTGGCCGTACGGGTCGCGTCGGCCGTCGTCGAGTCGTCGTACGCGCGGTACGCCGGCCGGTCCCGCGACCTGGCCCGGGTGCGCCGGGTCCGTACCCAGGTCACGCTGATCATGCGCGGGGTGGCCGTCGCCGTCGGCGTGATCGCCGCGGCCGTGGCCCTGGTCACATTCCCCTCCTTCCGCACGCTCGGCACGTCGCTGCTCGCCTCGGCCGGGATCATCGGCATCGTGGCCGGTGTCGCGGCGCAGTCCACGCTCGGGAACCTCTTCGCCGGATTCCAGATCGCGTTCGGCGACATGGTGCGCATCGGCGACACGGTCGTCGTCGACGGCGAGTGGGGACTCGTGGAGGAGGTGACGCTGACCTTCCTCACCGTGCGGACCTGGGACGAGCGCCGGGTCACGCTCCCCGTCTCGTACTTCACCTCCCGTCCGTTCGAGAACTGGTCGCGCGGCGGTGCGGAGATGACCGGCACGGTCTTCGTCCACTGCGACCATTCGACGCCCGTCGCGTCGATGCGCGCGCATCTGCGGGAGTTCCTCGAGACGTGCCCCACCTGGGACCGCCGGGGCTGGGACCTGGCCGTCACGGACACCTCGCCGACCGGGATAACGGTCCGCGCGCTGGTGACCGCGAAGGACGCCGACGACATCTGGACCACGCGCTGCGCCGTACGGGAGGAGCTCGTCCGCTGGCTCGCCCGCGACCACCCCGGCGCGCTCCCGCGTGTCGTCACCGCCCCGGCGCCCGGGACGCCGCCGATGGTTGCGCGGGACGTTCCCCAGGACGACCAGTCCTACACATCGTGACGATTTGACGACAAGGAGTGAGGGTCTCCGCATGTCGGAGGCCCTCACGGGCAGGAACCAGGTGGCACGATCCGTCCCACCGAGGAGCCCGCCCATGCCTCCCCCACCTCCCCCGCCTCCGGCCGCCGCGCCGGTCTTCACCGCCGACTTCACCTCACCGGAGCAGTGGACCGCCGGCCGCTCCTGGGCGTATCCGGACGGCGGACCGGTCAACCCCGGTGACAACAAGCTGGACCACCTGGTGGAGGACCCCTCCTACAGCCGTTCCGGGGTCTTCCGCGCGACCCGTCGGCGCGACGGGCTGTGGGACTCCGGGCTGCTGACGACCGAGGGCAGTCCGGAGGGGTTCGAGGTGCGCGCCGGGGACGTGCTGGAGGCGCGGGTGCGGCTTCCCGAGGAGACCGGCGCCTGGCCCGCGATCTGGACCTGGCGCGACGGCGGGCAGGAGGTCGACGTCTTCGAGTACCACCCCGACAACCCCGACCTGCTCGAACTGTCGAACCGCGTGCGCGGCGCGCACCGCTACCACCGCTCCGCCTCGGTGCGGCCCGGCGGCTGGATACGTCTGCGGACCGAGTTCGGGGCGCGGTCGGTGGTGTGGTGGCTGGACGACGAGCAGGTCTTCGCCGACGGACGCGGGGTCGGCCCGTCCTGGCACGCCTACCTGGTCGTCAACCTCTCGGTCTGCGCGGGCCGTTACCACCCCGCGCCGGACCCGGAGACGCACGAGATGTCCTTCGAGGTACGCGACCTGCGGGTGTTCCGGCCGGGCGGGTGACCGGCACCGTCCATCGGGGCGGGTGACCGGCGCCGCGGGCGGAACCGGCGCGCGCGTGGGTATTGTTCGCGCCGTGGCGGCGGGGGCCGCCGGGACGCGGGGAGACGCACATGGCGTGGCGCAGGGACCGGGCGCGGATGGTGGCGGCGGGGGACGAACACCGGGTCACCCCCGCCGAACTCTTCTTCGACCTGGTGTTCGTGTACGCGATCACGCAGGTGACCGCTCTGATGGCGGCCGATCCGTCGCCGGTGCGGGTGGTCGGCGCGATGATCGTGCTCGCGCTGCTGTGGTGGTGCTGGTGCTGCTTCGCCTGGCTGGGCAATGTCGTACGGGCCGACTCCGGCGCGCTGTTCGCGGTGCTCGTCACCGTGATGGCGGTCGTCTTCATCGTGTCGCTCGTGGTGCCCGAGGTGTTCGCGGACCTGCCCGGCGGGCTCTCGGCCCCGCTGCTCTTCGTGCTCTGCTACGGCGCCGTGCGCACGCTCCATCTGATCTCGTACCGGCTCTCCAGCCCGGACGACGCCGCCCTGCGGGCCACCCTGCGGCGCACGGCGCTGCTGTCGGTGGCGCCGCCGATGGTGCTGCTGCTGATCGGCTCCGCCTACACCGGCAAGGTCCAACTCCTGCTGTGGCTGGGGGCGGTGGTCATCGACTACGGCGGCATCTACGTGACGGGCGCCTCCGGCTGGCGGGTCAACTCCCCCGGGCACTTCTCCGAGCGGCACGGGCTGATCGTCATCATCGCGCTCGGCGAGTCCATCGTGGCGATGGGCGTGGGGGTGGCCGACTTCCCCGTCACGGTCGCCGTCCTCGGTGCGGCGGCCGCCGGTCTGCTGCTGTCGGCCGCCTTGTGGGCGCTGTACTTCCGGCGGCTCGCGGAAGGAGCGGAGCACCGGCTCGCCGCGCTGGAGGGCGACGAGCGGACCCGGTTCGCCCGGGACGTCTACACCTTCCTGCACCTGCCGCTCGTCGCGGGTGTCGTACTGTGCGCGCTCGGCATGAAGAAGGTCCTGCAACAGGTCGCCGACACCGGGCACTACGGCCTCGCCGAGCCGCTGCACGGCGTCGTGGCCTGGTCGCTGACCGGCGGGGTCGGGGTCTTCCTGCTCGGCGGCGCCGCGATCGTGCTGCGCTCCTCGGGCCGCCGCCCGACCGTCCTCGCCGTGGGCGGGGTGTGCGCGCTCGCGTCCGGCGCGCTCGTCGGCCTCGTCCCGGCCCTGGTGTCGCTGGTCGTCCTCGCCGCCGGTCTGACCGTGCTCGTCACCCTGCACGGCCGGGGCGTCGGCACACAGCACGTCCCGGCGTCCTGAACGCCCCTTCGTTCGGGGGCATTTGGCCCGGCACTCCACGTCCGACGCGTCAGTACGCGGCGGCGCGATGCTGGATGTAGGCGCGCAGCCGGGTCGTGTCGGCGGCCGTCCAGCCCTCCGGCGGGGCCACGGCCGCCCAGCCGTCCACGGCGCCGGCCCCGTAGCGGTGGCCGTGCGGCGCCTGCACTCCGTACGAGACGGCCATGTCGATCGAGGTCTGCCAGAAGGCGACGAAGGGGAACCAGTCGATCTCGGGGGTGATGTCCGGGCCGAGCGGGTCCGCCAGCCATGCGGGGCGCTCCAGGAGGAGGTCCGGCGACCACCAGACCACCGGGTCGGAGGCGTTCTGCAGATAGACCGCGCGCGGGAACTGCCAGCGGGCCGGGGGCCGGGCGAGGTCGGCCGCCGGGAACTGGGCGAAGCGCACCCGCGCGCCGCCCTCGTACTGCGGCCGCCAGACCGGGCTGCCGGGGTCGCGTTCGCGGCGGATCTCCTGGGACGTCGGGGAGAAGTTCGGAGTGCCGAGCAGCAGGGCCCCGTCGGTGCGGGCGAGCAGGTCGTCGGGGCCGTCGAAGGAGGCCTCCACGGCGTAGGCCCCCAGGCTCTCGCCGGTGACGAGGAACCGGGGCCGCCGCTCGGCGGGGAGCGCGTCGATCCGGGCCCGTACTGCCTGGACGAGCGCCCGGGTGGCCTGGCCGGCCTTCTCCTTGTCGACGAGGAAGGAGACCCAGCTCGGCAGGTACGAGTACTGGACGGCGACGATCGCGGTGTCGCCGCCGTACATGAACTCCAGCGGCTCGGCCACGTTCGGGTTGACCCAGCCCGTGCCGGTGGTCCCGGCGACGACGAGCACCTGCCGGTCGAAGGCGCCGGTGCGCTCCAGTTCGCGGACGGCGAGCCGGGCCTGGGCCGCGAAGGGGCGCTCGTCCGTGAACGCGGCGGGCAGCGCCGACGGTATGTAGACGCGGACGGGGTCCAGGGCGTCGCCGCCGCTCACGGCGGTGATGCGGGCCCGGGTGGGGACGGAGCCGGTGAAGTTGCGGCCCTGGAAGCCGAGGTCCTGCCAGGGGATGAGGGAGCCGGGGCCACCGGAGACATGACCCGAGACGGGCTGGTGGATGCCGTCCTTCGTACCGCCGTTGGTCGCCTCGGCGATCCGGTCGGCGATGTCGACGATCCCCCGGTCGAAGACCACGTCCCGCACGCCGACGAGGACGGCGAGGGTGGAGAGCAGCGCCCCGACGGCGAAGGCGACCGGCCGGGGCAGGAGCCGGCCGAGCAGCCGGATCAGCTTGGCCGAGCCGAGTCGTACCGTCCGGGCGACGAGGAGGAGCGCGAGCAGCAGTGCGATCGCCATCAGCGCGATCATCGGCGTGTGCCAGGTGAGGCCGGGTGGCAGGCCCTGCAGGACCCGGAGCTGACGCTGCATCCGGGCGCTCTCGGAGATCAGCCAGACCGACAGGACCGGGGCGATCAACCCGTACGCCTGCCAGCACCGGGCCCGCACGCGCTCGCGGGGCCGCCGGGACACGAGCGCCCGGAACAGCCAGGCGGCCGAGGAGCCGAGGGCGTACCCGATGCCGGCCGTGATGCCGCCGACGACGCCCTGGAGGTACCAGGGGCGCGGGACGAGCGAGGGGGTGAGGGAGGCCCAGAAGAAGAGCGTGGCGGCGCAGAGCGCGGTCAGGTCGGGCCAACGACGGATCAGGTACGAGGGGTCGGGGCGGTCCCAGTAGGGCCGGCGGACGAAGACCAGGAGCCGCTCGCCGAGCCGCCCGAGGGGACCGACGAGGCCGTCGAGAGGGCCGGCGAGCCCCTTGAGGCGTTCGGCGAGCGCTTGGTGACGGTCGGCGTGGCCGGCGGACCGATCGGTGGTGGGGTGCCGGTCGGTCGAGGTCATCGGCTCAGCCTCGCCCACCCGGGCACCGCCGCGCAACCGGCCCGCCGGCGGTCTCCTAGCGGGCGGGGCGTTCCTTCCGGGCCCCGCCGGCGGCCGGCTCGGGCGCTCGGGCCGAGGGACGTTCCGGTTCGGCGGGGGCGCCACGTTCGGCGCGTGCGGCCTCGGCGCGCAGCAGGGCGCGCAGGACGGCGAAGGGGTCGACGGGCATGGCGGAGCTCCTTGCGGTGGGGGGTGAGGTGCGCGGAGAGGTACCGGCCTCTCAGCAGCGCATCACCACATACCGCCGGGCGTCGCCGTGCGGACGGGGAGCGGGTACGGATCCGGGGTGGGCGGCGACGGCCGGGCCCCAGGCCGGGTCACGGCGCGGGTCGCGGGGGCGGACGCCCCGGCGCCGGGAGCGGAGCCGCCCTGGAGGCGTGGCCGCGGTCTCGGTGAGCTCCTGCGTCTCGCTGCCGGGGTCCGCCGGCTGGCTCGTGGCCGGGGGCCTGGCCTCGGCGGATGCAGGGCCGACGGCACCGGCGCCCGCACCGAACAGGGCGGCGAGCACCAGCGCCAGGACGAGCACGGCACGCCGCGCCGCGCCCGCCGGAGCGGCGGGCGCGGGGTGGGGCGTGGTGCCGGGCCTCATGGAGATGCGTACTGCCCCGGGGCAGGCCCGACGTGCCGGGAAGGGCGGCGGATCCGCCCGGGCGGCCTACGCCGGCACGCCCGAATTCACGCGCTCGGCCGCGCCGTCGGTCGTGGTCGCGGCGGGCACCTCGGGCGCTGCGGTCGTCCGTTCCGCGGCCGCCCGTTCCGCGGCCTCCGCCCGCCGTGCCTTGCGGGCCGACATCCAGGCGTAGGCGAGCACACCCGCGAAGAGGAACAGCACGCCCTGGTAGACGGCCGCGTATCCGGAGCCGGCCACCAGCCACATGGAGAAGCCGAACGCGGCGGCGGCCAGCACACCGTCGCGGACCAGCCGGGCGCGGTCGACGCGCTCGGAGCGGCCCGAGAGCAGGAAGTAGATCTGCGCGGCGGTGGACAGCAGATACGGCACGGTGGCGGTGAAGGTGGTGACGAGGACGAGGATCTCGAAGACGCCCTCGGTGCCGACCGTGTAGTTGTAGACCGTCAGGAGCGAGGCGAGGACGACGGTCACGAGGACACCGACCGTCGGGACACCGCGCCGCTTGCGGGCGAAGACCTGCGGGAAGAGCCCGTCACGGGCGGCGGCGTACGGGGTCTGGGCGCTCAGCAGCGTCCAGCCGTTGAGCGCGCCGAGCATGGAGACCAGGGCCATGCAGGCGATCGCGGTGCCGCCCCAGGAGCCGCCGAACATGACGTTCACGGCGTCCGAGAAGGGGGCGGTGGAGTCGACGAGCCGGTCGTGGGCGACCGTACCGAAGACGGCGACCGTGCCGAGGAGGTAGAGGGTCGCGGCGCCCAGGGTGCCGAGGACGGTCGCGCGGCCGACGTTGCGCCGGGGGTCGCGGACCTCGCCGGCGCTGACGGCCGCCGACTCGACGCCCAGGTAGCTGAAGAGCAGGATCGCGGCGGAGGCGGAGACCGCGCCGAGCGCGCCGTCGCCGCCTGCCTGGAACGGGCCGAGGTTGGCGCTGTCGAAGAAGAAGAGGCCGCCGACGGCGACCAGGAGCAGCGGGACGAACTTGAGGACGGTCGCGACCAGCTGCACCGCGCCGACGTAGCGGGTGCCGGCGAGGTTGGCGAGCGCCGGCAGCCACTGGAGCGTCAGCGCGGCGGCGATGGTGGCGGCCTTGGACTCGTGGACCGGGATCAGGACGTCGAGGTAGCCGACGGCCGCCACGGCGAGCGCCGCGTTGGAGACCCAGGCGGTGATCCAGTACGACCAGGCGGCGAGGAAGCCGGCGAAGTCGCCGAAGGCGGCGCGGGCGTAGACGTACGGGCCGCCGGTCCGCGGGTGGCGGTGGGCGAGCCGGCCGAAGACGAGGGCGAGGGCGATCGCGCCGAGCGTGAGGATGCCGAAGGCGACGAGACTGATCGTGCCGAACGGGGCGACGGAGGCGGGGAGCAGAAAGATTCCGCCGCCGATGATGTTGCCCATGACCAGGGCGGTGGCGATCGGGAGTCCGAACCGCCGGGCGTGCCTGGTCTCGGCTGCGGACGCGGACTGGTCGGGTGTGGCCGTGCTCATGGGGGGTGGTGCGCCTCTCGTCGTGCAAACCCGAACATGGTCCGGGAGGTGAGACGCCCCGCCAAATCAGCTCCTTTTCTCCGGTACCACCGGCCCGTCAACCGGAAGAAACGCTTCCGCATCGCCCATGGGCGGGGAAATCTCCAGCGGCACCTGCGGGCCCGTGCTCTCCCACAGCCAGCGGCGGAGCACCTGGTGCACCTGCTCCGCGCCCACCAACTCGGCCCCTTCCGGGACCGGCTCCGAGAGGTCCACGGGCCACAGCAGGAACGGATGCGCCTGCTCGCCGCCGAGGCCGCCGTGCGAGCCGATCTGCTCCTCGAAGGCGTGGACGGTCCCGGTCGCCGGGTCGTACATCGAGTTGACCATGATGTCGGCGACGTGCGGAAAGCCGTCCGTGCGCCGGACCGCGTCCGCCGCGCCCGGCCCGAAGACCGCGAGCGGACCGTCGTCGGCGAGCGCGGCGACCGGCACCTCCGCCCCGTCGCGCCCCAGCACGACCGAGCCGTGTTCGGCGCTCGCCACCAGCAGGAAGCCGATCCCCGGGTGGTTGGCGAGGGTGCGCAGCAGGGCCGGGTGACGGCGGTCGATCTCCTCGCGGGTCATCCGGTGCGGCACTCCGGGGAAGGAGATCAGCCCCAGGTTCCCCGAGGCGAGGACGACGGGTTCGGCCCTGTCCCGGGCCTCCTCGCCGGCCTGCATCCCGTCCTCGTCCTCGTCCACCGGCCGGTGCAGCGCGCTGCGTAGCGCGTCCCGGGCCGCGTCGCGGGCCTCCGAGCCTGCCCCGGACTCCGTCTGGGGGGACCCCCAGCGGGTCCGCCGGACCCTGCGCGGCACGGGCAGCCCGCAGCCGGCCCGGACGAGATCCCGCAGGGTCAGCCCGTAGGCGCCCTCGAAGGTCGCGCCGGGGCTCTGGCCGTGGTCGGAGAGGAGCACGATCCGGTACGGGCGGGGCGCGTGCTCGGCGACCTTGGCGATCAGCGCGATCGACCGGTCGAGCCGGGCGAGCACCCGGTCGGTGTCGTGGCCGTGCGGCCCCGAGTGGTGGGCCACCTCGTCGTACGCGACGAGATCGGCGTACACGGCGGTCCGCCCGGCCAGCAGGTCACCGATCACCGCCGCCACGACCACGTCCCGCTCGACGACGGTCGCGAAGGCCCGTACGAAGGGGTAGGTGCCGCCCCGCGAGACCCTCGGCGTCTCCTTGCGCAGGCGCGCCCGGATCGACTGGGCCACTTCGCGGACGGCCTCGGCGACGAACGAGCCCGCCGTACGGACGGCGTTGGCGGGGTCGGAGAAGTACGCGAAGTACCCGGCGCGGGAGCGGTTGCTGCGGCCCCGGCGCGCGGCCATCGACAGGACCAGCGCGAGCTGGTCCGCGCCGCCGCTGAACAGGTTGCCGCGCGAGGCGCCGTCGACGGTGAGCAGACCGCCGTCGCCGGTGCGGGCGATGGCCCGCCGCTGCAGCTCGACGGCGCTCGCGGGCCGGTTGGAGACCATCAGCCTGCCGGTGTCCTTCTCGTACCAGCGGAAGGCGGGCACGTCCTCGTTGGAGCCGTGCAGGATGCCGAGCTGACTGGCGCCGGTCTGGCTGGACCAGTCGGTGCGCCAGGGAGTGAGCCGGTGGCTGGTGTCGAGCCACTCGGCGACGGTCGGCATCAGCCCGTCGGCGATCGCGTCGCGGAGCACCCGGTGGCCGACGCCGTCGAGTTGCAGGAACAGCGTCCCGGGCGTGGCCTGCGGGCCTCCCCCCACGCCTGGCGGCGCGGCGGGCCCCCCGGACACGGCCCGGGGCCGCTTGCGGTCCGCCAGCCGGTAGAGGCGGCGGCGGTAGGCATCGTCGTCGCGGACCGCGAGGGCGGTGGAGGTGGCCGAGGCGACGGCCGACATGACGGCGGCGACCACGACGGCCGTCTCCGGGTCGGCGACTCCCCGCCCGTCGGGAACCAGCCACAGTGCGACGAGCAGCAGCGAACCGTTGAGGAAGAACACCAACAGGCCGAGAACCAGGGCCGGTACGAGCAGCAGCGCGCGGACGACGACGGGCCAGACGAGCGCGGTCAGGAGGCCGAAGGCGCCTGCTCCCCACACGGCGGTCAGAGCGGTGCGGGTGATGCTGTCGCCGTCGGGGGACTGGAGTTGGAAGTCCGGCAGCAGTCCGGCCAGGGCGAGCATGGTCAGGGTGGACACCGCCCAGACCACGATCACCCGCGCCAGGGAGCTGCCCGCGGTCCGCCAGCGGCCGGCGGTACGTGATCGCCCGGGGTCACGTGTTCGCCCGGGGGTGGTACGCCATCGCCCGTCACCCACGCCTGGTTCACCTTTCGCCCGTTACCTGCCTCAAGCGTGGCACATCACCCACGAGGTGGCGGGCCGGACGGTTCGCGGTGACCGGCCCGCGTCAGCAACCGTCGTAGCCGGCGGTGGGCATGGAGAGCCTGCGGTGGACGTCGGCCTTGCGCGCGGAGTCGTAGGACGGCTCGTCGAGATCCGCCGTCTCCAGCCGGACGCCGCGCCGCTCGCACTCGGCGAGGAAGCCGGACACATCGGTCAACGCCCGTGCGAGGACGCGTTCGTTGGGGGCGACGAAGAGGTCGACGTGCCCGGCTTCCACGTCCACCCACAGAGCGTCGTGGTCGGGCCGGATCCCGTAGAAGAGCAGTTGTCTGGTCACGACGTAGCCCTTGTCCAGGGCCCAGCTCGCGCACATGGCGTGCTGGCTGCGCGTGTCGACCAGGAAGGGGTCGCTGTCGAGTTCCTCGAGCGGGGTGAGGCTGGCGATCGCCGCCACCCGAACGTCGTCCATGGGCCGACCCTACTCCGTGCCGGAGCACCCGAGGAGACCCGTCCGGGCGGCGGGTCCGGCCCTGATGGCGGCGGGTCCGGACCTTGGCCGCGGGCCTCATGGCGGCGAGGAGTAGCCGCAGGTGTGGCAGATCTTCCAGCCGTCCTGGGTGACGGCCAGGACGCCCCCGCAGCGCGGACACTGCGCCGAATTGCAGGTCGTCCCCATCGTGCTCACCGCGACTCCCATCCCCTTGCCGACGGATGGCTACCCCCGCAGCCCACCGTAGACGCCCCGCGTCGCTCGCTGCGGACAATTACCCTCGTGACTGGCGCGTGGGAACGACCGGGCGGAAGGGTGGTGGGCCCGTGGAGGTCACCTGGTGGGGTCATGCCACCTGCACGGTCGAGGACTCCGGGGTCCGGTTCCTCACCGATCCGCTCTTCGCCCGCAGGCTGGCGCATCTGCGCCGGCGGCGCGGGGCACCGCCGCCGCCCGAGGCCGCGCGCGCCGAGGTGGTGCTCGTCTCCCATCTGCACGCCGACCATCTGCACCTGCCCTCACTGGCCCGGCTGGCGCCCGGCACCCTGCTGGTGGTGCCGCGGGGCGCGCCCGGAGCCGTACCGGGGCTGCGCAGGCTCGACGGGCGGCGGGGGCTGCGGCTGGCCGAGGTGGGCCCGGGCGACACGGTGACGGTGGAGGGCGTGACGGTACGGGCCGTCCCGGCGCTGCACGACGGGCGAAGGCTGCCGGTGGGGCCGCACCGCTCCCCCGCGCTCGGGTACGTCGTCGAGGGCGAGGCGCGGACGTACTTCGCCGGTGACACCGGGCTCTTCGACGGGATGGCGGAGGCGGTCGGCCCGGTGGACGTGGCGCTGCTTCCGGTGGGGGGCTGGGGGCCGTATCTGGGGCACGGCCATCTGAACGCCGGCCGGGCGGCCCAGGCACTGGCGGCGCTCTCCCCCGCGGCGGCGGTGCCGGTGCACTTCGGCACGTACTGGCCGATCGGGATGGACGCGGTGCGGCCGCACGAGTTCCACGCGCCGGGTGAGGAGTTCGTCCGGCAGGCCGCGCTGCTCGCGCCGAAGGTGGCGGTGCACCTGCTCGGTCACGGCGGGCGGGTGCGGCCCGAGGTCGCCCGGTGATCCATGACCTGATGGAGGCGGTCGGCGACCTGCCGCCGGAGTCGACCCAGCAGGCGGTCGGCTATCCCTCGCTCTTCCTGCTCGTCGCGCTCGGCTCGCTGGTGCCGGTGGTACCGACCGGGGCGATCGTCAGCTCGGCGGCCGTGGTCGCCTTCCACCAGACAGCCCCGCTCGCGCTGCTCTTCGTCTTCCTGGTGTCCGCCTTCGCGGCGCTGCTGGGGGACGTCGCGCTCTACTGGCTGGGGAAGCGCGGGGTCCGTTCGAAGAACGGCTCGCGTTGGCTGGCCGTGCTGCAGGGCCGCGCCGCCCCGGACCGGCTCGCGCAGGCGCAGGAGAAGCTCGCCACCCACCAGGTGTCGGTGCTCGTCCTGTCGCGCCTGGTGCCGGCCGGGCGGATTCCGGTGATGCTGGCGTGCCTCCTCACGCAGGTGCCGCTGCGACGGTTCGTACGCGGGGACGTGCCGGCGTGCCTGGCCTGGGCGGCGACGTACCAGCTGATCGGGATCCTGGGCGGCTCGCTCTTCCCGGAGCCGTGGCAGGGCGTGGTGGCGGCGGTGGGTCTGACGGTCCTGATCAGCCTGGCCCCGGCGCTGTGGCGGCGGGTCCGCGGAACGGACCGCGGAAAGCCGGGGGCGGGCAGCCCGTCAGGGGGCGAGCACGCGTGAGGCACCGACCGGAAGGTCCCAGAGGTCTTCCCGGGGCAGTCCGGCGCGCGCCCAGGCGGCTCTGACCCGGGTGAGGGGTTCGAGGACCGGCTCGGAGGAGAGCACGAACGTCGCCCAGTGCATGGGGGCCATCCGGCGCGCGCCGAGGTCCTGGAAGGCGCGGACCGCCTCCTCGGGGTCGGTGTGGACGTCGCTGAGCCACCAGCGGGGGTTGTAGGCGCCGATCGGGAGCAGGGCGAGGTCGATCCCGGGGTGGCGGGCGCCGATCTCTGCGAACCAGTGGCCGTAGCCGGTGTCACCGGCGAAGTACACCTGGCGCCCGGGACGGTCGGTTTCGCCGGTTCGGTCGGCGAGGGGTGCGCTATCCGTTCCGTCGGCTCGATCCGCTCGGCCGGCTCGGTCGGCCCGGTCGGCGCGTGCGGCTCGGTCGGCTCGGTCGGTGAGGACCCAGCCGCCCCACAGTGAGCGGCAGGTGTCGAGGAGGGTCCGCTTGGACCAGTGGTGCGCCGGGACGAACTCGAAGCGTACGCCGTCGAGTTCGGCCGCCTCCCACCAGTCGAGCTCGGTCACACGACTGAACCCGCGGCGGGTGAACCAGCGCCCGAGGCCGGCGGGGGCGAAGACCGGCGTGTCCCGGGGCAGCCGCCTGAGAGTGGGGGCGTCGAGGTGGTCGAAGTGGTTGTGACTGATGACGACGGCGTCCACCGGTGGCAGGTCCTCCCAGCGGACCCCGACGGGCGTGATCCGGGCGGGGGTGCCGAAGATGCGGCGGGACCAGACGGGGTCGGTGAGGACGGTGAGCCCGCCGATGCGGACGACCCAGCTGGCGTGGCCGGCCCAGGTGACGGCGAGGGTGTCGGGCCCGGCCTCGGGCAGCGGGCCGGGGGCGAAGGGCAGCAGCGGGATGTCGCGCAGGCCCTCGGCTCCGGGGCGGACGGCGCCCTCGCGGGCGAGCCGGGCCATGGCGCGGACGCCGGGGAGCGGGGCGGTGAGGCGGTCGGCGAACGAGCGGGGCCAGTCGGTCCTGATCCGGCCGAGGGGCTGGAGGACGGGGGACGGGGCGGGGGCGGTCCGGCCGTCGCGCACGGACTGCGGGGCCTGCGTCGGCCGTGCCGTCTGTTCCGTCATCTGCGGGCTCCGATTCTACGCGGTTCGTCGGGACGGTCTCGATGGCGTGCGTCCGTGCGGGCGGCTGCCCCGGCGGATCTCCGGGCGGGCCCGCGGGCTCACGCGTCGGTCTTCGTCCGGCCTAAGTGCCCCGGCGGTCATCGGAGTTCCTCCAGAGCGTCTGCGAACGCGCTCAACGCACGGGCCACATGCGGCAATTCCACCGGGTTCGGGGAGGTGAGCGACTCCATCTGTTCCTCCTCGTCGGTTCCCAGGAAGGCGCCGATGTCGAACCGCACGCGCAGGGCGCCGAGTTCGTCGCCGAAGCGGTGGCCGCCGGGGGCGGGCGTGCCGAGCCGCCGGGCGAGGTGGTTCTCCAGCTCCATCGAGTCGGTGACGCCCCGGGCGGCCAGTCCGGCCCGCAGCGGTCCGAGGTCGGCGTAGAGGTGCCGGCCCGCCTGGGGCGGCCGGGCGAGGGCGCCCGCGGCGAGGACCGCGTGATGGACGGCGGCGGCCACGCGCCCGTGCAGGGTGGCGGCGAGGGCGGCCCGCACGGTGACGTCCTCCGGTTCGTCGAGGGCGTGCGCGGCGGCGGGGGCGACGGGCCCCGCGACGAAGGCGCCGAGTGCGGCGAGGACGTCGAGGGTGCGGGCGCGCGGATCGGTGTAGCGGTCGGCCCGGTCCGGCGCGGTGGGCGGGAAGCGGGCCACGGCGCAGGGCCAGGCCGGCGGGGCGAGGGCGCCTGCCAGGTCGTACAGGACGGTGACGTCGTCGGGGCACATCTCGGCGGGGCTCAGCAGCACGGTGTCGTCGCGCCGGTGCAGGGTGTCGCGCCAGGTCTCGTCGCTGATGATGTGCAGCCCCTCGGCGACGGCCGCCTCACACGCCTCGCGCACCAGTTCGGGCGGGGCGACGGTGGCGGTGGGGTCGTCCGCGACGGAGAGCAGCAGCAGCCCGGGCCGGCCGCCCTCGGCGCGGACCCGGCGGACGGTTTCGAGCAGGGCGTACGGGTCGGGCACGCCGCCGCACTCGGCGGGGGTGGGCACGTGGTAGGCGGGGCGGCCGAGGAGCCTGGCCTGCGGGGTCCACCAGGCCGGGCAGGGCCGGGGCAGCAGGACATCGCCGCCGTGGGCGGCGATGAGCGCGAGCATCAGGGGCCGGGCTCCGGGCGCGGCGACCACGTCCTCGGCGTGGGTGCGCAGGCCGCGCCGCCACCAGTAGCCGCCGGCGGACTCGCGGAGCACGGGCCCGCCGCCGGGCGGTTCGACGGAGCTGCGGCTCGCGGCGGCGGCGAAGATCGCGGCGAGTCCGGGCAGCACCGGCAGGCCGGGCTCCGGGGCGGGTGGTCCGTAGCTCACCGGTCCGCGCCCTTCCGGGGCCGTCCGCCGCATCCTCAGCACCTCCCGAACACCGGCCGCCGCCCCGTACGGCGCCTCCGTGCCCTTTATACGAAGGTTGGCGGGCCTTCGCCGCTCCGGCGAGTGCGGGCCGCACACGCCGGCAGGGGGTTCGAGGGCGAGGCCTTCGGCGGCACCGGCCGCCGCTCGGGCCTCGGCGGCTCAGGGCCGTCCGGGTGAGAGGGTGCGGGGCGGCGGGCCGCAGCCCGGCGAGGCCGTCGTCCCGGCAGGTTGTCCTCCGCTCAGCGGACCAGGACCCGTTCCAGCATCAGTTCGACCGCCGAGACGATCGCGTCGGCGTCGATGCCCGCCTCATGGAGCTGTTCCTCGGGGGTCGCGGACGACGGCATGGAGCGGACGGCGAGCCGGGCGAGGCGGGGCACCCCGCCGTGTCCGTTGGCGTACGCCTCGGCGACCGCGTCGCCGATCCCGCCCTCCGGACGGTGGTCCTCCACGGTCAGGACACAGCCGGTCGTCCCGGCCGCCTGATCGAGGGTGGCGGCGTCGATGGGCTTGACCGAGTACAGGTCGATCACGCGGACGGGCAGGCCCTCGCTCTCCAGCCGGTCGGCGGCCCGCAGTGCCTCGTGGACGGTCACCCCGGCGGCGACGATCGTCGCCCGGTCGTCGTCGCCGTGGTCGCGCAGCACCTTGCTCCCGCCGACCGGGAACTCCTCCTCGGGCCCGTACAGGACGGGTGTCGGGCCGCGTGTGGTGCGCAGGTAGCGGACCCCGTCCAGGTCGGCCATGGCCGTGACGAGCCGCGCCGTCTGGTGGGCGTCGCACGGGTACAGGACGGTGGAGCCGTGCACGGCCCGCATCATCGCCAGGTCCTCCAGGCCCATCTGGCTCGGCCCGTCCTGGCCGATCGAGACGCCGGCGTGCGAGCCGACGAGGTTGATCCCGGCCCGGCTGACGGCCGCCATCCGGACGAAGTCATAGGCGCGGGTGAGGAAGGCGGCGAAGGTCGAGGCGTACGGGACGTAACCGCGCGCCTGGAGCCCGACGGCGGCCCCGACGAGCTGCTGTTCCGCGATCCAGCACTCGAAGTAGTGCTCGGGGTGGGCCTTCGCGAACTGTTCGGTGCGGGTCGAGTCGCTCACCTCGCCGTCGAGCGCGACGACGTCGCCGCGCGTCGCTCCGAGGGCGGCGAGGGCGGCTCCGTAGGCGTCCCTGGTGGCGACCTTCTCGCCCCGGTCGTAGCGGGGAAGCTGCGGCGTGCCGCCACGCTTCGGGCGCGGTACGAGGGCGGCGGGCGGGTCGGTGACCTGGACCCGCAGGTCGCGGTAGCCGCCGAGCTCGTCGATGGCGGCGGCGGCGTCCTTGAGGGGCTTGCCGTGCATGCCCTCGCGGTTCTCGACGGCGGCCACGCCGCGGCCCTTGCGGGTGGCGGCGAGCACGGCCGTGGGCCGGTGGAGGGTGGCACGGGCCTCGCGCAGGGCCGCGTCGACGGCCTCGACGTCATGCCCGTCGATCCGTACGGTGTGCCAGCCGAAGGCCTCCAGACGCTCCGCGTAGGCGCCCAGGTCGTGCTGGTGGCGGGTGGGTCCGCGCTGGCCGAGCCGGTTGACGTCGACGATCAGGGTGAGGTTGTCGAGGTGGCAGTAGGCGGCGTGCTCGACGGCTTCCCAGACCGACCCCTCGGCCATCTCGCTGTCCCCGCAGACCACCCACACCTGGTACGGGACGCGGTCGAGGAACTTCCCCGCGAGCGCCATGCCGACGCCGACCGGGAGCCCTTGCCCGAGGGAGCCCGTGGCGACGTCGACCCAGGGCAGCCGGGGCGTGGGGTGGCCTTCGAGGAGGCTGCCCGCGCGGCGGAAGGTGAGCAGCTCCCGCTCACCGACGACGCCCGCGGCCCGGTACATGGCGTAGAGCAGCGGCGAGGCGTGGCCCTTGGAGAGGACGAGCCGGTCGTTGCCGGGGTGGTCGGGGCGGTCGAAGTCGTAGCGGAGGTGGCGGGCGAGGAGGACGGCGCCGATCTCGGCCGCCGACATGGAGGAGGTGGGGTGGCCCGACCCGGCGGCGTCGGCCGCGCGTACGGAGTCGACGCGGAGCTGCTGGGCGAGCGAGGACATCGTTTCGTACTGCATCGAGATCCCTTCTCCACGTGCGCGTACGACGGCACGTGCTCGTACGACGGCCGGGCCGAGACGGCCGACACCACGTGCACGCCGCTCACGCCGCCTCCACCTCGCCGGGTACCCAGCCCGTCGGCCCGTATGCCCGCCGAGGGCCCGTAACCGGCGGTCCATATAACGAGATTGCTGTCTCATCATTCGGCGTCGGGGCGTACCGTTGCCGTACCCACCCATACAGAGGGAGTCCGGTCATGACGCATGCCTCCGACCAGTCCAGGCCGCACGAGACCGCCGTCTACACGCACGGGCACCACGAGTCGGTGCTGCGCTCACACAGTTGGCGTACCGCCGCGAACTCCGCGGCCTATCTGCTGGCGGAGCTGAAGCCCGGCCTGGCCGTCCTGGACGTGGGCTGTGGCCCGGGCACGATCACCGCCGACCTGGCCGCGCTGGTCGCGCCGGGGCGGGTGACCGCGGTGGACGCCGCCGAGGACGTCCTGGACAAGGCTCGGGCGGTCGCCGCCGAACGCGGCGTGAAGAACGTGGAGTTCGCGGTCGCCGACGTCCACGACCTCGACTTCCCGGACGATTCCTTCGACGTGGTCCACGCCCACCAGGTGCTGCAGCACGTGGGCGACCCGGTGCGGGCGCTGCGTGAGATGCGGCGGGTCTGCCGCCCGGGCGGAGTGGTCGCGGCCCGGGACAGCGACTACGGCGCGTTCACGTGGTACCCGGCCTCCCCGGCCCTGGACCGCTGGCGTGAGCTGTACCAGCGGGTCGCGCGCGGCAACGGCGGTGAACCGGACGCGGGGCGGCGCCTGTTCGCCTGGGCGCGGCGGGCGGGGTTCACCGACGTCACCACGACGGCGGCCACCTGGTGCTTCTCGACGCCTGACGAGCGGGCCTGGTGGAGCGGGCTGTGGGCGGACCGGACGACGGAGTCGGTCTACGCGAAGCTGGCGGTGGACGGCGGGTACGCCACCCCGGAGACGCTGACCGAGGCCGCGCGGGCGTGGCGGGAGTGGGGCGGGCGGGAGGACGGCTGGTTCATGGTCCCGCACGGCGAGATCCTCTGCCGCGTCCCGTGAACCTCAACTAGGCTCGTTTTCATGGTGATTCTGGGGACCACTCTCCGTGTCTGCGTCGACGATCTCGAACCCGCGGTGGCGTTCTACGAGCGGCTCACCGGCGCCCCCGCCCAGCGTTTCGAGCGGGGCGGGGTGTCGGTGGCGGCCGTCGGCTGCTTCCTGCTGATGAGCGGACCGGAGTCGGAGCTGGAGGTCCTGCGCAAGGTCGCCGCGACCATCTCCGTCCAGGATGTGGACGCGGCGTTCACCGCACTGGCCGAGGCCGGCGCCAAGATCCTGGCCGGCCCGGTCCCCACCCCGGTGGGCCGCAACCTGATCGCGGTCCACCCGGACGGTTCGGTCTTCGAGTACGTCGACCGGCGGGCCTGAGCCCTTCTCCCGCAGCGCCCCTCAGGCAGTGGAAACCCCCTGCCCGAGGGTCCGTTCGACGGCCTCGTACGTGACGCCGTGGTCGGCCAGCGCCTCGGCGACGACGCCCGGCCGGGCGGTCAGGGCCAGCAGCAGGTGTTCGTCGCCGATCGCCTTCTCGCGGCGGCCGAGGCAGATCCGCAGGGAGCGCTCCAGAACGCTCTTGGCCTCACGGCTGAACGACGGACGCCCGGAGCGGCGGGCGCTCTCCTCCCGATCGTCGCCGAGCGCGCCCGCTCCGTGGACCTCCTCCACGCGGGCGACGATCTCCGGCACGTCGATGCCGAGCCCCGCCAGCGCTTCGGTGTCGGCCTTCGACAGCCCGCCCCGCCTGCGGGCGTCCGCGAGGGCCGCCTCCAGCGAGGCCCGCCGGTCCGGCGCGCCCAGGGCCTGCAGCACGAAGGACGCCTTGGTGGCCCGCGCATCCAGCAGTGCGAGCAGCAGATGCTCCTCGGTGACGACAGGGACGCCCTGACGCCGGGCGCGGTCGACCGCCCCGGTCACCACGGCCCGGGCCCCACGCGTGAATCGCTCGAACATCAACGCCTCCCGTACTTCTTGTGCACGGCCTGCCGGCTCACGCCCAGCTCCGCCGCGATCTCCTGCCACGACCAGCCCTGGGCGCGCGCGCTGCGCACCTGGACCGCTTCCAGCTGTTCGAGGAGCCGCCGCAGGGCGGTCACGGCCCGCAGGCCGACCCGGGGATCACGGTCCCCCGCCCGTGCGGCGAGATCAGTTGCATCGGTCATACCGTCAACCTACGTTGACACCCCTCTCCCGTCAACCGCAGTTGACAGGAAGGGGCCCGGCGCCGCTCGCCTCGCATCGGCAGTCCCGCGAGCCCGCCCCCGCCCCGCCTCCCGCCCCCTTCCGCCGCCCCATCAGGGACGCCCTGCTTGCTTTGCGGGTTCACCCCCGCCTAATATCGTCATCATGACGATAACCGCTCAGCGGCCCCCGCTCCCTGCGGCCATTGACTCCAGGGCCCTCGAGCCGTCGCCGCGCGCACGGCCGGAGAAATCCACCCGCCAGGAGCACCTCGTGCGCCACGCCAGCACCCCTCCACCCGCCGCCACGCTGCACCCTGTTCTCCCCCACGGCCACGGTGGCATCGGCAATGACCTCAGGACGGAAAAGTGAGCATGTTCGGGCCGGTAAATCCCTTCGACCTCTCCGAAGCAACGCTGAGCGGGATATCCGCCGATGACTCATGGGCCCCGACCGAGTCGGAGATCCCACACGTCGATGCCAGGGTGATTCGCCAATTCCTCACTCCGTCCGAAGTGGAGGTGTTCACGGCCGAACTCGCTGCCCAGCGCTTCGTTCCGGTGGGCCTGGACGGCATTGCCGCCAACTACGCAGAGGGAGATCCGGTCGGCTCCTTCCGTGCCACGGCCGACTCCGAAGTCTTGGCGGCAGAGTTCTACCGCAGGCTGCGGCCGTTTCTGTCGCTTGAAGTAGGACCGGACGATCCGACGGATTCAGACGGAAGGCGCTGGAAGCCGGCGTCCGTCAATCCGCGGATGCGATTCATCACGTACGAACACGGCGGATTTCTTGTCCCGCACTACGATTCGCCCTATTTCGCCCCGGACGGAACGCGAACCCACCTGACGGTCGTCGTCTACCTGTCGTACGAGGCAGTGGGCGGAGAAACACGGTTCATCGCCGACAAGCAGAACGACCTCCCCTTTGCGCAACGCGACTTCTCGGACTGGCCCCGGCTCGCCGAGCCGGAGGAAATATTGAGCGCCCACCGCCCCGAACCGGGCGATGCGCTCCTCTTCTGGCATCGGACGCTTCACGACTCGGCCCCGCTTCTTGAAGGCACGAAAACAATTCTCCGAACCGACGTGCTCTACGAGCCCATGGATGCGTCTTGAGCAACAGGTGATCATTTGTCGGACACTGCCTAGGGCCGCATCCGGAACTCGTAGGCGTCCGGGAGCGTTTCGTCGGTCAGGGCCGACCAGACCTCGCCGATCACCTCCGCGCCCTCGCGCAGGTCCGCCACCTCGAAGCCCGCGTCGAAGACGGCTCGGGCCTCGGCCTTCCGTCCCTCGGCGAGGAGCAGCCGGGCCTCCAGGAAGCGGAAGGCGCCTCGGGCACGCACCGCGTCCGGCAGCCGGTCCAGGAGTGCGCGGGCCTGGGCGACGCATCCGGCCGCGAGGAGGGCGGTGACGGCCTCGCGGCCGAGGGCGGCGGCCACGACAGGAGCGGGCTCGGCGCCCAAGGCCTCGAAGGCCTCTGCGAACCGTTCGGCGGAGCGCGCCGGGTGCCCGCCTTCCTGGTCGGCGACGGCCAGGCAGTACAGCAGCGGCCACCGCACGCCCGCGCCCTGCTGGAGTCCGCGCTCCCAGCTCCGCACCGCCTGCGCGAGGTCGCCCGCGTGCCACTGCGCAACTCCGAGGTGGTACTCGGTCAGGGGCTCGGCGGGCGCGGTCTCCAGCATGTCCCGCCAGTGGTCCGCCACCAGCGACGGGCCAGGCGGGGCTCCCTCCGGCAGCGGCGGCAGAACGCCGGTCCGGAGCAGCTCCAGCCAGGGCTTCTGCTCCTCCCCCAGGGTCGACTCGGGGAACGGCGTCCCGGGCAGCTCGTGCCCCCGGGCGAGGACTTCGAGGGCGCCCCAGCCGGAGCCCGTCGCGAGAACGGCGACCGGTTCGGCGTCGGCGGCAGCGGCCCGCCAGGTCTCGTGGGCGGCGTCGACGGCAGCGCGCGGCAGGGCCGTCTCCAGGGCCCGTTCCACCTCCGCGCGGGCCGCCGCCCAGTCCTCGCCGTGCACGGTCCCGGGCGTGGCGGCCAGCGGTCCGTACGTCTCCAGCCAGCTGAACTCGGCGCCGCCCTCCAGCCTCAGGTGCTCCAGCTGGGTCCGGGCCGCCCCGGCCTGGATCTCGGCGTACCCGGGCGCGCCGGGGGCGGTGAGCCATTCCTGCCAGCGGCGGCCGCCGCGCGCGGTGCCCCAGACGAAGAGCTTGCGACCGCGCAGCAGGTCCGTCGACGTCTGGACCAGCCCCGCGCCGGTCTCGTCGAGCGCGGCGATCCAACGTCGGCCCGCGTCCGGAACGTCGTAGAAGTAGTCGGCGGGCAGGCTGCTGCGCAGCGGGTACGTGCGATCCTCGGCCCGCCCCGTGGCGTCCTCGGCGACCGGGACGGGGACGCGGCGCAGACCGCGCTCGTATCCGTGGAACCAGGCCGTGTCGGCGGGGGCGAGGACCCTGCGGTCCTCGGGGACGGCGGTGTTGGACCACCAGTAGACGGGGACGGTCCGCTCGTGGGGGTTGCGGATCCGTGCGCCGACGTGGAGGAAGTCGCTGCCCTCCGGCAGCCACAGGTCGACCTGGAAGGGCAGGTCGCGCAGCCGCTCCCACTCCCACAGGCGCAGCATCTCGCCGCCGCCGGGCGCCGGGACGATCGCCGCGTGCACCGGGGAACAGGAAAGGGTGGTGTGGCCGGTGGCGCCGATGTTCCACTCGATGCCACCGGCGAACCAGGCGCCGTTGAGCGCGAACGCGGCGGGCTGGAACACCGGGTTGCGATGGACGAGTTCACGCCCGCTGGGCTTGTGGTGCAGGGAGTGGACGCGCCCGCCGAGGCCGGGCAGCACCGTCGCCCGCACCCGGTCGTTCTCGACGACGAGCGCGTCGAGGTCGGTCGGCACGCGCTCGCGTCCGTAGCCGTCGCGCACGGGGACGGGCAGGACGGTGCGCAGCGGCGCGTACCCGAGCTGCCGGGCCATGTCGCGCGGCAGGTCCTCGGTGGTGTGCGCGTCGACCGTAGGGGTCCCGTCGAGGATCCGCAGGGCGGGCAGCGGGTTGTCCGGGCCCAACGGGGCTGCGGGAAGGGTCAGTACGGCACGTCGTACGGTCGTCATGGCGCCCATGGAACACGGCGATCGACCGACTGACCAGGGGGTCCGGTCGCCCGTCTGCGGCATCGGTCGCCGGCGTCGGTCGCCGGCGTCAGTCTTCGGCGAGGGCGGCGACGACGAGATCCGTCAGGAGGGCTCCGGCCGTGCCGTCCGGGTCGAGATCGGGGTCGTAGATCGTGACGTTGAGCCCGACGCAGCGCTCGGAGCGAACCAAGTTCCGCAGCAGGGGCCCCAGTTCGTCGGGCAGCAGGCCGTCGGGGTCGGGGCTGTCGACGGCCGGCATCACGGAGGGGTCGAGGACGTCGGCGTCCAGGTGCACCCAGAAGCCGTCGAGCGCCGGGGTCCCGAAGGCGGTGACCGTGGCGGCGGCGAGCTCGGCCGGTCCCCAGGCCCGTAGGTCCGCGACGGTGACGACGGGGACCTTCAGGGCGCGCAGCTCCACCAGTTCGGGATCGTCGTGGTAGGCGTCGCGGATGCCGAAGAGCCGGACGTCCTCCTCACGGAGGTAGGGGCCGCACCCCTCCAGGTCGGTGAGGTCCCGCTGGCCACGGCCGGTGGCGAGGGCCAACTCCTCGCCACCGGCGGCCCCGACGCGTTCGGAGTTGCCGGGATGGCGGAAGTCCGGGGAGGCGTCGACGGCGGCGAGGCCGTAACGGCCGACGCGGCGCAGGGCGAGGGAGGCGCCGAGCTGGATCGAGCAGTCGCCGCCCAGGACCAGAGGGAAGTCCCCGGCCCGTACGTGGTGCTCGATCCGGTCGGCGAGGGTACGGGTGTACGTCGCGAGGGCGGCCGCGTTGAAGACGCCGTCGCCCTCCTGCCAGTCGCCGAGGTCGTAGCGGGGCGGGACCACGACTCCGCCCTCCAGCGCGCCGAGCCGGGCCACGATCCGGTTCTCGCGGAGGGCTCCGGCGAGCTTGTGACAGCCGGGCACGGTACCGGGGGCCGGCGGGCGCAGGCCGAGGTTGGACGGGGCGTCGATGACCACGATATTCCGCATGCGACTCATCCTCGCCGCCGTAGTCTTGATCTTCAACGAAGACGGGAGTACGGAGCGAGATGAGCAGTCGGCACACCTACCGGGTGATCGTGCGCGGGACGTTCGAGAGGCTGTCGGAGGAGAGCCGGACCCGGCTGCTCGCCGAGGTCGACGCGCACGGGATGGAGGCGATGCGGTTCTCCGAGGAGGGCTCGCTCGCCTACGACAGGACCCTGAAGCACTTCTCGTACCGCCTGGTCGTCGTCTCGGACGCGGCGGACGGCGAGGAGATGGCCGGCGCGATCGCCGAGGACAGGGTCGAGACCGCGCTGGCGGAACTGGGTTACGCCCATGGGGAGTTGAGGTCGACCGTGACCGACATGGACACGATGAAGATCAACTACAAGCGCTGAGCGGCGGCGGGGGCGTGGGCCGGGGGCTCCTGCGCGGTGAGCGCCCAGCGCTCGTGGTCCCGCCAGGCGCCGTCGATGTGGAGCATGGCGGGCGAGAACCCCTCGAGCCGGAAGCCGGCCCGGAGCACGAGCGCGCGGGAGGCGGCGTTGCCCGGCTGGATGTTGGCCTCGAGGCGGTGGAGCCCCAGCGGACCGAAGGCGTACGGGAGGAGCAGGCCGAGCGCCTCACCCATCAGCCCCCGCCCCGCCGCGTGCGCGAAGGCCCCGTAGCCGAGGGCGCCGCTGAGGAAGGCGCCCCGGACGATGTTGTTGATGTTGAGGAACCCGGCGATCCGCCCGCCGTGCTCCCCGCGCTCGCAGACGAGGAAGCCGACCTTGGCCGGGTCCTCGATCAGCGAGCGCGCGTAGGCCGCGAAGCTGTCGGGGCGGTCGGGCGGGAAGAGCCACGGCCGGTGCGTCGCACGGCTCTCGCGGGCGCGTGCGGTGAACTCCTCGGCGTCGTCCAGGGAGTAGCCGCGCAGGCCGACGCGGGGCCCGGCGGTGAGGTACTGACCAAGATCGTCGGACATGCCTTCAGGTTACGGGTGAGGGCAGGGCGGGGCCCGGCACATGCCCCGGCAACGGATCCGGGACGCCGGGTCGGGGGCACGGAGTCGGGTCGGGGACACGGGGCCGGGGCGCCGGGTCGGGGACACGGGGCCGGGGCGCCGGGTCGGGGACACGGAGCCGGGACGCCGGGTCGGGGGCACGGATCCGGGACGCCGGGTCGGGGACACCGGGTCGGGGGCCGGGGCGCCGGGTCGGGGACACCGGGTCGGGGGCCGGGGCGCCGGGTCGGGGACACCGGGCGTGCGGCAGGTCCCGGGGCCACCGGGACCGGTACACCGCTCAGCGGCGGGCCGAGCGGACTCGGGGTGGGCAGGCCTCGCCCCGCTTCACCACGCCGATCACGACGGTCGTCCGGCCGTCGACTGCCGCGCCCTCGGCCGGGTACTGCGTGCACACCCACCAGTTCGGCGGCCAGAGCACCCGCCGGTCGCGGCCCCCCACGTCATGGACGTCGAGGCGGGTGCGGGGCGCGAGGGCGGTGAAGACCCGCCAGAGGCCCTTGCCGAGAAGGGCGGGCATCGGCCGGGCGGGCGAGGGCGAGGCACCCTCGGCCGCGACGGCGTCCTCCGCCGAGGTGACCGCCACCGCCGCGAGCGCGAGGACCGCGCCCGCGCCCAGGACCGCTGCCCGCCTCATGCGCGCCGCCGGTTCGCCGCGTAGAAGCGGCAGGTTCCGCCGGAGCGGGGCGGGCCGCCGCTCGATGTCTCCTTGGGCATGCCCGGACCTCTCCTCCGTCGTACGCGGCCGCCCCCGTGGGACCAGGATGGAGGGATCCGGTCCGCACGGGGGCGTGGGAGGGGCCGTACGGGTGAGGGTGCGGCCTCGCCCGCCGTGCCCGGTCAGTGGTGGGTGAGGACCAGCTGCGGCTCGTCGGCCGGCGCGTCGGCCGGGTCGGGGCGCTGGATGAGCAGGGCGGTGACGACGCCGATGCCGAGCAGGGCGAGGGCCGCGTACATCGCGTGCTGGTAGCCCGCCTCGGTCGGTCCGCCCGCGTCGCTGCCCGCCGTGATCATCGCGGAGGCCAGGGCGATGCCGAGGGAGGCACCGATGCCGAAGCAGGCACCGTTGAGTCCGGAGAGCGAACCGGGCTTGTCCTTGGGCGCCGTGGTGACGGCGAGGCCGTTGAGGCCGGTCAGCATGAAGCCGCCGTAGGTGATGCCGAGCGCGGCGAGCGCGGCGACCAGGATCCACTCGTTGTGCAGGAAGAAGGTGGCGACGAGGAAGATCGCGAAGTTGGCGATCGCACCGGTCACGACGATCTTCCGCCAGCCGATCTTCGGGCCGAGGCGCCCGGTCAGCGGGGCGGAGACCACGCCGATCAGCTGGATCGGGGTGAGGAAGAGGACGGCGGCGGTCACGGCGGTGAGACCGAGGCCGACCCGGGCGTCCTGCGAGAAGAGCGGGATCGTCAGCGCGATGGCGCCGAAGGCGCCGCCCAGGGTGCAGACGGTGGTGAGCAGCAGCGGCCAGGCGCGGCGGGAGGCCAGGACGTCGAGGTCGATGACCGGGTTGGCCGCGCTCTTCTGCGAGACGACGAAGAAGACGAGCGAGGCGAGGCCGCCGAGCAGGAAACCGAGGGTGAGGACGGAGGTCCAGCCCCAGGCGGCGCCCTGGGCGAGTCCGACGAGGACGCCGGTGAGGCCGAGCGCGAGGGCGGCGATGCCCCGGGAGTCGAAGCGGCCGTCGGTGGCGGTGGGCGGGACGTCGGGGACGTACCGGCGCACGCCGATCAGGCCGGCGACGGCGATCAGGGTGGAGCAGACGAAGATGCCGCGGAAGCCGATGGTGTCGGCGATCTGGCCGCCGGCGATCGCGTCGATGCCGGCCAGGCCACCGTTGACGGCGGTGATGATGCCCGCGGCCTTGCCGAAGCCGGCCGGGGTGAGGAGCTGGTTCAGGGTGAGGAAGGCGAGGGTGAACATCGCCGCCGAGATGCCCTGGAGGATGCGGCCCGCGATGAAGATCTCGATGTTGGGCGCGAAGACGCAGAGCAGGTTGCCGACGATCAGGACGAAGGCGCAGACGATCATCATCGGCTTGCGGCCGCGCTGGTCGCTGAGGCGGGCGAGGGTGACCTGGCCGATGGCCGCCATCAGGAAGAAGAGGGTCTGGGAGAGACCGGCCGCGGCCGTGGTGGTGCCGAGGCGTTCGATGACATCCGGCAGAGCGGGGCTGAGCATCGTGGCGTTGATCTGGTACCCGAGGACGGCGAGCACCATCGCCAGGAGCATGGGCCCGCGGCCCTTGAGGTCGGATGTGGCTGACATGTGGGCCCCTTTGCCGTGGATGTCATGGATGTCATGGATGTCAGGGCGATGAACCGAGCTTGTCTGACAAGCAACGCCCAGACAGAGTGAGTTCTACGCGCGTCACACGTCAAGTCCCTTTGACCTGTGATTCCGAATACCGTTCACTTGCCGACAAGCAGGTGAAGGAGGGGCAGTGGCAGTCAGCGGACAGCGGCGGCGACCGGTCGTGGTGCTCTACGAACGGATCGCGGACGCCATCCACGACGGCACCTATCCCCCGGGGTCGACCCTCCCCTCCGAGCCGAAGCTCGCCGGCGAGCTGGGCGTCAGCCGCCCCGCCCTGCGCGAGGCCCTGCTGCTGCTCCAGGAGGACGGCCTGCTCTCCGTACGGCGCGGGGTCGGCCGGACCGTCAACGACCACCCGCCGCGCCGGGGCTTCGAGCACATCCAGCCCCTGGAGGAGCTGATCGGCGCGGGCGCGCCGCTGCGCGTACGGGGGCTGCTTCGCGCGGTCGAGGAGCCGACCGACTTCACGACCCAGCACCTGCTGGCCCCGGCCCGGGCCGAGCTCCGCTTCTGGGAGTCGCTGCTGGCCGGAGAGGGTACGGCGGCGGCGCTCAGCCAGGAGTGGGCGGCGGCCGACGACGTACTGGAGCGGGCGCATCCGGCCTTCGTGGAGGCGCTGCGCACCGAGGCCGCCCCCGAGCGGACCTCGATGCTGGCGGTGCTCGCCGGGGCGTCGCGCGGGGTTCCGCTGGGGGCGCACAGCAGCGTGACGGCGACCCTGCTCGGTCAGCGCAGGGGCGAACAGCTCGGCCGCCCCGCCGACACCCCCGCGGTGCTGGTGACGCAGGTGGTACGGGTCGGGGACACCCCGGTCCTGGCCGCCAAGCACATGCTCCCCACGGGCGCGCCGGCGCTGCCGGTCCTCCAGTCGAACTGAGGCCGCTTGGGGCGAGCGACTCCGGGCGACCGGCGTCACAGCGCCCCGCCGCCGTGGTGGCGTACACTTCCGCGCCATGCACTTGTCTGACAACCCCACCGCCTCGCTCAGCACCCCGGGATCCGCCCCCGTCGCCGACTGGATCCGCCGCGCGCCGAAGGCCGTCCTCCACGACCACCTGGACGGCGGGCTGCGCCCCGCCACGATCGTCGAACTGGCCCGGGAGTGCGGCTACACCGCGCTGCCGACCGAGGACCCGGCCGCGCTCGCGGTCTGGTTCCGGGACGCCGCCGACTCCGGTTCGCTGGAGCGGTACCTGGAGACCTTCGCCCACACCTGCGCGGTGATGCAGACCCGCGAGGCGCTGCACCGGATCGCGGCCGAGTGCGCCGAGGACCTGGCGGCCGACGGGGTCGTCTACGCAGAGATCCGCTACGCCCCCGAGCAGCACCTGGCGGCCGGTCTGACCCTCGACGAGGTCGTCGAGGCGGTCAACGACGGCTTCCGTGAGGGCGAGCGCCGAGCGGGCGGCCGGATCGCCGTCCGCGCGCTCCTCACGGGCATGCGCCACACCGACCGTTCGCTGGAGATCGCCCAGCTCACGGTGGCGCACCGGGACCAGGGTGTGGCCGGCTTCGACATCGCCGGCGGCGAGATCGGCAACCCGCCGGCCCGCCACCTGCCGGCCTTCCAGCACCTGAAGCGGCACAACTGCCACTTCACGATCCACGCGGGCGAGGCCGTCGGCGCGGAGTCGATCCACGAGGCCGTGCAGGTCTGCGGCACCGAGCGGATCGGTCACGGCGTGCGGATCACGGACGACATCTCCGAGGACGGCACGCTCGGCCACCTCGCCGCCTACGTCCGCGACAACCGGATCGCCCTGGAGGTCTGCCCGACCTCCAACCTCCAGACGGGCGCGGCCAAGGACTACGCCTCGCACCCGATCGACGAGCTGCGTCGCCTCGGCTTCCGGATCACGCTGAACACGGACAACCGGCTGGTCTCCGGCACCACGATGAGCGAGGAGTTCCAGCACATGGTGGACGCCTTCGGCTACGGCCCGGAGGTCTTCGAGGAGTTCACGGTCGCCGCCCTCGACGCCGCGTTCCTCCCGCTCCCGGAGCGGCAGCGGCTGATCGACGAGATCGTCCGCCCCGGCTACGCGGCGCTCGCGACGGCCTAGGGCCTCTCGTTTGGATCATGCCGGGCTGATCCAAACGAAAGACCCCAGCTCCGGCGCCCGGGGCGGGGAATGACCCCCGCCCCGGTTCCCGGCCGTCTACGCGGGGACCAGTGGACCCCGGGGATCGGCGGCGGCCACCCGGGGCGTCGGCGACCCGAGCCGCGCTTCGAGGATGCCCCGGACCATCGGCCACTCCTCGTCCAGGACCGAGTAGAAGGCAGTGCTCCGCACCGCCCCGTCGAGGCCGCGCGAGTGGGCACGGCGCACGCCCTCGCAGGTGGCGCCGAGGCGTTCGATGGCGGCCCGGGAGCGCAGGTTGCGGGCGTCGGCGCGCATGGAGATGCGCCGTACGCGCCACACCTCGAAGGCGTGCCGCAGCATCAGGAGCTTCGCCTCGGTGTTGACGCCGGTGCCCTGGGCGCCGGGCGAGAGCCAGGTGTTGCCGATCTCGGCCGCGTCGGGCACCGAGGTGAGCGGGTCGCCGTGGGGCACCCCGGGGACCGAGGGCCAGACCAGCGGTCCCTGCCAGTAGTCGAGCTCCAGGAACCGTGTCGCCCCCACGACCCGCCCGTCGGCGGTACTGACGACGGCGAAGGGAAGCGCCCGGCCCATGGCCTGTTCGGCCAGGGCACGTTCGATGTAGATCTCCGCCGCGTCCAGGCTGTGGGGGACGGGCGTGAACGCGTACGTCGTACGGTCCTCGGTGCCGGCGGCGGCGATCGCGACGGCGTGCTGTGGTGCGAGGGGTTCCAGCCGTACGGTGCGGCCGGACAGCACAACGGGAAGTGGCACGGGGCCTTCGGTCCTTCTAGGAGGAGGGAGCTGCGCCCCGCACCGACGTCACGGCACGAAGGCGGAGGCACAGTCTCCGTCCCACTGCCCGCAGAGTGGGAAAAGAACAGGTAAAGAACGACCGAAGGTCGCGTGAATCCACCCTTCTGGCTGCTACCCCACTCGGCCCTTGACAAGGGGCAGCTCCAGGGTGCCGGTCTCCTCCGGCGCGGCGGTCACGATCACGGGCTTGATGCCCCGGTTCCCGACGTACGCGTCATCGCCGGCGGCGATCACGAACTCCAGCCGGTGACCGGTCTCGTAGCGGTGCGCGATGCCCGGCAGTTCGACCGTGAAGGGCCGGGTCACGTCGGGTACGCGGACCGGCGCCACGAGCCGGTTGACCAGGGTCTTCCTGCCGTCCGGTGCGATGTCGTAGACCTTGGCGAAGAGGACCAGCTTGTCGGCGGCGTCGCCGGAATCCTGGACCCGCTCGGTCTTCGGGGAGACGACGCGGAGGGTGGCCTTCGGGGCGCCGACGAGATCGACGGGGGCGGTCAGCGGGGCGCTGGTCCAGCCGAGGTAGGTGCCCTTGATGTCGTACGGCTGCGGGTCGGGCAGGCCGATCAGGCCGGCGAGCGAGGACTCGGAGTGGCTCGTGGGGACCAGCCAGTTGCTGTACGTGCGCGAGCCGCGGGCGACCTTGGCGCGGTTGTCGACGAGCTTGCCGTCGCCGGAGAGGTAGAGCTTCTGGCTGAGGGCCGGGACGCGGGCCGCGGTGGCGTAACCGCTCTGCCAGGAGCGGTAGTAGGCGAACTCCGGTCCCGTGTCGGCGCTCGCGTCGCGGCGCAGGTGGCGGTCGAACCAGGCGAGGACGCGCCTGCCGACGTAACTGGCCTCCAGATCGCCCTGCCCGAGGTCGAGTTCACCGGGCGCCTGGCCACCGCTGTGCCCCCAGGACTGCCAGATCATCTTGGTCTCGACACCGCGCGCCTGGAGCCGCTCATAGGTGTCCTGGGCCTCGTTGAGGTTGAAGAGGCTGTCGGCCTGGCCCTGGACGATCAGCGTCGGGGCCTTGACCCGGTCGAGGTACGAGACCGGGGAGACGCTCCGGGCGAAGTCGAGCATCTTCTTGGTGTCGGCGGCGGGATAGCGGCCGGAGTTGAGCAGCCGGACGGTGTCGCAGGCGTCGGTGACGAAGTGCAGGCAGCGCAGGCTGTTGATGCGGGAAGGATCGAGGGAGGGGACGAGCAGCGGTTGCCCCTCCCCCATCAGGTAGAAGCCGTTGGCCCACTGCCATTTGAAGACGCCCGGGGTGGCGCGGTCGGCGGCGTTGGGTGCGAGGGAGTAGGCGAGGTCGTTCCAGGTGATGAGCGGGACGAGCGCGTCGAGCCGGGGGTCGACGGAGGCGGTGGCGAGCTGGACGGCTCCGCCGTAGGAACCGCCGATCATGCCGACACGCGGGTCGCCCGCGCCGTCCTGGGTGACGAAGTCCGCGCGGGTGCCGTCGTCGGCCGCGCGGGCGCCGCCGAGGAAGTCGAGGAGCCGGGCGGCGGCCTGCCCGTCGATGCGGGGGTCGTCGAGGGAGATCAGGCAGCCGGACCTGCCGAAGCCGAGCCCGGAGTAGACGAGTCCGACGTAGCCGCGCTCGGCGAAGGCCTTCCCGATGGCGCCCGTGGACCCGTCCGTCTTGCTCCCGCCGAACCCGTTGGTGGCGAGCACGGCGGGCGCCGGGTGCGCCGCGTCCACACCGGCCGGCCGGTAGAGGTCGGCGTCGACCGTGCAGGTACGTCCGCCCGCCTCCACGGTGAAGGTCAGCGGGGTGACCGTGTACGACCCGGTCTCGGCACCACTCGCCGGCGCGGCGAGGGCGAGGGGCGCCGCCAGCGCCGTACTCGCGGCCAGGGCAAGGACCTTGCGGGACAGCGGTAGCGCACGGGACACGGACACGGGGGCCTCCACGCTGAGGATTACCGACTGGTAAGTACCGGGCCGGGCCCATGGTGTGACGCGTGTCAGAGCGCGTCAACGCGCCGGACAGAGTTGTTGACGGAGATTCGGTGAAGGTGGGGCGCCTCAGACGAGCGCCGGTACGTCCAGGGTGAGGGTCGCCGCGTCGGCGTCCAGGACCGCCGGCACGCCCAACGGGAAGGTGAGCGCCGTCTCGCCGTGGCCGAAGCCCAGTTCCTCCACCACCGGGACACCGAGGCCGCCGAGGCGGTCGGCGAGCACGGCCCGTACCTCCTCGTAGGGCCCGCACTCCGCCCACGACCCGAGGGCGATGCCCGCGACGCCGTCCAGCCAGTCGGAGCGCAGGAGTTGGGTGAGGATGCGGTCCAGGCGGTACGGCTCCTCCCCCACGTCCTCCAGGAGCAGCAGGCCGCCACGGGCCGAGGGGCGGGCGTGCGGGGTGCCGAGTTCGGCGGCGAGGAGGCTCACGCAGCCACCGAGGGTGATGCCGCGGGCCCGGCCGGGGGCCAGCGGGCGGGCGGTGTCGAGGCCGAGGGTCCGTACCGCATCGGGCTCGAAGAGCGTGGCGCGCAGGGACTCCTGGGTCCGCGGGTCCTTGAGGAACGTGGCCGCCGCGACCATCGGGCCGTGGAGCGTGGCGAGGCCGGCGCGGACGGCGAACGCCTCGTGCAGCGCGGTGGCGTCGCTGTAGCCGACGAACACCTTGGGTCCGGCGGCCCGTATCGCCGCCCAGTCGATCAGGTCCACCATCCGCTGGGCGCCGAAACCGCCCCGGGCGCAGAGCACGGCGGTCACATCGGGGTCGCACCAGGCCTCCTGGAGGTCCCGGGCGCGGTCGTCGTCGGAGCCCGCGAGATGACCCAACTCCTCGTGGACGTCCAGGACATGGGGAGCGACAACCGGTTCCAGGTCCCAGCCGCGCAGGATGTCGAGGCCCGCCGCGAGCCGGTCCTTGGGGATCGGCCCGCTCGGAGCGACGACGGCGACCCGGGCGCCGGGGCGGAGACGGGCGGGCCGAACCGGCGGAGTCACGGTCACTTCTTCAGCTCCAGGAGGGGGACGTCGGTGCGCGCGATACCGAAGGTCTGTGCGTACAGGGAGAGTTCGGCCTCCAGGGCGCGGATCATCGTCTCGGCCCTGCGAAACCCGTGGCTCTCTCCCTCGAAGGCGAGGTAGGCGTGCGGGATCCCTCGTCCCGCCATCCGCGCGAGGAACCGCTCGGCCTGCGCGGGCGGGCAGATCACGTCGTCGAGGCCCTGGAGCAGCAGGAAGGGGACGGAGATCCGCTCGACGTGGTCCAGCGGCGAGCGTTCCCGATAGCGGGCCGGCACCTCGGCGAGCGGCCCGACGAGCGACTCCAGGTACTGGGACTCGAAGTCGTGGGTCTCGTCGGTGGCCCAGCCGAGGAGGTCGAGGATGGGGTAGATGATCGTGCCGCAGGCGTAGACCTCGGAGGTCACGAGGGAGGCGGCGGTGGTCCAGCCGCCCGCGCTGCCGCCCCGGATCGCGAGCCGGGCCGGGTCGGCGGTGCCCTCGGCGGCGAGGGCCTCGGCGACGGCCGCGCAGTCCTCCACGTCGACCACGCCCCACTGCTCGCGCAGCCGTTCGCGGTACTCCCGTCCGTAGCCGGTGGAGCCGCCGTAGTTGACCTCGGCGACGCCGATGCCCCGGGAGGTGAAGTAGGCGATCTCCAGGTCGAGGACGAGCGGGGCGTGTCCGGTCGGGCCGCCGTGCGCCCACACCACGTAGGGCGGCAGCTCCTCGCCGGGCGGGGTCCGGTCGGGACTGTGCGGCGGGTAGACGTGGGCGTGGATCTCGCGGTTGTCGGGCCCGGTGAAGGTACGGATCTGGGGCTCGGGGTAGTACGAGGGGTCGACCGGGTCCTCGTGGGCGGAGCCGATGACCCGGGCCCTGCCGGTGCAGGTGTCCAGCTCCACGACCTCGTAGCCGCTGCGCGGGCTGGCGGCGACGCCGACGACCCGGGTGCCGTGCGTGGCGAGGGTGGCGGCCCATTCGGTCCACGGTCCGGCGGCGTCGACGAGCTCACCGCTCTCGGGGTCGAGTATCCCGAGCGCGGTGGCACCCTTGCCGTGGATGACGGCGACGAGGCCGTTCTCCAGGGGCTGGAACCAGGTGAGGCCGAGCTTCCACAGCGGACCGCCGAACTCCTCGGGGCGCGGGCAGAGGGCGACCGGCTCGCCGCCGCCTTCCGCTCCCGTGCGGTAGAGGTTCCACCAGCCGCTGCGGTCGCTGACGTGGAGGAGCTGCCCGCCGGCCGACCAGCCGACCTGCGGTACCGACTCCTCGGGTCCCCCGGCCACGGTCCGCGCCGGGCCGAACGTCCCGTCGGGGGTGATGTCGGCGAGGAGGACCTCGGTGCCGTCCCAGGGCATGCGGGGGTGGTCCCAGCCGATCCAGGCCGCCTGACGGCCGTCCGGGGAGAGCCGGGGGCCGGTGACGAAGCGGTGCCGGCCGTCGGAGAGTTCACGGATCGCGCCCCGCTCCTCGGCGGCCGATCCGTCGAGGGGGACGGCGACGAGCACGCGGCGTACGTCGGTGGGTCTGGGACCGGTGAACTCCTCCAGGACGCACCAGACTTCGCCGCGCTCGGGGTGGATCACGAGGTCGGCCCAGCGCAGTCCGCCGCCGACCTCGGAGACGGGGGTGAGGGGCCGGGGCCCGGCGGCGGCGCGGGCGTCGGGTTCGTGGGCGTAGAGCCGCTGGTCGGCGAAGTGGACGAAGACGACGAGGGGGCCGTCGTCCGCGCGCGCCAGGCCCGCCCAGGGCAGCCCGCCGTACTCGATCACCCGGCTGCGGACGTTCCAGGGCTCGGGGAGCACCGACTCCTCGGTCCCGTCGGCGCGTCGGCGTACGAGTGCGCGCCGGCCGCCCTCGGTGGGGCGGGGCGCGGTCCACCACACCTCGTCGCCGACGACGCCGACGTACTCGGGCCGCCCGTCGTGGCGGGCGGCCAGCGCGGCGTCGATGGGGGAAGGCCAGGTGCCGTAGGCGCCCATGGGTACCATCGCGACTTCCTTGAACGTGGGGGGACTTACGCGGACTTCAGGTAGCGGTCGAGGACACGGACCCCGAAATGCAGGGCGTCGACGGGGACGCGCTCGTCGACTCCGTGGAACAGCGCCGCGTAGTCGAGCCCCGGGGGCAGCTTCAGCGGGGAGAAGCCGTAGCCGGTGATGCCGAGGCGGGAGAACTGCTTGGCGTCGGTGCCGCCGGACATGGCGAACGGGACGACGTGTCCGTCCGGGTCGAAGTGCTCGACGGCTGCCCGCAGTCGCGCGAACGTCGGCGAGTCGACGGGGGCCTGGAGGGGGACCTCGCGGTGGTGGTACTCCCACTCCACGTCCGGGCCGGTGAGCAGGTCCATCGTCTCCACGAACTCCTCCTCGCCACCGGGCAGCGTCCGGCCGTCGATGTACGCGACGGCGTGCCCGGGGATGACGTTGACCTTGTAACCGGCCTCCAGCATCGTCGGGTTGGCGCTGTTGCGCACGGTCGGCTCCACGAGGGCGGCGGCGGGACCGAGCTTCTCCATGAGCTGGTCCACGTCGAAACCGTCGGCGTTCACATCGGTCTCGATGCCGTACAGGGCGGCGAGTTCGGTGAGCGCGGCCGCTACGGTCGGGGTGAGACGTACGGGCCAGGCGTGGGCGCCGATGCGGGCGACGGCCTCGGCGAGACGGGTGACCGCGTTGGCGGTGTTGACCTTGGAGCCGTGGCCCGCCTTCCCGTGGGCGGTGAGTTTCACCCAGGCGGTGCCGCGCTCGCCGGCGGCGATCGGGTAGAGCGTCATGCCGGGGCTCGGGTGGAAGCTGAACGCGCCGGACTCGCTGATGCCTTCCGTGCAGCCCTCGAAGAGTCCGGGGTGGTGGTCGGCGAGGAAGCCCGAGCCGTCCTCGGCGCTGGCCTCCTCGTCGGCGGTGTAGGCGAGGACGATGTCGCGGCGCGGCCGGACGCCCTGGCGGGCCCAGGAGCGGACGACGGCGAGGACCATCGCGTCCATGTTCTTCATGTCGACGGCGCCCCGTCCCCAGACGACCCCGTCGCGGACCTCGCCGGAGAAGGGGTGGACGGCCCAGTCGGCGGGCTCGGCCGGGACGACGTCGAGGTGACCGTGGACGAGCAGGGCGTCGGCGGAGGGGTCGGTGCCCTCGATGCGGGCCACCACGTTGGTGCGGCCGGCGGTCCGCTCCAGCAGGGTGGGTTCGAGTCCGGCGGCGGCGAGCCGCTCGGCGACGTACTCGGCGGCCGGCCGCTCGCGGCAGTCCCCGCCGCCCCGGTTGGTGGTGTCGATGCGGATCAGCTCGGAGGTGAAGGTCACCACCTCGTCGAGCGCCGTGGCGTCTGGTCCCTGGCCCGGCTCAGCCATACTGCTCCTCCACCGCTGCGGAGACGATCGTGGTGACCGCCTTGAACGTGCGAATGCCCTCGTACATCGTCTCGCTGGTGTACGCGACGCGACGCTCGCCGCTCCGTGCCACGCCCGGGACGACGGTGGCGGCGGCCGCCAGATGCTCGGCGTCGAACTCCAGCTCGACGGTGAACGGCCCGTCCACCGCCGGATCGTGCCGTACGGCTAGGGCGGCGGCGGCCTTCGCGGCGGCCCGGATCTCGCTCGCCGTACGCTTCGGGGTCCGGCACACCGCCGCGTACCGCGAGACGTGGTCCTTGACGGCGACCTTGTGCGCCTCGGGCGCGTAGCCGAGGGCGTCCTCGCAGGTCAGGTCATCCCCCGTGACGAGGACGACGGGTACGCCGTACTCCGCGACCACGTGCGCGTTGAGCAGGCCCTCGCTCGCCCGTACGCCGTTGAGCCAGACGCCGGTGAGGGAGTTGGCGAGATAGGTGTGCGCGAGGACGCCCTCGGCTCCCGCGCCGGTGTGGTAGCCGACGAAGGCGATGCCGTCGACGTCCCCGTGCTGCACCCCCTCCACCATGGAGAGCGACTTGTGGCGCCCGGTGATCATCTCGGCCCGCTCGTCGAGCTGCTCGATGAGCAGGTTCCGCATCGTCCAGTGCGCCTCGTTGATCAGCACCTCGTCGGCTCCCCCGTCGAAGAAGCCCAGGACCGCCGCGTTCACGTCGGAGGTGAACATGGCCCGGCACCGCTCCCACTGCGGCGTCCCGGGCAGCACGTCGGCGGGCCAGGTGACGCCGGTGGCGCCTTCCATGTCGGCGCTGATCAGGATCTTCATGCTGCGTCACGTTACGCGCGAAAGACGGAGCCGACCAGGCACCTCGACGGCGTACGTCCACCGACGGCGAAGGCCCCCGCCCGGTCTCCCGGACGGGGGCCTCCCCCTCATGCCAACGCCGTCAGCCGATGGCCTGCTTGTACTTCCAGCCGACTCCGTCGCTGTTGCCGACGATCTGCACTCCGGCGTGCGGCATCTCGCCCCGCGTGCCGGCGTAGAAGCGCACCGCGCCGTCGGCCCGGATCGTCCAGATGTCGGGGATGCCGTCACCGTTCACGTCGGGTGTGCCGAGCAGCAGGCGGACACTGCCGGAGTGCCAGCCGGCACGGCCGTAGATCGAGTCGCCGCCGGTCGCCGACGCCCCGGCGTGGGAGAGCGAGTCGAGGTCGACGCCGCCGCCGGCACCGGGCTTGCCCTGGCGCAGCATCAGCTGCGAGGTGGCGTCGGTCCGGTAGACGAGGTCGGTGACACCGTCCCCGGTGATGTCCATGACGGAGACGATGTCCCGGTCGGACCAGCCGGAGGTCCACAGGCGTACGGCCTGGTCGATGGTGGCGCCGTTGTAGCCGACCAGCGCCCAGATCTCGGCCCCGATGGTCACGAAGAAGTCCGGCTTGCCGTCACCCGTGGCGTCCCCCGCGGAGACGATCTGGGTGAAGGTCGCGGGGTCGGGTGCCCCCGCCGGGAGCAGGATCTGCTGCCGCTTGTCGATGTTGACCGCCCCGTAGCCGTCGCCCGGGTACACCCAGAGCTTGCCTCCGAGCCTCGCGACGAGGTCCTGGAGCCCGTCACCGCCGTAGACGTCGCCCTGGTGGGTGATGAGCGCGCCGTTCCAGTAGCCCGATGGCGCACCCACGTACATGGGCAGGTCGTCGGTCCCGTTCGGGTCCCTGGCCGGGTTGACGCGGTAGGCGCCCGACATGGAGGAAGCGATGTCCCCCGTGCCCTTCGTCAGGTCCGTGAGCTGGGCCTCCGCCGGGTACATGCGGAGCTTGCCGTTGCCGTCGACGATGAACATGTCGGGCAGGTCGTCGCCGGTGAAGTCGCCCGGCTCGTCGGCCTTGTCGCGCGGCGTGACGTAGAAGAGGTACTTCGCGGGGTCCGACCGGTGCGCGGCTCCGTCCACCGCCCAGACGTAGAGCACGTTGGGTCCGGCCAGCGGCGGCTTGACGTTGCTGATCACCGTCTCGGTCGAGACCGGTGCCCCGGCGGTGCGGGCGACCGAGCCCTGCACCGATCCCTGGTTGAAGCCGTACTCGAACTTCACGACGTCCGTCTGGGCCGCCTTGAACGTGAACGATCCGGCCGTCCCGAACTTCACCGTGCTCCAGACGGAGTCGGCGGGGTCGTTCCAGAATCCGTTGTCGTTGGCGTCCCCGTCGGGGAACTGCGTCGACTTCACCGTGGGCGCCGTAGGCCGCGAGCTGTCGTAGACGAATCGGCACGGGACCTTGGCGGGTGAGTAGGACGAGCTGGAGCCGAACTTGTCGACGGACTTGGCATGCCAGGAGTACGTCTCACCATTGACCAGCTTCAGTCCGGTGCTGCCGGTCTGGAACGGACCGGCGTAGACGCGGGCCGATGCCGTACTGCTGCCCACCGACTTCTTTCCGCCGGCGCCGAGCAGATTGGGTCCGCCGGCACCGAGCTTGCTGAGCCACAGTTCGAAGTTGACCGAGGCCAGGTTGCCGTCCTTGTCCTTGGCGTTGCCCCAGAGGGTGATCTGGCTCGCACCGAGGCTGATGTACGGGTACGTCGTGTCGCAGCTCAGGTCGGGATCGAGGTCCAGGCCGGTGGGCGCGTCCGGGGGCCGGTTGTAGTGCAGGTCCACATAGGGGTCGTGTCCGCCGTTGGCCTGGAACTTCTTCCAGGAGTACTGGGAGTTCTCGTCGGTCGCCCGGAAGCCGAGCGTCATCGTGGGCCAGCCGCCGTTCATGGCCTTCTGCGCCGTGGACTTCACGTCGAAGGCGACGTAGTCGTCCCGGCAGCCGGTCTTGTAGCCGTGGGCGAAGCTGTCCCGGCCGATCCGGTTGCCGTCGTTCATCGACGGCGCGTTCTTCCAGTTGGTCCTGGAGCTGATGGTGCCGGTGAGGTGCACGGACATGCTGCGCTTGTTGCACGACCAGGAGTACGTGTTGAGCGCGCGCAGGGTGGCCTTCTCCACCTTCGCGCCCTTGAGGTCCGGGTCCCAGTCAATGGTGAAGAACGAGCGGGAGGTGCCCCAGGTGTCGGACTCGAAACCGACGCGGGCCTCGTGCGTGCCGCCCTTGTTGAAGTTCTTGCCGTTGTAGAAGTTCGCGTTGGGATGCCGGCTGTACGCGGTCGTCCAGTCGTTGGTGTGCTTGCTGACGGAGGGGTCGATGAAGACCGGGTAGACCGTGCTCGCGTCGGCCAGGAACTCCTGATCCGGTACGAGCACCCAGTTGCCACCGTCCAGGTGCGTCTCGACGAGCGTGCCGTGGGAGTCCGGCTGGGGTCCGTTGAGCGACGGCAGCGAGAGGGTCGCGGCAGATCCGGTCTGCGACGGCTCGGGGGTCGGCTCGGCCGGTACGGGCGGAACCGTCGACGCGGGCTCGGTCACGGACGGGTCGGGCGCTTCGTCGGAGGCGCTGGGCCGGACCTCGTTGAAGGGATCGCCGGCGTCGTCGTCGACCATCGAATCCGACGGTTCGGAGGTGGGCGACGGCGATTCGCCCTCCGGCTCCGGCGGGACGGTTCCCGCGGCGTCGTCGGAGGGCAGTACCTCGGCCGGAGCCGTGGCATCGCTGCCCACCTGTCCGTCGGTGCCGGCGGGCTGACCGGCGCTGTCCCACATCAGCGGGGTGGGCGACTCGGCGATGTCCTCGCCGCCCTGGTCCTGCGCGGCGACGATGCCGGTCACCGGGTCGAGTTCGAAGCTCAGAGTGGTGGAGGACAGACCGTACGCCAGCCGGGCCACCCGCGGGTCCGCCGCGGCCGCCCTGGTCTTGACGACCAACAGCTGGGCGAACCCGTTGTCGTCGGCGGTCAGTACCAGGTCCGCGCCCGGGAGGATCTCCGGGTACAGGGCCCGGGGGCCGTCGATGATCGGCGTGGGTATGGCTTCCGGCCAGGTGAGGACGATGGCGTGGCCGTTGATGTCGATGGTGGCGAGCGTGTTCCCGGTGCCGGGCGTGATGCCCGCGCCGGGCAGGAGCGCGACGCGCTCCACGGAGCGCGAAGCCCGTTTCGGGTCGGCGCCCTTGCCGCCGCCGGAGAACACCATGGTGGTGTTCGTGGCCTTGGGGGACCATCCGCCCGCTACGCGTTCCAGGTCCGTGTCGATGGACTTCCAGACCCCGTCGGCCTTCGCCCGTACCGGGCTGCTGTGGATGCGTCGCATCAGCGACCCGTCCGGCTTGGCCCAGGTGGTGGAGTACGCCGTCCGTACCCCGGTCGCTTCGACCGGCTTCCCGGTCCTGGCGGCCCGCAGGGCGGCCTGCGCCTCGGTCAGCGCGACCTGCTGACCGGCGCCCGGCGGCTTGGCCGAATCTGCGCCGTTCTTCTGTTCGTTGAGTCCGACATACGTCAGCCCGGAGGCCAGTACGACGGCAGTCGCGGCGGCCGCGATCGACCGCCGTCCGGGCATGCGGCGCCATCTGCTCGACATGAGCACGGTTCCCTTTCCCCCCACGCCTGGCGCGCACATGGCGATGCGCCAGACCCCTTCGCAGTGCGAGCAGATCATGGCTCAAGGCAGGGATCCCGTCACGCGCCGACGTCGGCGGGAGCGGAGGCGCGGGAGGGGCGCGGTCACGAGCGGCCAGCCGGAACGGCGCGGCCGCCGCGCCCCGGCCTGCCCCACGACAGCGGGGCGAAACAGCCACACCGCCTGCCAAATCGTCCTTTTCCTCGGGAAGTTTGTCGCGCTTTTCGCCCTGAACAGACCACCTTTGACCGAGTTCTGCCGCGATACGAGGGGAATATGGCGCCACGCTACGCAATCGGCGATTACTACGGCTTACTCGTCGCTAATGGCTGTGATGGCGTTACGCGCGCGTGATCGTTATCACTTGATCACTCTTACGCTGGTTTTAGGTCAGTGACCCTGCGCACAATCGCGCTGTTTTCTGCCTGGGACACCTGCGCGCTCTGCGCGAGTCCCGTTCTCAGTAGTCCGGGGGGACTCACCGTGCCACCTCTGCCGTCCGTACGACGACGCCTGCGCGCGATCGCGGTGCCCACCGGCGCCGTACTGCTCGCACTCGTCATGCCGGCAACAGCGATCGCCCAACCACCAAATCCGGCCAAGGACGAAGTCCCGCGTGACGAGCTGGTCCTGGAGGCTCTGCCCGGTCGGCAGTTCGTCCCGGACAAGGCGAACAACGTCGGCCTGCCGCGGATCGGCAGCGCGCCGCCCGCGGCCCAGACCGAGGTCCCGGCCGGTACGGCGACCCCGCCTCCCGGCGGCACGGGCAGCGTCCAGTTCAGCGCACCCGTCCAGCCCGCGGCCTTCGACACGAGCGCCGCCACCGCCGTGACCCCGGCCGGACTCGAGCCCGTCGGGACCCTGCCGGTCAAGCTCGGCCCGGCCGCCGGCGAGGCGGCCCCCAGCGGCACCTGGCAGGTGACGGTCAAGGACCGCACCGACCCGCTCGCGGCCGGTGTCGACGGCGCGCTGCTGACGGTCGACGCGCCCACGTCGGGCTCGGTGCCGGTCTCGGTCCAGCTGGACTACAAGGCGTACCAGAACTTCTACGGCGCCGACTGGGCCTCCCGGCTCCGCTTCGTCCAGTACCCCGAGTGCTTCCTGACCACCCCCGAGGTGGAGGCGTGCCGGACGTACGAGGAACTGGAGACGGTCAACGACACCGCCACGAAGGTGATCACGGCCACCGTCGACACGGCGGCGGACGGCACCGTGGTCCCCGCGACCGCCCCGAACACGACCCCGTCCGCGGGGAGCGGCATCATGCAGGCCGCCTATGTGCGGCCCGCCGCGACCTCCGTCGCCACCGGGGGTGACCGGGCGGTCGTCGGCGCGGTCGACTCCGGTGCGGGCGAGGGCGGCTCCTTCAAGGCCACCCCGCTCATCTCCAACGGCCAGTGGGCTGCGGGCAGCTCGTCGGGCGGCTTCTCCTGGTCGTACCCGATCACCGTCCCGCCGACCCCGGCGGGCCCCGCGCCGAAGATCGAACTGGGGTACAACTCCCAGGCCGTCGACGGCAAGACGGCCACCTCGGCTCCGCAGGCCTCCTGGGTCGGTGAGGGCTGGGACTACGACCCCGGTCACATCCAGCGCCGTTACCGCACCTGCAAGGACGACACCAAGACCGTCGACGGCAAGGCGCCCAACAACGCCGCGAAGGCGGACCAGACCTCCGACCTGTGCTGGGTCTCGCACAACGCGGTGATGTCGCTCGGCGGCAAGACCGTCGAGCTGGTGCAGGAGAGCGCCGGCTCCGACCTCTACCGCCCGAAGGACGACGACGGAACGCGCGTCCGGCTCAAGACGGGTGGGAGCAACGCCGACAACAACGGCGAGCACTGGGAAGTCACCACCACCGACGGCACCAGGTACTTCTACGGCCTGAACCAGATCGGCGGCGGCCACGCGGACACCGACTCGGTCTTCACGGTCCCCGTCTTCGGCAACCACCCCGACGAGCCGTGCCACGCCGCCACGTTCGCCGCGTCTCGCTGCAACAACGACACCAACAAGCAGCAGGCCTGGCACTGGGGCCTGGACAAGGTCGTCGACGTCCACGGCAACGTGATGATCGTCAACTGGCACCGGTCGACGAACTACTACGCGGTCAACGAGAAGACCGCGACCCCGGAGAAGTACACCCGCGGCGGTCTGCCCGACTCGATCGAGTACGGCCTGCGCGAGGACAACCTCGGCGGCACGCCCACCGCGAAGGTCGACTTCTACCTCTCCCAGCGCTGTCTCGCCGGTGGCACCGTCTGCGACTCCGCCAACTTCGACAAGACCGACGACCCGGCCGCCTACCGACCGTGGTGGGACAGCCCCGGCAACCTCAACTGCAAGTCGGACAACAAGCGCTGCCCGATGTTCCCGTCCTTCTGGAACCGTCTGCGCCTGGGCAAGATCGAGACGTACGGCCACCGCCCCGGCACCACCGGTCTGCAGAAGGTCGACTCGTACGTCCTCAACCACTCGTTCCCCAGGGACTGGTACGACACCTCGCCCGGCCTGTGGCTGAACTCGATCACCCGCTACGGCTACACCCCCGGAGCCACCACCGGCACCCTGCTCACCAAGTCGGGGGTCAGCTTCAAGGAGTACGTGGTCGACGCGAACGACCCGCTCAAGCACCTCAAGGACCAGCAACTGCCCAACCTCGTCCCGCGCCAGACGGGCGACGCCCGCCCCGGCTTCAAGCGGCCGCGCATCGGCGTGGTCTCCACGGAGCACGGCGGTGACATCGAGGTCATCTACACCGGCGGATGCAAGGTCCAGCCGACCGTGGCCCCGGAGAGCAACAGCGGCACCTGCTATCCCGTGCGCTGGTCGCCAGACGGCGAGGAGAAGCAGCCCAAGCTCGCCTGGTTCAACAAGTACGTCGTCGCCAAGGTGATCGAGACCGACCGGATCACCGGTGTCTCGAAGCAGGTGGTCACGCAGTACAAGTACGCCGACGCCGCCTGGGCCAAGAGCGACGACGAGTTCACCAAGGCCGACCTGCGCACGTACAGCGAATGGCGTGGCTACCGCCAGGTGACCACCATCAAGGGCGGCGAGACCAAGAGCGTCAAGAGCACGGACCCCGAGACCCAGTCGTACGCGGTCACCCGGTACTTCCGCGGCACGGGCGGTGCGGTCAAGGACTCCACGGGCAAGGTCACCCTCGCCGCGGACGACCAGGCCCAGTACGCCGGCATGGTGGCGGAGACCATCAGCTACAGCGGCGCGGGCGGCCGCGTCCTCAACCGCACGCTGAACACGCCGTGGTCGGTACAGACCGCGACCCGTGCTCGTGACGGCGGCGCGGGACCGCTGCTCGCCCACCGGTCCGGCGTGAAGCAGGTCGACACGATCCAGACCGTCGGTGCGAGCTGGCAGGGAGTACGGACACAGACCGAGGTCGACCCGACCTACGGCCTGCCCGTCCAGACGCAGACCGCCGTGGTCAAGCCGAACGGCACCGGTGAGACGCTCAGCGACTACAACTGCACCAAGACCGAGTACGCGCACAACACGGCGGCCGGGCTCATCGGCCTGACCAAGTCCAAGCGCACGGTGGCCACCTCCTGCGCCGACTACGCCTCGGCCGACCCCGCGACCCGGCTCATCAGTGCCACGCGCGCCTCGTTCGACGGCCTGGCCTACGGCGAGACGCCGCTCAAGGGGCTGACCACCGCCACGTACGACACCAACGGTGAGGGCACCTCGCACGCGGTCGTCACCACGATGGCGTACGACCCCCTGGGCCGGATCCGCAAGGTCACCAAGCCGCTGCTCGGGACGACCGAGACCCAGTACACCCCGGGTGACACGGGCGGCCCGGTCACCTCGATCAAGACCATCAACCCCAAGGGCCACTCGAACACGACCACCTTCGATCCGGCACGTGGCCTGCCGGTGACCGCCACCGACCCCAACGGCCGTACGGCGCGCAACGAGTACGACGCCTTCGGCCGGCTGGTCAAGGGCTGGTCCCCGGCGCGCTCCTCCGGCACCCAGACGCCGGACGTGCTGATCGCGTACCAGATGGCCGACGCGTCCTCGTCCGTGACCAGGCCCTCCGCCGTCACGTCACAGACGATCAAGGACGACGGGACCTACGCCAAGCAGGTCACGATCTACGACGGCCTGATGCGGCCGGTGCAGACCCAGTCCGAGGCGCACGGCCCGGGCCGGATCGTGACCGACACCCGGTACAACGACCACGGCAAGGCCTGGGAGCAGACGAGCGGCTACCTCGCCAAGGGGGATCCGACCACCACTCTCTTCAAGCGCCAGTCGGACAGCCTCGTCCCGAGCCTGACCAGGACGTTCTTCGACGGCCTTGAGCGTCCGGTCCGCGTGGCCACGTACCACGGCATGACGTTCCTGAACAACGCCACGACGTCGTACGGCGACACCTCCGTCTACGTCCGCCCGGCGGGCATCAGCGAGCCCGCCACCAAGTCCTACACGGACGCCCTCGGCAGGGTCACGAAGATCCTGCACTACACGGACACCAACTCGACGAAGTACCGCACGACGACGTACGAGTACGACGCGCGGGGCAATCGGGTGAAGGTGACCGACCCGGCGGGCAACGCCTGGTCCTACAGCTACGACGCCCGTCGCCGCGTCGTCGCCACCACCGACCCCGACACCGGCGACACGGCGATGACCTACGACGCGGCCGACCGCCCCGTCACCGTCTCCGACGCCCGCGGCACCGTCTTCACCTCGTACGACGAGCTGAGCCGCATCAGCGCGGTCCGCGAGGGATCCGCCACGGCGTCCCCCACCAAGTCGTACACCTACGACACCCTGCCGGGCGGACTGGGCCTGCCGGCCTCCTCGACCCGCCACGACGCGAGCGGCGCCTACGTCAACCGCATCACGGGCTACGACATCGGATACCGGCCGACGGGCAGCGCGACGGTCATCCCGGCGAACTCCATGACGGCGGGTCTGTCGGGCACGTACACGTACTCCTACACGTACACGCCGACCGGCAAGCCGCTGACCACCACGCTCCCGGCGAAGGGCGGCCTGGCCGCGGAGAAGGTCGTCACCCGCTACAACGAGGACGGCCTGCCCGTGTCCACGTCGGGTGCCACCTGGTACACGGCGGACGTCACGTACTCGCCGTACGGCGAGCCGATGCGTACGGTCAGTGGCCCGCAGCCCTACCGGCTGTGGACGACCAACTTCCTGCACGACAACACGGGCCAGTTGCGCCGCACGGTCGTGGACCGGGAGACCGCCAACTCCCACCGGGTCAGTGACACCCGATACTCCTACGACTACGCCGGCAAGATCACCTCGATCGGCCGGAAGCTGACCGACGGCGCCACGTCCACCAACGACAACCAGTGCTTCACCTATGACGCGATGGGCCAGCTCGCCCACGCGTGGACGTCGAACCTCGCGAACACGGCCGGTGGCGCGCAGTGCCAGAGCCCGGGGGGCTGGTCCTGGGGCTACCGTTCCGACGCCAAGGCGGCGCGCGGCCCGGTCGCCGAGGCAGCCGACGCGGTGGGCGACACGACCGCCCCGGACACCGCGTACAGCGACTCGCTGAAGAACGCGGGCCCGGTGTCCGGCACCGTCTCCGGTGGCACGACGGGCTACTGGGACAGCTATGTGTACGACGTCATCGGCAACCGCGTCGGGCTGACCGTCCACAACCCGGCGGACGCGACGAAGGACGAGACCCGCACGTACGGCTATGGCGTCACGGTCCCGGGGAACGGCACCCAGCCGCCCACCGAGACCAAGCCGCACGCGATGGCGTACGTGTCCTCGACGGTGAGCGCCAACGGCAGCGCCTACACGTACGACGCCGTGGGCAACACCACCGTCCGGGACCTGCCGAGCAGCACGCAGCAGCTCACGTGGACGAGGGAGAACCACCTCGCCACGATGACCGACGACGGCGTCACGACGAAGTACGTGTACGACGCCGCGGGCAACCGCCTGCTGGAGAACAGCCCTTCGGGCAGCGTTCTCCACCTCGGCGAGACGGAGCTGACGACGTCGGCGACGGGCGTGATCACCCGGGCGACCCGGACGTACACCCACGAGGGAGCCCCGACGGTCCAGCGCTCCACCACGGACGGCGCGACGACCGGCCACAAGCTGGACGTTTTGGTCAGCGACCACCTGGGGACGGCGCACACGGTCGTCGCCATGGCCGCGAACCAGCCCGTCTCCCGGAGGGCCTTCAAGCCGTACGGAGAGATCCGTGGCACGAAGACGGCGTGGCCCAACAAGCGTACGTACCTGGGCGTCGGCATCGACGACCCCTCGGGCCTGACCCACATCGGTGCCCGCGAGTACGACCAGGCCGCCGGGCGCTTCGTCTCGGTCGACCCGGTCATCGACATCGCCAACCCGCTTCAGATGAACGGGTACGCGTACAGCAACAACAGCCCTGTCAGCTCCTCGGATCCCTCCGGCCTGTTCTGCGACGGTTGCAGCGCCGGCGGTGCGGACACGGTCTGGACCGCGGACCACGGCCCGGGCTGCACCACGGAAGGCTGCTACGACACCGACGGGGACTTCCTCTACGACGTCTACACGCCGCCGCAGCCGAAGAACCAGACGCCGGCCAAGACCGTCTCGATCACCAAGGACGCCGACGGGACGGTCTACATCGAGAAGATGCGGGTTCCGTCGGCGGCGGAGCTTCAGGCACGGTTCCCGGCGATCAAGACGTACGACGACCGCCTCAAGCAGTGGGCCCAGGGGAAGTGCTACCTCCCCTCGGACCAGGGCAGCTCGTTCTGTCAGGCCGCCGAGGGCATGGGCCTGGTCTCGTACGAGCAGTCGACGTCCCAGAAGGTGGTCACCGCCATCATCGTCGGTGTCGTCGCACCGGACACGGAGGCGTGGGCCGGCTGCTTCGGCGACGGAAAGCTGTCCGCGTGCGGATCGGCCGCTCTCGACATACCGATAGCCAAGGCCATCAAGGGTCTCAAGGTCACCTACAAGGTGGTCGACAAGATCGAGGACATCAAGGGCGCCAAGGCTGTCGACGATGTCGCCGAGACCGTGATCACGTGTTCCACCAACAGTTTCCTGCCCGGCACGCTGGTCCTGATGGGCGACGGCAGCACCAAGCCGATCGAGAAGGTCGAAGCCGGAGACCGGGTGATCGCGACCGACCCCGAGACCGGCCGGACCACGATCGAAACCGTCACGACGCCCCTCAGGGACACCGGTGAGAAGCACCTCGTCCGGATCACGATCGACACGGACGGCCCCTCCGGGGACGGGACGGCGCACTTCACGGCCACGGACGGCCACCCGATCTGGGTACCTTCGCTGGGCGAGTGGCTCGACGCCACGGGCCTGATCGCCGGTCAGACGCTGTCCAGCGGCTCCGGCACCGTGCGGATCGTGGCGGTCGATCGCCACACCGAGCGCGCCACCGTGCACAACCTGACCGTCACGGGTCCGCACACCTACTATGTGGTCGCCGGCGGCACGGCCGTCCTCGTCCACAACAGCAACCCGTGCAAGTTGCTCTCGCGGCCGAACGCCATCGCCAAGGCCATGGGGTACAGCGCCAAGGAGATCAAGGAAGCGATCCACCGGGTGAAGGCGCAGGGCGGCTGGCGTGGGATCGGCGGCAACCGGAACCCGGACATGCTCGTCGACCCCGAGAGCGGCGATGTGATGCCGCAGATGCCGAACGGTGATCCCGGCGACGTCATCGGCAACCTCTACGACCACTTGAAGGAAAAGGACTGATGGAAGAAGGGGAGGACCGCTGGATCCTCGGTCTTCAGGGCACCGTCGTGACCGCTGTCTCGCTGGACGCGCAACGTCCTGGGCTGGCCGTGACGCTGGCCGACGGGACGGAGATCAGGGTGGACGGCAACTGGCTGCTCACGCAGGGCGGGGCCGCGGCGCCGGGGGCGACCCCGCTGCCGGCCCAGGCACTTCAGAAGGCGGTCGGCTCCGCGGTGGCCTCCGCGGTGGCCTTCAAGACGGGCGGTCTCCGGGTCGTCTTCCGGACGGGGCTTCATCTGACGGTCCGGCCACGGGACACGGCCGGGACCGAGGCCAGTGTGCGCAAGCCGGATGCGTTCGACTGGTCGTCGCGGGACGGAGCATGCGTCATGCGGCTCCTGGGCCCCGACGCCCGATAGAAGACACGGCACAGGGCGACGCCCCCTCCGAGAACGATCGGAGGGGGCGTCGCCCGGTGTTCGCCCGCCG
>NZ_JBSGWV010000013.1:0-141545 GCF_053609105.1 Streptomyces sp. NPDC054975
GCTCGTCGCCAGGACCGACACCCCCGGACAGCGGGCCAGCAGCACCTCCGCCAGCTGGGCCGCCGCGCCGATCACGTGCTCGCAGTTGTCCAGGACCAGCAGCATCCGGCGCTGCCCGCAGTGCTCCACCAGACGGGTGAGCGCATCCCGGGACGCGGCACCCCACGGCTGTGTCTCACGGCCGCCGAGAGCGGTGAGGACGACGGATGTCACCTCGGAATCCTCGCGTACGGAGGCGAGTTCGGCGGACCACACTCCGTCCGGCCACCGTCGCGCCTGGACGTCGGCGGCCTCCAAGGCCAGCCTCGTCTTCCCCACGCCGCCGGGCCCGATCAGGGTGATCAGCCGCCGTTGCGCCAACTCGGCGACCAGCACGTCGAGTTCCCTCTCCCGTCCGACGAACGAGGTGGCCCGGGCGGGAAGCCGGGGAGGCGGAGCCGCCTCGGACCCGTCGCCCGCCAGCAACTCCGCGTGCAGCTCCCTCAGTTCGGAACCCGGGTCCGTGCCCAGGCGCTCCGCGAGCACGGTGCGGACCTCCTCGTACGCGCGCAGCGCCTCGGCCCCGCGCCCGGCACCCCGCAGGGCACGGATACGGAGCGCCTGGACGGTCTCGTCCAGGGGATGCTCCGCCGCGAGGGCCTCCAGCGGGGCCACGGCGGTCGCGGCCCGGCCGAGCGCCACGGCGGCGGCGAGCCGGTCCCTGCGGGCCTGCGCGTGCCGCTGTTCCGTCCGTACGACGACGGGGTCGCCGTCCCGGCCCGGCAGATCGGCGAGCGCGGGCCCGCGCCACAGCCCGAGTGCCTCGTCGAGCAGTGCCGCCGCCCGCTCCGCCTCCCCGGCCGTCAGCGCCTCCGCGCCCTCGGCGGCCAGCCGCTCGAACACGTACAGGTCGACGTCCTCGCGCCGCGCGGCGAGCCGGTACCCGCCCGCGACGGAGTCCACCGCGTCCCGCCCCAGGGCCCGGCGGAGCCGCCCGACCAGCGCCTGGAGCGCCTCGGTGCCGTCCCCGGGCGGGTCACCCTGCCAGATCAGCTCGATCAGCTCACCCGTCCGGAGGACGCGCCCGGCCGCGCCCGCCAGCGCCGCCAGCAGGGCCCGGAGGCGGGCGCCGCTGAGGACGGCCTCCCCGCCGTCGGACCGGAAGGCCAAGGAGGGGCCGAGGACGCGGTACCGGATGATCACCGGCTCATTCTCCCTCGTCCGGCCCTTGCGCCCGTCTCGTGTCTCCCTCATCCAGCCCCTGCACCCGTCTCGTGCTCGCACCCCAGCCGTCCCGGGGCTCTCGACCGTCCTACGGCTCGCGCTCGTCCCACGGCTCTCGCCTCCTCCTACGGCCCGCCCCCATCTCACGGCTCTCACCCGTCCCGCCGGAGGGCGTCGTGCGCCCCGACCTCAGGCTCCCGCCTGCCTGGGCCCGCCAGCCGCCCGGCCGGCCCACCGCCGCGCCCCCCGTCGGTCACAACTCAAGCACTCGGTGTGTCGCCGCCATGGCGTCGGAGGGGTGCGGGTTCGACAATGGTGAGGATGACCGATGACGACCGGCGCACGCGCAGTGGCGAGATCGGGCCCACCGAGCGGCTCGCCATGAATCGGACCGGCAGCTTCGACTGGGACCTCGACACGGGCACCATCGACGTCGACGAGGCCGGGCTGCTGGTGTTCGGGGTGGATCCGAGCGAGTTCGACGGACGCCCCGCCTCGCTCGTCCGGGGCCTCGACCCGTCGGAGCGCGCCCGGCTCGAGGCGGTCGTGCGGGCGGCGATCACCAGTGGCGAGACCTCGTACACCGCGCACTTCCGGATCGAGGGGCCCGAGGGGAAACCCCAGTGGACGCACGTCCAGGCGCGGATCCTGCGCACCCCTGACCGGCGGGCCCACCGGATCGTCGGCATCGTCCGTGACACCACCGCCGAGGTCGCCCACTCCGCCTTCGTCCTCGACCTGGAGAAGCGCCGCGAGGTCCAGACGAGCATCGTCGAGCGGACCACGCACGCGCTGTCCCGTGCGGTGACCGTCGACGACGTGACGGCGGCCATGACCGGCCCCGGTGGGCTCGCCCGGCTCGGCGCGGACGGGCTCGCGCTCGGACTGGTGGAGAGCGGCTCGCTCAACATCATCGCGCTCAGCGGGGAGTCCCTGGACGCCCTGAACGACTTCCGTTCGCACCGGCTGGACCGCGGGCTGCCCCTCGCTGAGGCGGTGCTGAGCGGGCGGGCGCGGTTCGTGTCCGCGCTCCCCTCCCTCGGAGGGGACTATCCGGAACTGGCCCCGTACATCGAGCGGCTGAAGTTCACGTCCGCCTGCTACCTGCCGCTCGTCGCCCAGGCCCGGTCGCTCGGCGGGATGGCGCTGTTCTACCGGCGCCGGTCCTCTTTCAACGCCGACGAGCGCAACCTGCTGCTCGGCCTCGCCGCGATCGTCGCGCAGTCCCTCCAGCGCGCCATCCTCTTCGACGAGGAGCGGGAGCTGGCGACGGGGCTGCAGGAGACCATGCTGCCGCGCCGCATCCCGGCGATCTCGGGAGGCGAGATCGCCGTCCGCTACCACGCCGCCTGGAGCGGCCGGCAGGTCGGCGGCGACTGGTACGACGTGATCTCGCTGCCTCGGGGCCGGGTCGGGGTCGTGGTCGGGGACGTCCAGGGCCACGACACGCACGCGGCCGCGATCATGGGACAGCTGCGGATCGCGCTGCGGGCGTACGCGGGTGAGGGCCACGCGCCCTCCACCGTCCTTGCGCGGGCCTCCCGCTTCCTCGCCGAGCTGGACACCAACCGCTTCGCGACCTGCACCTACGCCCAGGTCGACCTGGGCACCGGTACGGTGCGCGCCGTGCGCGCCGGACATCTGGGGCCGCTGATCCGGCACACCGACGGCCGCGTCGGCGAGCCCAAGCTGCGGGGCGGGCTGCCGCTCGGTCTGGCGACGGTCTTCGGGGACGAGGAGTTTCCGGAGACGCGGCTCGACCTCGTCCCGGGCGAGACGCTGGTGCTCTACACCGACGGGCTGGTCGAGCAGCCGGGCTCGGACATCCAGTCCGGCCTGGAGGCGCTGTCGGGGGCGATGAGCGGCGGCCCGCCGGAGGCGGAGGCGCTCGCGGACCACCTGTCGGAGCAGCTGTGGGAGCGCTGGGGCGCGGGGGACGACGTGGCCCTGCTGGTGCTGCGGCGCAGTCCGGACCCGGGCACTCCGCGTGCGCCACGCATCCACCAGTACATCCACCAGGCCGATCCGCAGGGCCTCTCGGACGCGCGGGCCGCGGTGGGCCAGGCGCTGCGGGACTGGAACATGGCCGAACTTGCCGACGACGCCGAGCTGTTGACCGGAGAGCTGCTCGTCAACGTCCTCCTGCACACGGAGGGCGGCGCGGTGCTCACCCTGGAGGTGTTGCCGGAACCGGTGCGTCGGGTACGGCTGTCGGTCCAGGACCGGTCGAGCGCCTGGCCCCGGCGTCGTACCCCCGGCGAGGCGGCGACCTCGGGGCGCGGACTGCTGCTGCTCGACGCGCTGTCGTCGCGGTGGGGCGTGGAGCCGCGCGGCGAGGGCAAGGCGGTGTGGTGCGAGATCGGCCCGGTGCACGCGGGGGCCGTGGCGGGGTCGTCGCCTTCCCCGTCCCACCCCCCGTACCCGTCCCGGTCGCCCGGATCGCACGGACTGCCCGGGTCGCCGGGCGAGAGTGAGTGGTGAGGAGCGGGTATGGACCCCGTGGCGGCGCTGGACCGGATCGCCTTCCTGCTGGAGCGCTCGCAGGCGCCCACCTACCGCGTACGGGCGTTCCGTACCGCCTCCGCCGCCGTCGCGGCCATGGCGGACGGTGAGGCGCAGCGGCGTGCGGCGGCCGGGACCCTGGAGTCGGTCAAGGGCATCGGGCCGAAGACGGCGGCCGTGATCCAGGAGGCCCTGGAGGGGCGGGTGCCGGAGTATCTGGCGCGCCTGGAGGCCGAGATCGCCGTGCCGGGCGTCACCGGCGGCGAGACGCTGCGGGCGGCGCTGCGGGGCGACTGCCATCTCCACTCCGAGTGGTCGGACGGCGGCAGCACCATCGAGGACATGGGCCGGACGGCGGCCCGGATCGGCCACGACTGGGCGGTCCTGACCGATCACTCCCCCAGTCTGAAGGTGGCACGCGGTCTCTCGCCCGAGCGGCTGCGCGAGCAACTGGACGTGGTGGCACGGCTGAACGAGGAGTGGGCACCGTTCCGGCTGCTGACCGGGATCGAGTGCGACATCCTGGAGGACGGCTCGCTGGACCAGGAGCCGGAACTCCTGGACCGGTTGGACGTGGTGGTCGCCTCCGTGCACTCGAAGCTGCGGATGGACGCGCCGGCAATGACCCGGCGGATGGAGAAGGCGGTGCGCAATCCGCTGATGGACATCCTCGGCCACTGCACGGGGCGGCTGGTGAGTGGAGGTCGGTTGCGTCCCGAGTCGGTCTTCGACGCGGAGCGCGTCTTCGCCGCCTGCGCCGAGGCGGGGACGGCCGTGGAGATCAACAGCCGCCCGGAGCGCCTCGACCCGCCGCGCCGGCTGCTGCGGCAGGCGGTGGAGGCGGGGGTGTGGTTCGCGGTGGACACGGACGCGCACGCGCCGGGTCAACTGGAGTGGCAGATTTTCGGCTGCGCACGGGCGGAGGAGTGCGGGGTGCCGGCGGAGCGGGTCGTCAACACCTTCTCGGCGGACGAGCTGTTGGCGTGGACGCGGGGTGGTTAGAGCTCGGGTCCGGGGTGATTAGGGCTCGGGTCCGGGTGGTTGGAGCTCAGGTCCAAGTCGGCTAGGGCTCGGGTCCGGGTTAGGGCTCAGGTCCGAGTTGGCTAGGGCTCGGGTCCGGGTGGTTAGGGCACGGGTCCGAGGTGGCTAGGGCTCGGGCTCAGGTCCGCTGCCAGACCGTGGTGGCGTTGCAGAACTCGCGGATGCCGTGGCCGGAGAGCTCGCGACCGTAGCCGGAGCGCTTCACGCCGCCGAAGGGGAGCGCGGGGTGGGAGGCCGTCATGCCGTTGACGAACACGCCGCCGGCCTCCAGGTCCCGTACGAAGAAGGCGATGTCCGCGTCGTCACGCGTCCACACGTTCGAACTGAGCCCGAACGGCGAGTCGTTGGCGACGGCCACGGCCTCTTCGGCGTCGCTGACCTGGTAGAGCGTGGCGACCGGGCCGAAGGTCTCCTCCCGGTGGATACGCATCTCCGGGGTGATGCCGGACAGCACGGTCGGCAGGTAGAACCAGCCGCGCGCGTGGTCCTCGGGGCGGGATCCGCCGCAGAGGACCGTGGCGCCCTTGCGTACGGCGTCGTCGACGAGCTCCTCCAGATCGGCGCGCCCCTGCTCGGTGGCGAGCGGCCCGACGTCGGTGGAGTCGTCGAGCGGGTCGCCGACGGTGAGCGCGCTCATCGCGGCGGTGAAGCGTTCGGCGAAGTCGTCGTAGACGTCGCCGTGGACGATGAAGCGCTTGGCCGCGATGCAGGACTGGCCGTTGTTCTGGACGCGCGCAGTGACGGCGGTCTTGACGGCACGGGGCACGTCGGCGGACGGCATCACGATGTACGGGTCGCTGCCGCCGAGCTCCATGACGGTCTTCTTGACCTCGTCGCCCGCGATGGCGGCGACCGAGCGGCCGGCCGACTCGCTGCCGGTGAGGGTGGCGGCGGCGACCCGCTGGTCGCGCAGGACCGCCTCGACGGCGCCGGATCCGATGAGGAGGGTCTGGAAGCAGCCCTCGGGGAAGCCGGCCCGGCGGAAGAGGTCGCCGAGGTAGAGGGCGGTCCTCGGCACGTTGGAGGCGTGCTTGAGGAGCCCGGTGTTCCCGGCCATGAGGGCGGGCGCGGCGAACCGGATGACCTGCCAGAGGGGGAAGTTCCACGGCATCACGGCGAGGATCGGGCCGAGGGGCCGGTAGTGGACGCGGGCGGTGTCGGCGCCGGAGTCCCGGACGTCGGCAGGGGCGGGGTGCTCGTCGGCGAGCAGGGCCTCGGCGTGGTCGGCGTACCAGCGCATCGCCTTGGCGCACTTGGCCGCCTCCGCGCGGGCCGCCGTGATCGTCTTGCCCATCTCGGTGGTCATCGTGCGGGCGACGTCCTCGGCGTCCTCGTCGAGCAGGTCGGCGGCACGGCGCATGAGGCGGGCACGCTCGGCGAACGAGGTGGCCCGGTACTGCCGGAACGTCTCGTACGCGGCGGCGACACGCCGCTCCACCTCGTCGTGACCGTGCGCGTCATACGTACGCAGCGTCTCGCCCGTGGCGGGATTCACGGTGGCGATCCCCATCTGGACTCCTCCTGCCCGTCCGCCCCACAGGCACCCTCCCGCGCCCGCGCCCGGACCGCAATCGGGGAGGGGGCGCGGGAGTGACGGGGGCGGGGAGTGTCGGACGGGGGGCGCGTCGGGCTGGTGGGCGTACCGGCTCGGGGCCACCGGGCTGGTGAGCACCGGCTCGGGGGCGTAGTGGCCTGGTGGGCGCACCGGCTCGGGGGCGTAGTGGCCTGGTGGGCGCACCGGCTCGGGGGCGTACCGGCCTGGTGGGCGCACCGGCTCGGGGGCGTACCGGCCTGGTGGGCGCACCGGCTCGGGGGCGTACCGGCCTGGTGGCCTCACCGGCTCGGGGGCGTACTGGCCTGGTAGGCGCACCGGCTCGGGGGCGTACCGGCCTGGTAGGCGCACCGGCCCGAGGGCGTACCGGCCTGGTGGGCGCACCGGCTCGGGGGCGTACCGGCCTGGTGGGCGCACCGGCTCGAGGCGGGCCGCGCGCGTCAGTGGATTCGGCGGTCCGGGGACCGGCCGGGGGACCCCGGGTCCGAGACCCAGTGCAGCGCCCCCGCCAGATGTCCCCGGAACGTCTCGTCCTCGTACGCCTCCGCCGCGTGCCCGAACGCCGTGAAGAAGACCCGGCCCTCGCCCGCCTCGCGGCACCACACCAAGGGGTGGTCCTCGCCCAGTGTCCCGCCCCGGTACGTCGACTCGTCCGCGCGGGCCAGCACCCGTACACCCGCGTTCCGGGGGTTCGACGTGAAGTTGTACCACTCGTCCGTCCAGGCCCACCGGCCCGGCAGCTCGGTGGTCGCCGGGTGGTCCGGGGCCTCCACGCACACCACGCCCGGCTGGATCTCCGGGTGGCCGTCGAAGCGCGTGCCGAGCAGCTCGCCGTAGAACGGCCAGTCGGGCTCCGCGTTGGCCGCCGCGTGGATCGCGAGAAAGCCGCCGCCCCCGACGACGTACGCCTCGAACGCCGCCCGGCCCGACGCGGTCAGCACGGTGCCGGTCGTCGAGAGGAAGACCACCGCCGCGCACCGCCCGAGCCGCTCCGGCGTGAAGGCCGCCGGGTCCTCGGTCACCTCGGCCTCGTACCCCGCCGCCTCCGCAAGCGCCGCCAGCGCCTTCGCTCCGGCCGGGATCGAGTCGTGGCGGTAGCCGGCGGTACGGGTGTAGATCAGGACGTCGGCGATCGGCACGAGGTCAGCTCCCCACAGGCAGTAAGCGCTTACTCCGCCGACCGTAGCCACCGGCTCCCCCGGGCCGCAACCACGGCCGGCGATGAGCCGGGGGACCGGCTTCCTACCCGCCGCCGTCGATCTCGCGGGTCGTGGCCGCCAACAGCGGGGCGAGGAAGTCCCGTTCCAGGCTGCCCGGGGGCAACTCCTCCGGCTCGACATAGCTCTGCGCGAGTCCACCCTCGCGCAGGGCGATCAGCATCCGGGCGAACCGGTCGGCGTCCACGGTCAGTTCACGGCCGGCCCGGCGGAGCATGGCCGTGACGCCCCGTGCGATCTCGGCCCGTAGCCGGGCGTCGTGCCGGGCGAGCACCCAGGCCGCCTGCCGGTCACGGATGGCGTGCAGGGTGAACTCGGTGGTGACGAGGTACCAGTCGCGCTCGTCCGGTTCGATCCGGGAGGCGACTTCGGCAAGCCGCTCCAGGGTGTGGTCCTCGGCGGAGAGGGTGTCGACGGCCTCCGCGAGACGCCGCACGGTCCGTTCGCTGTGCTCGTCGAAGAGGGCGAGAAAAAGCTCTTCCTTGCTGGCGAAGTTCGAGTAGTAGGCGCCCCGGGTGTAACCGGCGCGCTCACAGATCTGCTCGATGGAGGTGGCGTGGAAGCCGTGCTCGGCGAAGGTCTCCAGAGCGGCCTTGAGCAGGGCCGCCCTGGTCCGGGGCCGACGCCTGGTGACACCTTTCGGCACGGGTGGCCCCTCCTTGGGTCGCGTCCTCGGGTCGCGCTGGAGGCGTCCACGATACCGGCGGCTCTCGCAGGCACGGATCGGCCCCGGAAGATAAAATTCACGCATGGGACAGCGGCCCGTCGCGCCCGCCGCACCCGAGCTCGTCCTCGAGATCGACGGGGACTCGACCGTGATGAGTCCGAGCCGGGCCTACCGCATCGGGCGCGACCCCACCAGCGACATCGTCCTCCACGACGACCGCACCTCCTGGCACCACGCGGTGCTGCGGGCGGTCGGCGACCACTGGACGCTCGAGGACGAGGACAGCACCAACGGGACCTTCGCGGACAGCCATCGCGTCGCCGTACGTGACGTCGGTCCGGGGACGGTCATACGGTTCGGACATCCCGGGGACGGCCCACGCGCCGTGCTCTCGGGCACCGCGACATCGAATGCGCCACCTCCTCCACCAGTGCCCGAGGCTCCGGCACCCGGGGTTTCGGCGCCCGAGGCTCCGGTGCGCGAGGTTCCGGCGCGCGACGCTCCGGCACCCGAGGCTCCAGTGCGCGAGGTTCCGGCGCCCGAGGTTCCGGTAGGCGAGGTCCCCGAACCGCCAGGAGCGGAGCCGGGCCTGGACCAGGCCGCCGCTGGGCCGTTCGTACGAGAGCCAGGGCCCGGGACCCCCGCTCCCCCGCCGCCCGTACCGGGGCCCGAACCGCTGCCGATGCCGCCTCCCCTGCCGACCCCTGGGCCGCCGGCCCCCGCGCCGCCGCGCACCCCGCCCCGGCCGTCCTCGGTCTCCCATCCGGCCCTGACCGGCACCTTCCGGCAGCCCACGTCCGTGCGGCCGCTGCCGACGCGCACCGTGCGGATCGGCCGTGCCCCGGACAACGACCTGGTCGTCGACGATCTCGTCGTCTCGCGACGCCACGCCGAACTGCGGGCGCACCCGGACGGTACCTATTGGATCCAAGATCTGGGCAGTCACAACGGCACCTTCCTCAACGGCCGTCCCGTGGCCGAGGCCCGCGTCTCACCGGACGACATCGTCGGCATCGGGCACTCCGCGTTCTGTCTCATCGGAGGACAGCTCGTCGAGTTCACCGACACCGGCGAGGTCTCCCTCGACGTGCAGGAGCTCGCCGTCACCGTCGATCACGGCCGGAAGACGCTGCTGGAAGAGGTGTCCTTCCCCGTCGGGCAGAAGTGCCTGCTCGCGGTGGTCGGGCCGTCCGGTTCGGGCAAGTCGACGCTGCTCGGCGCCCTCACCGGCCAGCGTCCCGCCGACCACGGCACGGTCCTCTACGACGGCCGGGACCTCTACCGGGACTACGCGGAGCTGCGCCAGCGCATCGGCCTGGTCCCGCAGGACGACATCCTCCATCTGCAACTCACCGTACGGCGGGCCCTCGCCTACGCCGCCGAGCTGCGCTTCCCCGAGGACACGGCCTCCGCCGAACGCCGGGCGCGGGTGGACGAGGTGATCGGCGAACTCGGTCTGGGCGAGCGGGCGGAGCAGCCCATCCACAGCCTCTCGGGCGGCCAGCGCAAGCGGGTCAGCGTCGCCCTGGAACTGCTCACCAAGCCCTCGCTGCTCTTCCTCGACGAGCCGACCTCGGGACTCGACCCCGGGATGGACCGCTCGGTGATGCACATGCTGCGGGGCCTCGCCGACGACGGGCGTACGGTCGTCGTCGTCACGCACAGTGTGCTGAGCCTCGACGTCTGCGACCGGCTGCTGGTGCTGGCGCCCGGTGGCCGCGTGGCCTACTTCGGGCCGCCGGGCGACACCCTGGGCTTCTTCGGCTTCGACCAGTGGCCGGAGGCGTTCGAGGCGTTCGAGACCGAGCGCGGGCGCGACTGGGCGGGGCAGTACCGCTCGTCGCGCTACCACCGGCAGTACATCGCCGACGCGATGGAGCGGCCGGGCCAGACGCGTTCCGGCGCCGTACCGGAACCCGGTCCGCCGCCCAAGGCGCAGAGCTGGGGCTCCCAGCTCCGTACGCTCGTACGCCGGTACGCGGCGGCGCTCTCCGCCGACCGGACGTTCCTGGCCATCATGATCGCCCTGCCGTTCGTGATGGGGGCGATGGCCCGCGCGCTCTCGGAGGGGAGTCTCAACCCCGAGTCGACACTGAACGTCCTGCTGATCCTGTGTGTCGGCGGGGTGCTCACGGGGGCGGCCAACGCCGTGCGGGAGCTGGTGAAGGAACGCACGATCTACCGGCGTGAGAGAGCCGTCGGCCTGTCCCGTTCCGCGTACCTGATGTCGAAGGTGGTGGTGCTGGGTCTGATCACGGTCGTCCAGGCGGTGGTGCTCACGCTCGTCGCGCTGATCGGGGTCCCGCTGAACGTGCCGGGCGGCAAGGGTGTGCTCATGCCGCCGCTCGTGGAGCTCACACTCGCGGTCGCGCTGCTGGCATTCACCGCGATGATGCTCGGTCTGTTCGTCTCCGCGCTGGTGCGGAAGGAGGAGGTGACGATGCCTCTGCTCGTCCTCCTGGCCATCGTGCAGGTGGTGTTCTGCGGCGCGCTGCTCACGGTCACCGGTACGCCGGTCCTGGAACAGCTGGCGTGGCTGGTGCCGTCGCGGTGGGCGTTCGCGGCGATGGGAGCGACCATCGACATCGGGAGGACCGCGCCGAGCGACAAGACGACCGATCCCTTGATGGACCACACCCTGGGCGCATGGCTGTTCGACATGGGGATGCTGGTGGTGCTCTGTGTCGTGCTCGGTTTCCTCGTGGCGAGGCTGTTGCGGCGCCACGAGCCGGTGATCATGCGGAAATAGGCGATATCGGATCCAAAATCCATGATCCAGGATCCGATATCCAACGTCCGATATCCAGCCCCCGATATCCACCATCCGATCGGTCGGATCCGACTTCCCCTCCGGAAACAGTGAAGGCAGGCGGTCCATGGGCATCCCGTTCGCTCCCCCGGTACCGGACGACGTACCGGACTTCCGGCCGACCCACGTCGTGCCGCGCGACGGCCTGCCCGCCTGGGAAGCTCCCGATCCGGGCCTGCCGACCGTGCCCCTCGACGCGTTCCTGCCCGTGCAGCTCATGCAGCGGGTCGGTGACTGGGGAGAGGTCCTGTGCTCCAACGGCTGGTCCGCGTGGGTGGACGCCCGGTTGCTCGTCTCCGTACCCGTGGATCCGCCGGTCGCCCGTCAGCCGCTCGCCAGGACCGCCGACCCCCGGCCGCTGATCGCGCGGGCGGAGGAGTCGCTCGGCCGCTATCGGCGGGCCGCGGAGGAAGTGGCGGCCGGGCGGGGCGACCGGGACACGTTCCGGCGGCGGACGCACGGGCTGCGGGTGGGGATGGTGGTCGACGGTGAGGCCCTCTGGCTGTACGACGCGGAGCACGAGCGCTGGGTGTACAGCGACGGTACGGCCCTGAGTACGTACGCGACCTCGGCCGGGCCCTCGATCGCCGCCGCCGTGCACGAGCCGACGCGCGTGGTACCCCGTTCGGAGGAGGAGGACGAGCAGGGGGACGCACCCGCCGGCCCGCCGCCCACGCAGGTCGTCAACCAGACGCAGTTGTCGGGTGACGGCTGATGGGCGGCGCAGCCCGGGACACGGATCTGCCCGCCGGCCGGGAGTCGGGACTCGTCGGCAAGCAGATCGCGGACTACGTGGTCGAGGCCGAGATCGGCCGCGGCGGGATGGCGGTCGTCTACCGGGCGCACGACCTACGGCTGGACCGCACAGTGGCGTTGAAGCTGCTGGCGCCCGAACTGGCCCGCAACGACACCTTCCGCAAGCGGTTCGCGCACGAGTCGCGGGTGGCGGCCGCGATCGACCATCCGCACATCGTCCCGGTCTTCGAGGCGGGGGAGACGGAAGGCGTCCTGTACATCGCGATGCGCTACGTCGCCGGGCAGGACCTGCGGGCGCTCCTGGACCGCGAGGGCGCGCTGCCGCCGGTGAAGGCGGGCCGGATCGCCGTGCAGGTGGCCTCGGCGCTCGACGCGGCCCACGCCCACGACCTGGTGCACCGGGACGTGAAGCCGGGCAACATCCTGGTCGCCGAGGGCACCGACCGCGACCATCCCGAGCATGTGTATCTCACCGACTTCGGGCTCACGAAGAAGTCCCTGTCGCTGACCGGTCTGACGACGGTCGGGCAGTTCGTGGGCACGCTCGACTACGTGGCGCCGGAGCAGATTTCGGGGAAGCCGGTGGACGGCCGCTGCGACGTGTACAGCCTGGCGTGCGTGGTCTACGAGACGCTCACGGGCGTGCCGCCGTTCCGCCGCGACGACGACATGGCGCTGCTCTGGGCCCACCAGTACGATCCGCCGCCCCCGCCGTCGGCCGAGCGGCCCGAGCTGAGCGAGGCGGCGGACCAGGTACTCGCGAAGGCGCTGGCGAAGGTGCCGGAGGAGCGGTACGGGACGTGTCTGGAGTTCGTCGCCACCCTGCGGGCGGCCCTGGAGCGGGGTGGCCCCGGCCCGGGCCCCGGTCCCGACGACCACGGCGGCCCGGAGCCACCGACCCCGCCACCCTTGCCGCCCGCCTGGGCCCGCCCCGTCTTCCGGGACCCGCCGGGCCACTGGTACTGAGCCCGGGCCGAGCGCCTCGGCTCCCTCGGCCTACCGGCCCTGTGGACGCTTGTCCGGGGTCGCGTCCGTCTCGCCTGGGCGGCGGACGCCGGAGGCGAGGAGGCCGCCCAGGAAGCCGGCGACGAGGCCCCAGAGCAGGGCGAGGCCCACCGTCTTCCACACGTCCGGGCGCAGCACGACCTGGCCGCCGAGGGATTCGAGCTCGCCGATGCCGAGGATGGAGAGCCCGAAGCGGGCCTCGACGAGCGTGACGGGGGCGACGACCAGCATGGTCACGGCGAACGCCACGCCCAGGTGGACGGCGTGCTGCCAGAGCCGCGTTCGGGCGGGCGAGCGGACGGCGGCCACGAAGGCCACGGCCAGCACGAGGACGGCCGCAACCGGCAGCAGCCACCAGGCCCGGGAGTCGTACGAGGAGAGGGTGGACAGGTCCACCGTGGACAGGCCTTCGGTGTCGGTGCGGAGCACCGCGTCGAGGATCGGGGGCATCGGCAGCCCGAAGGGTCCTTCGACCGTGCCCTGCCAGGAACCGCCGATCCCGACTCCGAGGGCGAGCCAGCTGACGTTGGGCAGGCCGAGCAGGACGACCGCGAGCGTCTCGGCCGCGTGGCCCCGCGTGGCGGCCACGACGATTCCGATGGCGAGGCCGACGACGACGTACGCGAGGAGCAGGAGCAGCATCGCGGAGGCGACCGGCCGTACGGCTTCGTGGTGGCGGACGAGCCGGGGCGGGAGCGGGGTGCGGCGCGAGACCAGCAGGGCGATCAGGAGCACGCCCAGGATCCACAGGAGTCCGTAGAGGAGGGTGGGGCCCAGTTCGGCGCGGAAGCCGACGGTGGGGTTCACGGCTTCGAGGAGCTCGCCGAACAGGTCCGACATCGGGTCCTCGCTCTGGCCGCCGGGGATCGAGACGGGAAAGTCCCGTCGGGCGAGGGCGGAGAGTCCGGCGAGCGCGGCCAGCCAGAGCAGGACCGTGCGTGCGGCGCGGGCGAGAAGGTCACCCGTCCGGGCGACGGCGTGGTGGCGGAGCGGGAGAAGGAAGCAGAAGCCGGTGACCAGTGCGCCCACCAGGGTGACGGTGAGGGGCATGGCGGTCAGTTCGGCGTTGGTGCCGGCGAGGGCGCTCGCGTCGCCGGAGAGGTCGATCTGGCCGCCGACGGCCATGACGACGACCGCCGCGACGACGTTGACGAAGCCGCCGGGCAGGTCAGCGGCACCGGCGGCCCAGAGGCCGAGCGCGGCGACGACGGCCATCGCGAGGAACCCGGCGATGACGGCCGCGAGCGCCTCGCCCCAGTGGCGAACGAGGTGCCCGGTGTCGTTCGCCGGGCGGGACGTGGTGGGGAGCCGACTGCTCACGCTCACCACGCTAGTACCGGTGGTTGGTGCCCGCAGGGCCTGTGGATGGCCGTCCGCTTGCGGACGGGCCCCGTTCCGCGCACACAATGGGCGCGGAACGGAAGAAAGGGAAAAACGTGACTTCCCACCCGCCGTCCGGCCGCCCCTCGGTTCCTCCCTCAGGTCCGCCTTCGGGTCCCCTCTCGGGCCCGAGCACCAGCCCGGGGCAGGCCGGTCCCCCACCGCCACCCGGACCGCCGCACGACGGCTCGGGGGGCGGCTCGGGCGGTTCCGGCGGCGCCGGCGGCGGGAGCACGGGCGGCGGCAGGGGCCCGGGCGCAGGCGGTGGCGGCCCCTGGTGGCGCTCCATCCCCAAGGTCGCGTCGATCACGGCGGTGCTGGTCGCCGCCGTGGCCCTGGTGGTCGTCCTCACCCGCCCGGACGGCAACGGCGGCGTCGGCGCGGGCGGTGGAGAGGTGTTCCTGCAGAACGCCTCCGCCGCCGGCCCCGACCCGTTCACCAAGTCGACGGCCCGCGCCGCCGCCGCGGCGCAGTCCCCCACCCCGCTGCCCAGCCCCACCCGTTCGGCGGACGCCTCCGCCACGCGCAGCGTGTCCGGTTCGGCGGCGGGCCTGTACGGCGGTACGCGGAACACGGCGAGCTGCGACGTCGAGAAGCAGGTGCGCTACCTGGCCGACAAGCCGGCCAAGAACGCGGCCTTCGCCGAGGTCCAGAAGATCTCGGCCAACGAAGTGCCGGGGTATCTGCGCTCCCTGACCCCGCTTCAGCTGCGGGTCGACACCCGCGTGACCAACCACGGCTTCCGGGACAGGTCCGCCCATTCGTACCAGGCGACTCTCCAGGCGGGTACGGCCGTCATGGTCGACGACCGGGGAGTGCCCCGGGTGCGCTGCGCCTGCGGAAATCCGCTGACCCCGCCGGTCGCCCAGAAGGACCCGAAGACGACAGGTACCAGGTGGGCCGGCTACGAGCCCTCCCGGGTGGTCGTCGTGGCGCCGTCCGTGACCGTGGTGAACGTCTTCGTCGTCTACGACCCCGAGAAGGACGGCTGGTTCGCCCGCGAGCCGGGCGACACGGGGCGGCAGGACAAGCCGACGACCCCGCCGACGGCACCCCCGTCCCCCTCCGTCTCGGATTCGGTGACCGAGACCCCGAGCTCGAAGTCCCCGTCGACGTCGCCGCACTCGCCGGTGCCCTGTGTGACGGTGACGGGTACCGACACGCCCACGCCCACCGCGGGCGTCACTCCCTCGGCGTGCCCCTCGGACTCGCCGCCGTCCTCGCCGGCCCCCGAGACGTCCGAGTCGCCCAAGTCTCCTGAGTCGCCCGACACGCCGAGCCCGCGGACGGAGACGACGACGGACGGCACGACCACGGACGGGACGGCGACGAACGGCACGCCGTCGTCCGTGAGCCCGGAGACGGCGGTCACGTCGGAGTCGATCCCGGAGTCCTGAGGCGGGATCCGATCACCCCGGGGCGGGCCGTGCACTTCTGGCGCCGCCCCGGAACCATGACCGCGACGAGCTTTCGGATCCAATCTCCGATCGGCAGGGGCTCCGCGAGGCGCTCCTCCGCCCGCCTCTGCCACAGCCTCTCGTCACGGTCGGTGAGACGTGCACGCATCGCAGTTCCCCTCTCCATGGTCTCCAGACCACTGACCGGAAGTCTGTAGCCTTATTGGCCTGGACAGCAGAGCCAATGAGGAGTGATTGGCATGGCAGAGGGTCGAGTGGTCCGCAGTGTGGTCGGGACGGTGGTCCACACGGCGGACCGCACTCTGACGGGCCGCCAACTGGCGGCCCTCCTGACACGGCCGCCCGAGGGCAGGTTCGGCTACCGGGAGCTGGCAAGGGCCGTCCGGGAGACCCTGCTCGACGGGCGGGTCGCCCTGCGCATGCGGCTGCCCGCCGAACGGGAGCTCGCCACGGCGCTCGCCGTGAGCCGTACGACCGTGACCGGCGCGTACGACCTGCTGCGGGAGAGCGGATACGCCCACAGCCGCCGGGGCGCGGGCACATGGACCGCGCTCCCGGACGGCCAGACCCCGACCAGTCTGGCCGCCTTCCACAGCTCCTCCGAGGACGCCATCGACCTCGCGCTCGCCGCGCCCGAGGCTCCGGCCGCCGAACTCGCCGAGGCGCTCGCCGCCGCCTCCGCCGAACTGCCGCGCTACGCGCTCTCCCAGGGGTACCACCCCTTCGGCCTCCCTGACCTGCGCGCCGCGATCGCCGACCGCTACACGCGCCGGGGGCTTCCCACGCTCCCCGGGCAGATCCTCGTCACCACCGGCGCCCAGCAGGCCCTGGCCCTGGCGCTGGCGCTGCTCGGCGGCCCCGGCGACCGGGCGCTGGCGGAGAACCCGTCGTACACCAACGCCCTGGACGCCATGCGCGGCCGGCGCCTGCGCCTCACACCCGTACCGGTCACCGATGCGGGCTGGGACAGCGGGCTGATCGACGCGGCGCTACGGCAGACGGCGCCCCGACTCGCCTATCTGATCCCGGACTTCCACAATCCGACCGGGCAGCTGATGCCGGACGCGCAGCGCCGGGAGGTGGCGCGTTCGGCGCGGGCCACCGGCACGTGGCTGGTGGTCGACGAGACGCTCACCGACATGGCCCTGGACGTGCCCTCCCCACGGCCGTTCGCGGCAGCGGCGGCCGGCGACAGCGAGCAGGTCATCAGTGTCGGCTCGCTCAGCAAGAGCTGCTGGGGCGGTCTGCGGGTCGGCTGGGTCCGGGCGGCGTCCGGGGTGATCACCGAGCTGGCGCGGGTCCGCATCACCGCCGATCTGGCCGGTTCGGTCCTCGACCAGTTGGTGGCCGCCGAGCTGCTCGACCGGCTGGACACGATCCTGCCGCGCCGGGCCGCGGAGCTGCGGCTACGCCGCGAGGCGCTGACCACGGCGCTCGCCCGCCATGTCCCGGAGTGGCGCTGGACACTCCCGCCCGGCGGGCTGTGCCTCTGGGTCGATCTGGGGCGTCCGATCGCCTCCTCGCTGGCGGTGCGGGCGCTGCGGCACGGCGTACGGGTGGAGGGCGGAGCCCGGTTCGGCGTGGACGTCGGTACGCACGAACACCGGCTCCGGCTGCCTTTCGCGCTGCCGCCGGAGGTCTACGACACGGCCGCCGAGCGTCTGGCCGCCGCGCTGGCGGGGGCTCCGGCGCGGTTGTCGGACCCCGACCTGCCGGACTGGGTGGCCTGAGCCGCTGGTCGGCCCCGGGGAAATCCGGATGCCGTGCCCGCATGATGTGTGTACGGTCCACCGAGTGGAACCTCTCACCGACCAACAGATCCGCTCGTCGTTCGTGAACTGCACGAAGGGCGAGGCCGGCAGGCTCAAGCTTCCGCTGGACTTCGCCGAACTCCCCTGGCAGGACCTCGACTTCCTCGGCTGGGTCGACCCGGGAGCGCCACTGCGCGCGCATCTCGTGGTGCCCCGCGAGGACGGTCCGCTCGGCATCAGCCTGCGGGTGCCCGCCACGAGCCGCACCAGCGCGGTCAAGTCCAGCCTGTGCCAGGTCTGCCTGACGGGCCACGCGTCGTCGGGTGTGACCCTGCTGGCGGCCCCGCTCGCCGGCGTCCGCGGACGCGAGGGGAACACGGTCGGCATCTACGTCTGCGCCGACCTGGCCTGTTCCCTCTACGTCCGCGGCAAGCGCCTACCCAAGCTGCGGGGCGGCCGCCAGGAGGAGTCCCTGACGGCCGAGGCGCGCATCGAGCGGCTGACGGCCAACCTGGACGCGTTCCTCGCCAAGGTGACCGGCGGCTGAGACCTGTCCCGGCCCTGATCCGCCTGCCGCCCACGGGCCGGCGCCGTGCGGGTCAGCGGAAGGCCTGCTCGCCCGTGAGCGCCTTGCCGATGACCAGGGCGTGGACCTCGCTCGTGCCTTCGTAGGTGAGGACCGACTCCAGGTTGTTGGCGTGGCGCATCACCGGGTACTCGAGGGTGATGCCGTTGGCGCCGAGGATGGTGCGGCACTCGCGGGCGATGGCGATGGCCTCGCGTACGTTGTTCAGCTTGCCCACGCTGACCTGCTCGGGCGCGAGGCCGCCCGCATCCTTGAGGCGTCCCAGGTGCAGGGCGAGCAGCATGCCCTTGTCGAGTTCCAGGGCCATGTCCGCCAGCTTCTGCTGCGTCAGCTGGTAGGAGGCGAGGGAGCGTTCGAAGACGATGCGGTCGCCCGCGTACGCGATCGCGGTCTCCAGGCAGTCACGGGCGGCGCCGAGAGCACCGAACACGATGCCGAAGCGTGCCTCGTTGAGACAGCCGAGCGGTCCGGACAGGCCACGCGCCTCGGGCAGCATCGCGTCGGCGGGCAGGCGCACGTTCTCCAGGACCAGTTCACTGGTGACGCTGGCGCGCAGCGACAGCTTCTGCTTGATCTCCGGGGCGGAGAAGCCGGGAGTGCCGGCCGGTACGAGGAAGCCGCGCACGCCCTCGTCGGTCCGGGCCCAGACGACGGCGACGTCGGACACCGAGCCGTTGGTGATCCACATCTTGGTGCCGTCGAGCACCCAGTCGTCGCCGTCCCGGCGGGCGCGGGTGCGCATGGCTCCGGGATCCGATCCCGCGTCGGGCTCGGTGAGCCCGAAGCAGCCGATGTACTCGCCGGCCGCCATCCCGGGCAGCCACTGCTGCTTCTGCTCCTCCGAGCCGTACTTCCAGATCGCGTACATCGCGAGGGAGCCCTGCACGGAGACGAGGCTGCGCAGACCCGAGTCGACGGCCTCCAGCTCCAGGCAGGCCAGCCCGTACGCCACGGCGTTGGTGCCCGCGCAGCCGTAACCCTCCAGGTGCATGCCGAGGACCCCGATGCCGCCGAGCTGCCGGGCGAGTTCGCGGGCGGGGATGGCGCCCTGCTCGAACCAGCCGGCCACGTGGGGGCGGAGTTCCTTGTCCGCCATCGTGCGGACGGTCCGGCGGATCTCCCGCTCCTCGTCGGTCAACAGGCCGTCGATCGCCAGCAGATCGAAGGGGTGGACGGGGGACGACTTCGACTTCACGAATGGCCTCCAGGCTGGTGCAGCGATGCGGCGTGCCGAGCGTACTCGGAGATCGGATATTGGATCCAGTCTTGAATCTCCGATCTCCCACGCCTACGTTCACACCGGATCCAATCACCGGTGGAGGAGAGCGGGATGCGCGCAGATCAGCCGGAATCGTCCATCCCCGGGGCACTGTCCGGAATCGTCGTGGCCGACTTCGGGCGCGTCCTCGCCGGTCCGTACATGACCATGCTCCTCGCCGACCTCGGCGCCGATGTGATCAAGATCGAGCGGCCCGGCTCCGGTGACGACACCCGCGCGTGGGGTCCCCCGTTCGCCGACGGCGAGGCCACGTACTTCCTCGGGGTGAACCGGAACAAGCGCTCCGTCGCCCTCGACCTGACCGACCCGGCGGACCGGGAGACGGCCCGCGCGATCGTCGACCGGGCCGACGTCCTCGTCGAGAACTTCCGGCCCGGCACGATGGAGAAGCTCGGCCTCGGGTACGAAGAGGTCCGCGCGTCCAATCCCGGTCTCGTCTACTGCTCGGTGACCGGTTTCGGCGCCGCCGAGGGCGCCCACCTGCCCGGCTACGACCTCCTCGTCCAGGCGATGGGCGGGCTGATGAGCGTGACCGGCGAGCCCGGCGGGCAGGGGACGAAGACGGGCGTCGCCCTCGTCGACGTCATCACCGGCCTCCACGCGGGCCTCGGGGTCCTGGCCGCGCTGCGGCACCGGGAGCGTACCGGCGCGGGGCAGCGGGTCGAGGTCTCCCTGCTCAGTTCCCTGCTGTCGGCGCTCACCAACCAGTCGGCCGCCCACCTCGGCGCCGGTGTCGTCCCGCGCGCCCTGGGCAACCGGCATCCGAGCATCGCCCCGTACGAGGTGTTCCAGGCGCGCGACCGGGCGCTGGTCCTCGCCGTGGGCAACGACCGCCAGTTCCGCGCGCTCTGCGTGCGGCTCGGGCTGCCCGCTCTCGCCGACGACGCCCGCTTCGCCACCAACACCGCCCGCGTCGCGCATCGTGAGGAGCTGGTCGCGGCCCTGTCGGGTCCGCTCGCCGAACGGGCCGCCGACAGCTGGTTCGAGGAGCTCACCGCGGCCGGTGTGCCCTGCGGCCCCATCAACGATCTCGCCGCCGCCTTCGACCTGGCCGACCGCCTCGGCCTCGCACCCCGCGTCCCGGCCGAAGCGGCCGGCCCCGGGCAGGTCGTCAACCCGGTGACGCTCGGCGTCACCCCGCCCTCGTACCGCGCCGCACCCCCGCGTCTCGGCGAGCACACCGCCGCCGTGCTCGCGGAGCTGGGACGGGCGCCCGGCGCGCCGTAGGAAGATATACGGATCATGACCCGAGCGAACGCGGGTCGAACGAGGCAGGAACGACGGAAAGGTCGCAGCCGAATGAGCAGCGCGGTGCAGAAGGGGCGGCCGCCGACCGCCCAGCAGTTCGTCCTCAAGGAGCTGCGGCGCGCGATCACCGCCGGGGAACTGCGGCCCGGCGGTCAGATCCGCCAGGACGCGCTCGCCGCGCGGCTCGACGTCAGTCGCGTGCCGCTGCGGGAGGCGCTGAAGATCCTGGAGGGTGAGGGCCTCGTCGTCCACCACATCCACCGGGGCTACTTCGTCGCCGAGCTGTCCCTGGCGGATCTGGAGGAGATCTACCGGATCCGCCAGTTGCTGGAGACCGAGGCGGTCCGCCTCGGCGTCCGGCGCGCCGACGACGGTCTGGTCGCCTCCCTGGAGAAGATCCAGCGGGAGGTGGAAGAGGCCGCGGACGACGGCGACGTGACGGCGATGGCCGCCGCCAACCGCCGCTTCCACTTCGCTCTGATCGAGGCCTCCAAGATGCCCCGGCTGGTGCGCCTCATCACCACGCTGTGGGACGCCACCGACGCCTACCGCTCGCTGTACTACACCGAGACACCCCACCGCGAACTGGCCGTACGCGAGCACCGCGCGGCCATCTCGGCCGTACGCAACGGCGATGAGGAGGCCCTCGTGCGCGGACTCGACGAGCACCGGGCGCACGCCGTCGCCGCCCTGCGGGAGATCCTCGACCTGGAGTGAGCCGTACCGCGCCCATGGCGCGGGCCGCCCTGGTGACGGGCGAACTGAGCGCCCGTCACCGCGTGTTGGTCAGGCCCGCCGGTCGCACGGCGAGCCCGCCACCGGTCGCACGAGCACGGGGCCCGGCCCTCGTGGCGTCCGGCATCCCGGACGTCCGAAGCATTGACAGGGTCATCACATCCTCACCATTCTGAGAGCGCTCTCAAGCGCTCGCAGCGCCCTCGCATCCCCCACCCCGAGGAGCCCCACGTGCCTTCCCCCCATCGCCGCCGTCGGCTCACGCTGCTCGCCCCGGTCACCGCCGCCGCCCTGATCGGCACCGCCTTCACCCTCGCCGGCCCCTCCCCCACGGTCGAGGCGGCCACCACGTGGGCCGCCGCCGTGCCGGCGACGATCCCGCTCACGTTCAAGAACAACTCCGGCCGGTCCGAGCAGGTCTACGTCTACAACCTCGGTACCGAGCTCTCCACCGGCCGTCAGGGCTGGGCGGACGCGAACGGCACCTTCCACCCCTGGCCGGCCGGCGGCTCCGTCCCCGTACCGGCGCCGGACGCCTCCATCGCCGGCCCCGCGCAGGGGCAGTCCATGACGATCCGCCTGCCGAAGTTCTCCGGCCGGATCTACTTCAGCTACGGCCAGAAGCTCGTCTTCAAGCTGGCCACCGGCGGCCTGGTGCAGCCCGCCGTCCAGAACCCGAGCGACCCCAACCGGAACATCCTCTTCAACTGGTCCGAGTACACGCTCAACGACGCGGGCCTCTGGATCAACAGCACCCAGGTCGACATGGTCTCGGCCCCGTACGCGGTCGGCGTCAAGCGTCCCGACGGCAGTGTGGCCACGACCGGCCGGCTCAAGCCGGGCGGGTACAGCAACTTCCTCGCCTCGCTACGGGGCCAGCCCGGCGGCTGGGCGAACCTCATCCAGACCCGCTCCGACGGCACCGTCCTGCGCGCGCTCGCACCGGGGCACGGCATCGAGGCCGGCGCCCTCCCGGCGAACGTGATGGACGACTACATCAACCGCGTCTGGACGAAGTACTCCTCCTCCACGCTCACCGTGACACCCTTCGCGAACCAGCCGTCCGTGAAGTACTTCGGCCGCGTCTCCGGCGGCGTCATGAACTTCACCAACAGCGCGGGCGCCGTCGTCACCTCCTTCCAGAAGCCCGACTCCGACAGCGTGTTCGGCTGCTACAAGCGGCTCGACGCGCCCAACGACCAGGTGCGGGGCCCCATCTCCCGTACTCTCTGCGCGGGTTACAACCGGTCCACCCTCCTCACCAACCCCAACCAGCCGGACACCTCGTCGGCCGGCTTCTACCAGGACGCCGTCACCAACCACTACTCGCGCAAGATCCACGCGCAGATGGCGGACGGCAAGGCGTACGGCTTCGCCTTCGACGACGTCGGCGCCCACGAATCGCTCGTCCACGACGGCGACCCGCGGGAGGCATACGTGACGCTCGACCCGTTCAGCTAGGCCGCGCCCCGGCTTCCCGCTCCCACGGGTCCTCGGTGCCCTCTGCGTCCCCTCGTCGTGAGGGATCATGGACGCAGGAGCGGGAGAAGGGACGGAACGGACGATGCGCAACCGCAGTGTCGCCGACCTGATGACGCCGACCGCGGTTGCCGTGCAGCCGGGGACGCCGTTCAAGGAGATCGCTCGGCTGCTCGACGAGTACGGCATCACCGCCGTACCCGTGGTGGACGAGGCCAACCGACCGATCGGCGTCGTGTCCGAGGCGGATCTGCTGCGCCGCCACACCGCCAAGGACGGGCCGAGCACCGCCGGGGCGATGATGACCAGCCCCGTGGTGGTCGCCCGCCCGTCCTGGACGGCGGTGGAGGCGGCACGGCTGATGGAGCGGCACCGTGTCAAGCGCCTGCCGGTGGTGGACGCGGGCGGGCAGCTCATCGGGGTGCTCAGCCGGAGCGATCTGCTCCAGCTGTTCCTGCGCCGGGACCGGGCGATCCAGGAGGAGATCCTGGAGGACGTGGTCATCCGCATTCTCCGCCACTCCCCCGCCGCGCTCCACGTCGACGTGGACGAGGGCCGGGTCACGCTCAGCGGCCGGCTGGAGCGCCGAAGCCTCGCACCGGTCTTCGTACGGCTCTGCGAGAGCGTGGACGGCGTCGTGGAGGTCGTGGACCGCCTGTCGTACGAGGACGACGACGAGGGCGAAGAGGGGGACAGGGACGGGGACGGGCGTACGGATCGGGACAGCACCACGGACTCGGGCGCGGACACGCGAGCGGCAGAAGGCACGGACCGGGACACCGCCACGCACGGGATCACCGACGCCGGCCGACGCGGGACCGGGAGCGCCGAGGACGCCGCCCCGAGCCCCGAGGCGTAGGACAGGGCCGAGCCCACCAGGCGTGAGACAGGGCCGAGCCCCCGAGGCGTGAGACAGGACCGGGCCCGTCGGCGGGAGGCCGACGGGCCCGGTGTGCGGGGCGGTCCCGTCAGGAGACCGCCTCCGGCCAGCCGTATCCGGGGCCGGTGTGCTGCGGTACGGTCCCCGCGCCCACCGCCTCCATCTCCCGGTTGGCCTCGCGCATCAACTGACCGGCCAGGTCCTTCATGGCCCGACTCGCGGCGAGCTCGTCACCGATCGCCGGAACGTCCACGTCCGACGGGTTGCACCGTGCGGTGCCGTGGCCGGTGAGGGTCGACGTACCGGTGTTGAGATGCGCCTCGGCCATGGTCCTGCCGTCCTCTTCGACCAGTTCCAGGCCGACCGTCCACTCCAGTGTCCGTGTCATGGTCTGCCTCCTCGCGCCGTCGGGACGCGTAGGACCGCCGCGCGTCCCTTCCTACCTACCAGGATCCATCCACGCGCGCGTGGGCGCGCGCCGACGGCGGTCCGGCCCGGCGGTCCGCCCGGCGGTCCCGCCCGCGTCAGCCCTTGATCCGGACCCGGTTGAGGGGCGCCGGGGTGATCTGCTTGTGGGCCCTGAGGTACTCCACGAAGCTCTCGTGGTCGGCACCGTTGCGGACCGGCGCGGTGTAGCCGGCGAAGGCGCTGTAGCCGTCGGCTCCGACGACCGTGTAGGCGAGCGCGGCCACCCGGTAGGTGAGCGCGGGGTGCAGCGGCCGGCCGTTGATCCGTACGTCGCCGGAGGCTATGCGGTCGCCGACCGGACGCGACAGGTCGTAGCTGTACGAGACGTTGCGCGACACGGCGAGCGGAGCGAACTTCACCGTCCCGTCGGCCTGCTTCTGCCACTGCTGTTCGAGTATCTCGTTCAGCTGACGCCCCTTCACACTGACGGTGAGGACCGGATTTCCGTAGCCGTAGGCGTTCCAGGACTCGCCGAACAGGATGCGGCCGTCCGCGTCGGCGGGGTGGCTCCCCTTGGCGTACGGAAGGTCGGTGCGGACGGCGTTGCTGCCCTTGGCGGGCTGCGCGGCGATCAGCGCCAGATCGGCCTTCCCCGCGGAGGTGCGGTTGGCGTTCCAGTACTGGACGTCGGCGTACAGGTCGGCCGCGGTGCTCTCGCCCGCGGCGTTGGCCGCCCGGGTGAAGGGGCCGGTCTGGGTCGCGAGCGGTTCGGCGAAGCGCTCGGCTCCGCGCGCGGCCCAGTGGTCGACGATCTTCTTCACCTCAGGATCCTGCGCCACGTCACGCGTGACCGCGTGGTTGACGGAGCGGGTGCGGTTCCTGAGGACCTCGCCGCTCTTCGGATCGATGGACAGGTTGATCTCGTTGATCAGGGCGCCGTGGTTGCCCGCCTCGACGATCGGGCGCGGAACGCCGGTCGGGTCGGGCACCATGCAGTTGAAGCGGGAGTGCCAGTCTCCGGTGACGATCGCGTCGACCTCCGCCGTGACCTTCTTCGCCAGGTCGAACACCGGCCCGGAGGCGGAGTCGCACACGTTGTAGCCCGAGGTGTCGGCGTTCCTCGGCCCGCCGCCCTCGTGCACGTTGAGGACGATGGCCTCGACGCCACGGCTCTTGAGCTGCTTGACGTACCGGTTGATGGCCCACGCCTGGTCCTGTGCGCGCAGGTCCGGCTGGTAGGACGTCGAGCCGGTGACGGTGGCCTCGGTGGTGGTGGAGATGAAGCCGACCGGGACGCGCTTGCCGCCGGCGGCCGTGAACCACTCGATACGGTACGGGTCCACGATCGTCCGCCCGGTCCGGGCGTCGACGATGTTGCCGGTCAGGAAGTCGAAGTCGGCGCCGTGGAAACGGCGTCCGGTGGAGTCCGTGAAGCAGCTGTCCACTCCGACCGTGCCGAAGCACTCGCCGTTCGCCATGTGATCGACGAGGAAGCTCCGGGAGACGTCCAGCTCGTGGTTGCCCACTGCGGTGAAGCGCAGTCCCAGCTTGTTGAGCACCTCGATCGTCGGCTCGTCCTGGAAGGCGTCCACCTCGAAGGGCCAGCCGGCGAAGTTGTCACCGGTGGAGAAGAAGACGGAGTGGGGGTGCCCTGCGCTCAACCGGTCGAGATGGGTGGCGAGGTAGGCGGCTCCGCCGACGGTCACCGAGGTACCGCCGCCCGCGGGGATCTGTCCGCCTTGTCCGGCCATGGGCGGCTGGAGGTAGCCGTGGAAGTCGGTGATGCTGAGGAGTTGGACGTCGAGGGTGTCGTCTGCGGCGGCCGGTGAGACGGAAAGGGCGCCGCCGACGAGGACGGTGCCCGCGGCGATGACGCCGATCCGGCGAAGGACGTTTCTCAAGGCGATGACTCCTTCGGAGTGGGACGAGCAGACCCATCTCAACTCCTGTCGGTGTCATGGCCATGAACGTCGAACAGCGCTCCACGGCATGGGACATGACCGGGCTTCATCGCGGCGCGGCCGAGTCCGTCATCTGTGGAATTGGCCCCCTTCAGCCACTGATCCTCCTTGTGTGCCGACCCTGGAGCGGGAGTTGGGCGCGGGCGGCATGGGGACGCACGAGCTCGCCCCCGTCGCGCACAGGGACGGGCGGCCTCCGTCCCGGGCGTGCGCCCCGTCCTCGTCGACGACCTCGCCCCACTCGGCCGTCCCTACGAGAGGCACGGCGGTGCTCCTGGTGGGCGAGGCAGGGGTGTGACGTCCGCCCGTGCACGCAGACGGTGGTGGGCGGCAGGGTCGAAGGAACCTGCCAGCGGGGCCGCCACCGTGGCGGCCGACAGGGCCACCGCCTCGGCCAGCCGGGCGGGCCAGGGGTCGGAGGCGGCGAGGCCGGCGGCCAGCGCGGCGACCGCGGCGTCCCCGGCGCCCGTCGGGTTGCCCCGCAGCCGCTCCGTGGGACGTGCGCGCCAGGCGCCGTGCGGCGTGACGGCGAGCAGCCCCTCCGGGCCGAGCGAGGCGACGACGGCGTCGGCTCCGGCGGTGCGCAGGGCCTCGGCCGCCGCGTGGGGGTCGGACAGGCCGGTGGCGTCGGCGAGTTCGTCGGCATTCGGTTTGACCAGCGCCGGCGCGGCCGGGAGGGCGGCGAGCAGCGCCGGGCCGCTGGTGTCGACGAGGGCGGGGACACCTCGTGCGCGGGCGGCCCGGACGAGAACCGCGTAGGCGTCCTCGGGCAGGCCCGGTGGCAGGCTGCCCGAGAGGACGACCGCGGTGGCCCGACCGAGCAGTGCTCCGAACAAGTCGCGGAAGTACGCCCATTCGTCGGGCAGTACGACGGGTCCCGGTTCCAACAGGGTCGTCGTGTCGCCGGAGTACGCGTCCACGACGGCGACCGTGCGACGACTCTTCCCACGGACGGGAATCAGCTGCTCCGCAAGGCCCGCGCGGGCGAGTTCACGGCGGATCGCCGCCCCCGTCCCGCCGCCGGCCAGGCCCGTGACGAGGGTGGGATGTCCGAGGGTGTGCAGGACCCGGGAGACGTTGATGCCCTTTCCGCCCGCTCGGGCGGCCACCTCGCGGACGCGGTGCGCGGTGTGGGGGCGCAGCCGGTCGATGTGGTGGGTGATGTCGAGGGCGGCGTTGAGGGTGACGGTCAGGATCACAGCGACACCTTCCCCGCCCGGACCAGGATGTCCTGGGCCAGGTACGCCGCGCCCATGCAGCCCGCCCGGTCGCCGAGCCCGGCCTCGACGATCCGGGGCGTGGCCTGGAACGTGAGGCGGTCGGCGAGTGCCGCTCTGAGAGGCGCCAGGAGGGACTGCCCTGCACGGGACAGGCCGCCGCCCATGACGACGCGCTCCGGGTCGTACAGGGTGATCGCGGTGGTCAGCGCGTCGGCCAAGGCCTCGATCGCCTCGGACCAGATGGTGGCGGCGATCGTGTCTCCCGCGTCGGCGCGGCCCTGGACCTCTCGGGCCGTGATGCCGTGCCAGCCGGTGACGCGGGAGTACCGGCGGGCGATGGCGGCCGCGGACGCCACCGTCTCCAGGCAGCCCCGCGCACCGCAGTGGCAGCGGTCTCCCCCGGGCCGCACGACGACGTGGCCCAGTTCGCCGGCGCGGCCGTGACCTCCGGTCAGCGCACGCGCCCGGCCCCCGGTGAACACGGCGGCGGCGATCCCGGTGCCGACCGGTACGAAGAGGAAGTCCGCGCAGCCCCGCGCGGCGCCCGACCTGGCCTCCGCCAGGCCGCCGGCGCGGACGTCGTGGCCGAACGCGACGGGCAGGCCGAGGTGTTCGGCCAGCCAGTCCTGGACCGGTACGTCGCGCCAGCCGAGGTTGGCGGCGAGTAGGGACAGGCCCGCCTCCTCGTCGACGACACCGGGCACGACGACCCCGGCCGCCTCCGCCGTCGGGCAGCGCTCGGCCAGTTCGGCCGCGCACGCGAACACGGTCTCCAGGACGGCGTCCGGGCCGCGGTCCGCCCTGGTGTACCAGCGCTCGGTGTGGCTCAGGGTGCCGTCGTCGGAGAGCACACCGCCCTTGATGTACGTACCTCCGACGTCCAGGGCCATGACTGTCATGGTGCTCCCGAAGGGTCCGCGGCTGGCTTACATCCAGCTCCGATGATTGAAGATGAGTTGGTTATAGCTTTTGCGCTCAAGATTGAGCAATGGTGGTCAGGAATTGAGCAAGCTGCCCCGTGCGCGGGTTACGCTCGGCCCGCAGAAGGTCGTGAAGCGAGACGAGGAGAACGGTGATGGGCACGCACGAGCGGTGGACGCGGCTCCTCGACGCGCTGGGCGAGCGGGGGAGCATCGAGGTCGGCGAGGCCGCCGAGCTGCTCGACGTCTCCCCGGCCACCGTCCGTCGCGACCTGGAGGAGTTGGCCCGCCAGCAGCTCCTGACCCGCACCCGCGGCGGCGCGGTGCTCAGCGGAGTCACGTACGACCTGCCCCTGCGTTACAAGATCGGCCGCAAGGCCGACGAGAAGCAGCGCATCGCCCGTGCCGCCGCCGCCCTCGTCCCGCCCGGCGCGGTCGTCGGGCTGAACGGCGGCACGACGACCTCGGAGGTGGCCCGTGAACTGGCCACCCGTCCCGACCTGGTCGAGCACGCGGCCGGCACCACGCTGACGATCGTCACCAATGCCGTGAACATCGCCAACGAGCTGGCGGTCCGGCCCTACGTGAAGACCGTCGTGACCGGTGGCGTGGCCCGCCCCCAGTCGTACGAGCTGACCGGGCCGCTCGCGGCCGCTGTCCTTCAAGGTCTGTCGCTCGACTACGCGATCCTCGGCGTCAACGCCGTCGACCCGCACTTCGGGGCGTCCACCCACGACGAGGGCGAGGCGAGTGCCAACCGGGCCATGGCCGAGCGCGCCGACAAGATCATCGTGGTCGCCGACTCCACCAAGCTCGGCCAGCGGGCCTTCGCCCGGGTCTGCACGATCCCCGAGATCGACGTCCTCGTCACGGACCACGACGCGCCCGACGACCTCGTCGAACAGCTCACCCACCAGGGCGTCGACGTCCACTGCGTCTAGCGGCGGACGGCGAGGCGGGCACCGGCCGCGGGCGGCGGAGGCGGCGACGAGGAGTCGCCGCGTACCGGTCACTTCACCGAGCCCGCGGTGAGCCCCGAGACCACATGACGCTCGATGACCGCGAACAGGATCACGACCGGGACGATCGCGACGATCGACGCCGCGAAGACCTGGTTCCACTGGACGCTGTAGGCGCCGATCATGTTGTTGATGCCGACCGTCAACGGCTGCCGCTCGGGTGACGTCGTCAGCGTCAGACCCATGATGAACTCGTTCCACGCCGCGATGAACGTGAAGATCACGGCGGTGACGATCCCGGGCATCGCCAGCGGCAGGGTCACCCGGAACAGCGCCCCGGCCCGGCTGCTGCCGTCCATCATCGCGGCCTCCTCCAGCTCCACGGGGATCGAGCCGATGTACGCGCTGATGATCCACACCGCGAACGCGAGGTTGAACGCCGCGTTGGCGATCATCAGCACGGTCACGGTGTCGAGCAGGCCGAGGGCGTGGAACTCCCGGTAGAGGCCCACCTGAAGGGCCGTCGGCTGGAACATCTGCGTGACCAGGACGAGCAGGAGGAACGCGGTGCGCCCCCGGAAGCGCACGCGGGCCGTGTAGTACGCGGCCGGCAGGGCGACCAGGAGCACCAGAACCGTCGAACCGCCCGCGATCAGCAGGGTGTTGGACAGGTTCTGACCGAGGGTGGTGTCGGTCCACACCCGGGTGAACGCGGACCAGTCGAAGCGGGACGGCAGATAGCCGTTGTCACGCAGCTCGTCGGCGGGGCGCCCGGCCGTGATGACCATCTCGACGTACGGCAGGAGGAAGAGCGCGGCCATCGCCCATGCCGTGACGGTCAGCAGAACGGTCCTGGTGCGCGGCCTTGTTCGCAACGTGGGCGTACGCGGGTCTCTCATCGGTTCGCCTCCTCCTTCCAGCCGCTGACCTTCAGGAAGACCAGCACCATGACGATGACGGCCGCGAAGTTGACCACGGACATGGCCGCCGACTCGGCGACGTCGTAACTGCGCAGCATGTACATGAAGACCGTGGTCGTGGCGGTGTCGGCGTTGGGGCCGCCCTGGGTCATGCCCCAGATGACCGGGAACGAGTTGAAGACGTTGATCAGGTTGATCACCAGGGCGACGAGGAAGGCCGGCCGTAGCAGCGGCACGGTGATCCGCAGATAGGTCTGCGCTCGTGACGCCCCGTCGACACGGGCCGCCTCGTACACCTCCGCCGGGACGGTCTGGAGCCCGGCGAGGAGGGTGTACGTGGTGAAGGGGAGGGACACGAAGACGGCGACGAACACCAGCCACGGCTTGGCGTGGGCGGCGTCTCCGGTCCATGCCTCGGCCGCGTCGACGACTCCCAGGTCCAGGAGCAGCCGGTTGAGGACGCCGGCGACCTGGTCGAGCATCCAGCGGAAGCCGATCGCGGTCATCAGGACGGAGGCCGCCCAGGGGGCGATCAGCGCCCAGCGGGTGATCCTCCGGCCGGGAAAGCGCTGGTTGAACAGCTGCGCGAGACCGAGCGAGACGATCATGGTGAGGGCCACCACGAGGACCGTCCACACGACGGTCCAGGTCAGGACGTCAGGGAGGCGCGGGTCGGCGAACAGCTTGCGGTACTTGTCGAACCCGGCGGGCCCTTGGTCGACACCGGAGGTGTCGATCCTCCGCAGCGAGGTGCGGACCATCTCCACGACCGGCCAGACGACCACGGCCAGGATGAGGACGACGGCCGGGGATATCCACGGCAGGGCGCCGAGGCGCCGCGGCCGGGTCCGGGGGCGGGGGGTGCTGGTGGGCAAGGTGAGCTCTCGTTTCGGGCGTACGGACACGGCCGCTCTCGTTACTGTCCTGCCTGCTGTGCGGCCTGCTGGAGCGCGTCGAGGGTCTTCTGCGGCTCGTTGACGGCGCTGCCGATCTGGGTCTTGATCTGGGCGGAGACGCCCGGCCAGGTCGGGTCGCTGAGCGGGTAGAAGGTGGCGGTGGGCAGAATGCCGAGGAACGGCTTGAGGTCCTTCTGCGCGGGGTCGTCCTGGAGCGCCGCGAGCGCGGACCGGGTCACCGGCATCAGGTTGTACGTCTTGGCGAATGTGACCGTGTGCTCCTTCTGGTACGCGAAGTCCAGGAACGCCTTGATCTCCTCCTTGTGGCCGCCCTTCTTGAAGGCCATGACCCAGTCGGCGACGCCGAGGGTGCTGGGGCTCTGCGCGTCCTTGCCGGGCATGGCCGTCCAGGTGACGTCCATGGCCTTGACCTCGGCGAGTTGGCCGGGGAAGCCGTTGAGCATGCCGACCTTGCCGGACGCGAAGGTCTTGGTCAGATCGGTGCGGTTGACGGCGGCGGGGCTCTTCTGGGTCAGGCCCGCGTCGACCCAGCTCTTGAGCTGGGTGAACGTCTCCACGTTGGCGGCGGAGTTGATGGCGTACGTGCCGCCCTCGTTCTGGTAGCCGCCCTTGTTGCCCATCATCCAGATGAACGCCTCGGCCTGGGCCTCCTCCTTTCCGAGCGGGATGCCGAGCGGCACCTCCACGCCCGCCTTCTTGAGCGCGGTCGCCGCGGCGGTGACCTCGGCCCAGGTCTTCGGCGGCTTCTTCGGGTCGAGGTCGGCCTTGCGGAACAGCTCGTTGTTGATCAGGAACATCCGCGCGCTGGACACGAACGGGATGCCGTAGCGGGTGTTGTCCTGGCTGCCGGCATCGGCCATGGCCGGGATGAGGTCCGCCTCGGTGGGCACCGAGAGCACGTCGGCGGCGGGGTGGAGCAGCCCGCTCTTCGCGAAGTCCGCATAGCCGCCGGTCTGAAGGATGTCGGGCTGGTCGCCGTTCTGGACCATGGTCTTGACCTGGGCGTCGATGTCGTTCCAGTTGATCACCTGGAGGTCGACCCTGATCTTGGGGTTCTTCTTCTCGAACGCCTTGATCACGTCCTGCCAGTACGCCTGGCTCGGGTTGTCGCCGTTGGATCCGTAGTCCGCCGCGAGGAACTTGATGGTGGTGATCCCGTCGGCCGAGGTCCCGGATCCGCCGCCCCCGCACCCCGCGAGCGAGAGGACGAGCGCACCGGTGACCCCGGCGGCGGACAGGGCGAAGAGACGTCGCGTCATGGCAGCTACCGCCTTGTGCAAGGAAGAGAGCGAGCATGCTCAGAACTGAGCAGGTCGCCGAGAATTGCTCAAGTTTGAGCACGCACTCTGGCCATTGTCACCTCCAGGCTCGGGGGAGTTACCCACTCGTGACCACGAAAGCGCTGTCTACTGTCGAGCGAAGGATCATGCGCGTTTTTGATTGAAACAAGGGCTCTATGAACACTTGACGTCATTCAGGGCGGCTGTTGTCATGGCGCCTCAGCACGTGTTGTCGGCGGGCGCCGCCGGTCGGCGCCCGCATGGCCGGAAAGGCGGCTGTGATGCAACGAAGTTCCGTACGACCCCCGCGTCGGCGGGGAGGAGGCCGGGCCCGCGGCAGACGCCCGGCGATCCTGGGCCTGGTCGCCGCCATGGTGGCGGCCGTGTTCTCCGTCGCCGGGCCCGTGTCCCCCGCCGCCGCGGCGAGCGCCGGAGACGCCACCGGTGCCAGCCAGTCCGGCAACACCGTCACGATCAGTACGTCGACGGCGGCCAAGGCCCGGGTGGTGATCGCCCGTCAGGACATCTTCCGGATATGGCTGTCACCCAACGGCACCTTCACCGACGACCCGGCCGGCAACGCCCTCGCGATCGACACCGACTTCGGCGCCGTGACGACGAGCGTCTCGGATGCCGGCGCGTACTACCGCATCACCACCCCGGCCATGAACATCCGGGTGAACAAGTCCCCGCTCCGCTTCTCCGTCTACCGGGCGGACAACACCACGCTCGTCTGGCAGGAGTCGCAGCCGCTGTCCTGGACCGGCACCCAGACCAGCCAGTACCTCTCCCAGGGCCCCGACGAGCAGTTCTACGGCACCGGCCTGCGCCTGGGTGAGTGGGCGCTGCGCGGCAAGACCGTTCCGGTCTCGGTCGCCAACACGTGGAAGGAGAACACCAACGCCAGCCCGGCGCCCTTCTACATGTCGACCAACGGATACGGCGTCATGCGCAACACCTGGGCGCCCGGTACGTACACCTTCGGCGCGCCCGGCACGTTCACGCACAACGAGAGCCGCTTCGACGCCTGGTACTTCGTCGGCGACTCCCTCAAGGGCGTGCTCGACGCGTACACGGACGTCAGCGGCAAGCCGTTCATGGCGCCGGCGTGGGGCTTCGAGCTCGGCAACGCCGACTGCTGGAACGCCTCCAACCCGGACTACACCGGTGACCACGACCGGGCGCGTCACCAGACCACGAAGGACGTCCTCGGGTACGCGGCCGACGCCCGCGCCGCCGACATGCCCTCCGGCTGGTTCCTGCCGAACGACGGCTACGGGTGCGGCTATGCGGACCTGAAGGCGACCGTCGACGGGCTCAAGGCGAAGGGCTTCCAGACGGGTCTGTGGACGTCCACCGGTCTCGCGAACATCGCCGACGAGGTCGGCACCGCCGGGAGCCGCGGGGTCAAGACCGACGTCGCCTGGATCGGCCCCGGCTACAAGTACGCCTTCGACGGTGTCCAGCAGGCGGTCGACGGCATCGAGAAGAACTCCGACGCCCGCCGCTACGTCTGGACGGTCGACGGCTGGGCCGGTACCCAGCGCAACGCGGTCGTCTGGACCGGCGACACGCCGGGCACCTGGGACGCCATGCGCTGGCACGTCCCGGCGATCGCGGGCGCGGGCCTGTCCGGGTTCAACTACGCCTCGGGTGACGTGGACGGCATCTTCCAGGGCAGCCCCAAGACGTACGTCCGCGATCTGCAGTGGAAGGCGCTCACCCCCGCTTTCATGACGATGTCCGGCTGGGGCGCCACCAACCCGGAGGCCGGTTACCAGGACAAGCAGCCTTGGCGGTTCTCCGACCCGTACCTGTCGATCAACCGCAAGTACCTCAAGCTGAAGATGCGGCTGATGCCGTACCTGTACTCGGCGAGCCGCGTCGCCACCGAGACCGGCACGCCCACGGTCCGCGCCATGGTGCTCGAGTACCCGAACGACCCCGTCGCGCGCGGCAACCAGACCAGCGGCCAGTTCATGTCCGGTGACTCGCTGCTCGTGGCCCCCGTCGTGACGGACACCACGACCCGCGACGGCATCTACCTCCCCGCCGGCACGTGGACCGACTACTGGACCGGGAAGACGTACTCCGGCCCGGGCTGGCTCAACGGCTACAACGCCCCGCTCGACACCCTCCCCGTCTTCGTCAAGGGCGGTGGCATCGTGCCGATGTGGCCGCAGATGAACTACACCGGCGAGAAGGCGGTCGACAAGCTCACCTACGACATCCATCCGCGCGGATCGTCCACGTTCACGCTGTACGAGGATGACGGCATCACCCGCGAGTACCAGAGCGGCGCGTACGCCAAGCAGAAGGTCGACGTCACCGCGCCGGCCTCCGGCACCGGCGACGTGAGCATCGCTGTCGGCGCGAGCACGGGTACGTACGACGGCAAGCCGGCCGCCCGTGGCTACGAGTTCACCGTCCACTCGGCCGCCGCGCCCACCGGCGTCACCGTCGGCGGCACGGCGCTCCCGGCGCTGACCTCCAAGGCCGCGTACGACGCCGCCGCAACCGGCTGGTACTTCGACCCCGCCGACCGCTCCGGCACCCTGTGGGTCAAGGCCGGCTCGAAGTCGGGGGCGTTCACCGTCACGGCGAACGGCCTGACGCTCCTCCCGGCGACGGCGGTGCCCGCGACGGGGCAGCCGATCTCGAAGGCCGCCTGGAAGGTCGCGTACGCCGACAGCCAGGAGACCTCGGCCGAGAACGGAGCCGCCGTGAACGCCATCGACGGCAACCCGGCCACGAAGTGGCACACCGCCTACTCCGGCGGCTCGGCCGCCGCGCTCCCCCACGAGCTCCAGATCGACCTGGGAGCGCGGTACGACGTCGACAGCCTGTCCTACCTGCCACGGCAGGACGGCGCGAGCAACGGGCGCATCGGGTCGTACGAGGTGTACGTCTCCGACACGACGGCGAGTTGGGGCAACCCGGTCGCCACGGGCGCCTTCGCCGACACCGCGGTCGAGAAGAAGGTCACCTTCGCGCCGAAGACCGGGCGTTACCTCCGTCTGAAGGCCCTGACCGAGGCGGGGAACCGGGGCCCGTGGACGAGCGCGGCCGAGATCTCCGCGACCGGCCGCGCCACGCCGCTCCCGGCGAACGCGACCCTGGTCAACGCCGCTTCCTCGTCCTGCGTCGACCTGCCCTACGGCACGACGACGCCTGGGAGCGAGCCGACGCTGTACGCCTGCCACGGCGGGACCAACCAGCGCTGGACGTTCACGGCCGGCGGCACGCTCACCGGCAAGGACGGCGTCTGCCTCGACGGCTCCGGCGCCACGGCCACGGTCCAGCCGTGCAACGGCTCCGCGGGCCAGAAGTGGCAGCTGGGTGCCCAGTCGACCGTGACCAGCGGCGGTCGCTGCCTGGCCCCGGTCGGATCGGGTACGGCCAACGGGACGAAGCTGACCCTCGCCACGTGCTCGGGCTCAGCGGCCCAGCGCTGGACCCTCGTGGCCTGATCCCGCCCTCCACCTGCGCCTCCGGCCCTGCTGTCCCAGTCCGGAGGCGCAGCCTTGCGAAAACCTAGACAGCCAAAGTTTTTGCGCTTACCGTGGCAGACCGGACGGTTTCGAGCCGTCGACCGCGCCCCGCCCCCCAGGCGCAAGGAGCCCTCCCCATGCACATCGCCGCCTCCCCCGTCGCCGCGCAGAGCGGCCCCCCGAGCGTCACTCCCCACCAGCCCTTGTACGGGGCCCGGCAGGCCGTGTCCGTCATGGCCGCGACCGTCGAGGCGGTCCCTTCGCTCCGGCGTTTCGCCCGGGACACGGCACGCTGCTGGAACCTGGGCGACCACGCCGACGAGGCCCTCACCGTGATCGTCACCGAACTCGTGACCAACGTCGTGCGGCACAGCGGCAGCCTCGATGTCGCCGTCCTTCTGACGACGACGGGAAGGACCGTGGCCGTCCAGGTCCAGGACACCGGACGGTGGCGCCGCCGACGCCCCCGCCTGCCCGGCGACGGCCTCGACGCGTGCTGCGGCCGAGGCCTGGGCCTGGTGCGCGCCTACGCCCTGGACTGCACCATCGTGCGGACCGCTCGCGGCACACGGGTGGTGGTGACCCTGGCTCCCGGAGCCGACGGCGCGCAGGAACCGCCGGAGGCGGACTACCCCGTCGCCTGAGGCCCGGACGCCCGCTCGTCCCCCAGGGCGTCCATCAGCACATCGCGCAGCCGTCCGATGTCCCCGGCCATGTCGATGGACGGCTCCAGCAGCCACTGGAGCTGCAGGCCGTCGGTCGCGGCCAGCAGGACCCGGGCGGCCCAGTCGGCGTCGCGGCCGGCGTCCGGCTCGGCGGACTCGAGCCCCGGGGGCGGACCGGCGACGAGCAGGGCCGCGATCTGCTCCCGCAGCCGGCGGTAGCGCTCGGTGAAGAACTCGTGCCCCGGGTGGTCCGGGTCGGCGGAGGCCGCCGCGATGTCCAGGAACAGTTTGACAAGCCCGGGCGTGGCGGCATTCTCCGCCAGCAACTCCGTGCGCCACAGCACCGTCTCCGGGCCGTACGCCTCGGCGGCGGAGGTGTCACGGGCTTCGATCACCGCGGCGAGCAGGGCTTCCCGGCTGCCGAAGTGGTGCAGCACCCCCGCGTCGGTCAACCCCACCCGCTGGGCGATGTCGCGCACCGACACCCCCCTGCTGCCCGCCTCGGCGTAGGCCGCCAGGGCGGCGTCGAGGATCTGCTGCCGCTTGGCGGCGGTCTTGGCGTAAGGCCCCCGGGACCCTCGTGTGCTCACTCAGGCACTCTAGCCCTCACCGACCCTAAAACCTTGACGCGCCACGTTTTCAGGGAAGCGACCGGTGCCCGAGCAGGTCCCGGCGGACCGGGCTTGTCACCTTCTCCCGGCCTTCACCGTCACCCGAGGCCGCATCGCCGGCATCCGGATCGTCGTCGACCCGGCCAAACTCGCCTCGATCCCTCTGCGCGCCCCGGTCTGAGCCGGTGTCACACGGCGGCGAGGCCCCGGCCACAGCACCACCCCGGGCGCCCAGGACACGTGACCTTGAGGGCCGCAAGCTCGATACTGCCGTAGGCCCCACCGCCAGGCTCTCAAGGAGAAAGCCCATGAGAATGCTGATCAACGTTCCGGAGACCGTCGTCGCCGACGCGCTGCGGGGCATGGCCGCCGCGCACCCCGAACTCACCGTCGATGTCGAGAACCGTGTCGTGCTGCGGAGGGACGCGCCCATCGCCGGGAAGGTGGCTCTGGTGTCCGGGGGCGGGTCCGGGCACGAGCCGTTGCACGGGGGGTTCGTGGGCCCCGGGATGCTGGCCGCCGCGTGTCCCGGGGAGGTGTTCACCTCGCCGGTGCCCGATCAGATGGTGCGGGCCGCCGCCGCGGTCGACAGCGGGGCCGGGGTGCTGTTCGTCGTCAAGAACTACACCGGTGACGTGCTCAACTTCGAGATGGCGGCCGAGCTCGCCGAGGACGAGGGCATCCAGGTCGCCAAGGTGCTGGTCGACGACGACGTGGCGGTGACGGACAGCCTGTACACGGCCGGGCGGCGGGGCACGGGGGCGACGCTCTTCGTGGAGAAGATCGCGGGAGCCGCCGCCGAGGAGGGGGCGCCGCTGGAGCGGGTGGAGGCGATCGCGCGGCGGGTGAACGAGCGGTCGCGGAGTCTCGGCGTGGCACTGAGCGCGTGCACCACGCCCGCGAAGGGCAGCCCCACCTTCGACCTCCCGGAAGGTGAGCTTGAGTTGGGGGTCGGAATCCATGGCGAGCCGGGGCGGGAGCGGCGCGCGATGATGACCTCGCGCGAGATCGCGGACTTCGCCGTCGACGCCGTACTGGAAGACCTGCGGCCGTCCGGGCCGGTCCTCGCCCTGGTGAACGGGATGGGGGCCACGCCCCTGCTCGAACTCTACGGATTCAACGCCGAGGTGCAGCGGGTGCTGACCGAGCGCGGGGTGCCCGTCGCCCGCACGCTCGTCGGGAACTACGTCACCTCGCTGGACATGGCAGGCTGCTCGGTGACGCTCTGCGAGGCCGACGAGGAGATGCTGCGGCTCTGGGACGCGCCCGTGCAGACGGCCGCGCTGCGCTGGGGCCGGTGAGAGAGGGATGTCCGAAGTGAACGAGCTCGACGCCGCGTTCTTCCGCCGCTGGCTGGCCACGGCAACGGCCGCCGTCGACCGTGAGGCCGAGCACCTCACGGAACTCGACTCGGCGATCGGCGACGCGGACCACGGCGCCAACCTGAAGCGGGGGTTCGCCGCCGTGACGGAGGTGCTGGACAAGGAGCCGCCCGCGACGCCGGGAGCCGTACTCACCGTCGCCGGACGGCAGTTGATCTCCACCGTGGGCGGCGCGTCCGGCCCGCTGTACGGGACGCTGCTGCGCCGCACCGGCAAGGCACTCGGCGAGGCGGAGTCCGTGACGCGGCAGGACCTGGCGTCGGCGCTGGCCGCCGGGGTCGAGGCCGTCGGCCGGCTCGGCGGGGCCCAGGTCGGCGACAAGACGATGCTGGACGCGCTCGTGCCCGCGGCGGAGGCGCTCGGCGACTCCTTCGCCGCCGCCCGGGACGCGGCCGAGCGCGGCGCCCTCGCGACCGTACCCCTCCAGGCACGCAAGGGCAGGGCGAGCTATCTGGGTGAGCGTTCCATCGGGCACCAGGACCCCGGCGCGACGTCGTCGGCGCTGCTGATCGCCGCGCTCGCGGAGGTGGCCGCCGCATGACCGGCCAGGTGGGCATCGTGCTGGTCTCGCACAGCGCGGCCGTGGCCGACGCCGTCGCCGCCCTGGCCCAGGGGCTCGCGGGCGGCGGGGCGACCGCGCCGGTCGCCGCCGCCGGAGGCGCTCCCGACGGGGGTCTGGGCACCAGCTCCGAGCGGATCGTGGAAGCAGCGAAGGCGGTCGACGGCGGTGCCGGGGTGGCCCTCCTCGTCGACCTCGGCAGCGCCGTCCTGACGGTCAAGGCGCTCCTCGCCGAGGGTGACGAACTGCCGGAGGGGGCGCGCCTCGTGGACGCCCCGTTCGTCGAGGGCGCGGTCGCCGCGCTCGTCACGGCGAGCGCCGGCGGGGACCTGGACGCGGTGACGGCAGCGGCGCAGGAGGCGTACACGTACCGGAAGGAGTGAGCGCGCACGAGAGGGGACGGGGGCGGGCGGGGGGCGCGCGGGAGATCCGTCACACACCGTCCGGGAGCGCACCCGTGTTGTGATGTAGCTGGTCAACCCACTAATGTCACAGCGCCTTGGTGTACGGGAAACCGGTGCGGTACCGGTGCGGCCCTCGCCACTGTGATCGGGAAGTCCGGCTCCATCCCCCTGGGGGGAAGCCACTGGACCGCCGCGGGAGACCGCGGCGGTGTGGGAAGGCGGAGCCGCGGCGGCATGACCCGTCAGCCAGGAGACCGGCCAAGGTGCGTTGTCCATCCACGAGGTGCTGGAGAGGGTCTCCCAACCATGCATATAGCCGAGGGGTATCTGCCCCCTGTGCACGCGGCCGCCTGGGGCGTCGCGTCCGCTCCCTTCGTCGTCCACGGCGTCCGCGCGCTGACCCGCGAGGTCAAGGCCAACCCCGAGTCCACCCTGCTGCTGGGCGCGTCCGGCGCGTTCACGTTCGTCCTGTCCGCTCTCAAGATCCCGTCCGTGACGGGCAGTTGCTCGCACCCGACCGGTACGGGCCTGGGCGCGATCCTGTTCCGTCCGCCGGTGATGGCGGTCCTCGGCACGATCACGCTGCTGTTCCAGGCGCTGCTGCTCGCGCACGGCGGGCTCACCACGCTCGGCGCCAATGTGTTCTCGATGGCGATCGTCGGGCCGTGGGCCGGATTCGGTACGTACTGGCTGCTGCGCCGCTTCGACGTGCCGCTCATGGTGAGTGTGTTCTTCGGCGCGTTCGTCGCCGACCTGTCGACGTACTGCGTGACCAGCGTCCAGCTCGCGCTGGCCTTCCCCGACCCGGGCAGCGGTGTGGCCGGGGCGCTCGCCAAGTTCGGCGGGATCTTCGCCGTGACGCAGCTGCCGCTCGCGGTCAGCGAGGGTCTGCTGACCGTGCTCGTCATGCGGCTGCTCACCCAGTCCAGCAAGGGGGATCTGACCCGGCTCGGGATTCTGCTCCCGTCCCGTAAGAAGGCCGACACCGCGGAGGCGAGCGCCCGATGAGCCGGAACGCGAAGATCAACTCCCTGATTCTGCTCGTCGTCGCGGCTCTGGCGGTGCTGCCGCTGGTCCTGGGCCTCGGCGACCACAAGGAGGAACCGTTCACCGGAGCCGACGGCGAGGCGGAGGCGGCGATCACGGAGATCGCTCCCGACTACGAACCGTGGTTCAGCCCGCTCTACGAGCCCGCCTCCGGTGAGATCGAGTCGGCCCTCTTCGCCCTTCAGGCGGCACTCGGCGCCGGCGTGCTGGCGTACTACTTCGGCGTGCACAGGGGCCGCAAGCAGGGCGAGGCCCGGGCCGAGGCGAAGGCGCTGCAGTCGGCGTCGGACGACACGTAACCGCCGGTGCTGCCGATCGACGCGGCGGCGCACAGCAGTCGCTGGCGCCGCCGTCATCCGTGCGAGAAGGCCGTGCTCGGCTTCGGCCTGACGCTGTGCGCGGTCTGTCTGCCGCCGTGGCCCGGTGCCGTTCTGGTCGCGGCGGCCACCCTGGTCGTCCTTCTCGGTCCGGCGGGGGTGCCGGGGCGTCAGCTGTGGCGCGCGTTCCGTATCCCACTGGGCTTCTGTGTGACCGGGGCGATCCCGCTGCTGTTCGAGGTGGGAGGGGACCGGGGACTCGTCGTGCTCGCGCAGGACGGGCCGGTCCACGCCGGTGAGCTGCTGCTGCGGACGTCGTCCGCGTCCCTGGGCGTGCTGCTGTTCGCCTTCACCACGCCCGTGTCCGATGTCCTGCCGCGCCTGGTGCGGGCCGGGGTCCCGGCGCCCGTGGTGGATGTGGCGTTGGTGATGTACCGGATCAGCTTTCTTCTTCTGGATGCGATATCCAAAATCCGACAGGCGCAGGCGGCCCGGCTGGGGCTGACCACGCGGGCGGCGACCTGGCGTTCGCTCGCCGGGCTCGGCGCCACGGCGTTCGTCCGCGCCTTCGACCGGGCGCAGCGTCTGCAGACCGGGCTGGCGGGGCGGGGGTACGACGGGACGCTGCGGGTCCTGGTGCCCGAGGCCGCGATCTCGGGCCGCTTCCTCGCCTCGACGGCGGGCCTGCTCGCCGGGCTCGTCGCCCTCACTCTCGTACTGGAAAGGTCCCTGCCGTGAGCCCCGCACCCCCTGTCGTGGAACTGCTGAAGGCCACGTTCGCCTACGAGGACGGGCCGGTGGTCCTGGACGGCATCGACTTCGCCGTCCCGGAGGGCCGGGCGCTGGCCCTGCTCGGCCGCAACGGCGGCGGCAAGACGACGCTGCTGCGGCTGCTCAGCGGGGGCCTGCGCTGCGACAGCGGGGTCCTGCGGCTCGACGGCACGGAGGTGTCGTACGACCGGAAGGGGCTGACCCGTCTGCGGACGACCGTGCAGCTGGTCGTCCAGGACCCGGACGACCAGCTGTTCGCGGCGTCGGTCGGGCAGGACGTGTCGTTCGGGCCGATGAACCTGGGTCTGCCGGAGGAGGAGGTACGACTCCGGGTCCGCGAGGCCCTTGAGGCGCTGGACATCGTCGCGCTGGAGGACCGGCCGACGCATCTGCTGTCGTACGGCCAGCGGAAGCGGGCGGCGATCGCCGGGGCGGTGGCGATGCGCCCCCGGGTCCTCATCATGGACGAGCCGACGGCGGGGCTCGACCCGCACGGCCAGGAGCGCCTTCTTGAGGTGCTCGGCCGGTTGCGGGACGCGGGCACGACGGTCGTGATGGCGACCCACGACGTCGACCTGGCCCTGCGCTGGGCGGACGAGGCGGCGGTTCTCACCCCGGACGGGCTGCGGACGGGACCGATCGAGACCCTGCTCGCCGACGACGCCCTCCTCGACGCGGCCCGCCTGCGCCGCCCCTGGGGCATGGCGGTGACCCGCCTCCTACGCGCCCACGGCCTCCTCGCCCCAGAGACGCCCGGCCCACGCACCGCGGAGGACCTGACGGCGTGGACTGCCCACTCCCGCCAGGGGCAGACCTGATGGCCCCGGGGGGCGGGCTCACTGCTTGTCAGCTGGTTCAAGCCGCTCGGTCGGTCCGGCGAAGGCCAGAAACAAGGAACGGGAACTGAGCAGCCACACTCCGTCGACCTTGACGAACGTGTCCTCATAGTGGCCCACCTGTGTAGGGGCCCGTGGGGGCACGAAGCCGTCCGTGTATCCATCGACACGGTAGGTCGTGAAGTAAGTGGTCGCCGTCGCTGTGGCCTCGGAGGTGACGGTGACCAGGATGTTCGTGCATATCCGGCGCGAGAGCCGGTCCGCGGGCCGACCGGCGAAATACGACCGCAGCGCGTCACGGCCCTGAATCCGGCGGTCACCTTCCGCCCACTCCCAGACCCCGTCATCCGTGAACAGTTCAGCCACCTCACCCGGATTGCCGAGGTCCAGCTTGTGGACGAACTCGACGATGAGGCGCTCGCAAGCTCGCTCAGCAACCAGACGGTCCGTGGGATCAAGGGCTTCCGCAGTCATCCACCTGTCCTATCAGCGTGGCCAGAGGCACCGCGACAGCTTTCTGATCTGACGCGCGCACACACGCAGTGACCGGTCCGTCGAACGACGACGCACCCGCCCCCTCAGGCACCCCCCGCCCGCACGGCAGGCCCGGCGGTGCTTCGCAACGTCGCGCAGATCACGCTCGTGCCGTTATGCAACTTGTTGCACAACGGTGTGGGAGTCGTCTACAACAGTCATGACGACCCTGCGCGAGGAGGCGCCCCCCATGACCCCGACCCCGTACCCGCACCTGCTGAGCCCGCTCGACCTCGGGTTCACCACCCTGGCCAACCGGGTGCTCATGGGCTCCATGCACGTCGGTCTCGAAGAGACCGAGAACGGGTTCGAGCGCATGGCCGCCTTCTACGCCGAGCGCGCCCGCGGTGGCGTCGGGCTCATCGTGACCGGCGGGATCGCCCCCAACGAGGCCGGCCGGCCCTGGGACGGCGGGGCCAAGCTGACCACGGAGGAGGAGGTCGCCGAGCACCGGCTCATCACCGACGCCGTGCACGCCGAGGGCGGGCGGATCGCGATGCAGATCCTGCACTTCGGCCGGTACGCCTACCACCCCGGGCTCGTCGCCCCCAGCGCGATCCAGGCGCCGATCAGCCCCTTCGTACCCAACGAGCTGACCGACGCCGAGGTCGAGCAGACCGTCGAGGACTACGCGCGCTGCGCCGAGCTCGCCAAGGCCGCCGGGTACGACGGCATCGAGGTCATGGGCTCCGAGGGCTACCTCATCAACGAGTTCATCGCGGCCGCCACCAACCACCGCACGGACCGCTGGGGCGGCAGCTACGCGAACCGGGTGCGCTTCCCGCTGGAGATCGTCCGCCGGATCCGCGAGCAGGTCGGCGAGAACTTCATCGTCATCTACCGTCTCTCGATGCTGGACCTGGTCCCGGGCGGCTCGACCCTGGAGGAGGTCGTCTCCCTCGCCAAGGAGATCGAGGCGGCCGGCGCGACCATCATCAACACCGGCATCGGCTGGCACGAGGCCCGGATCCCGACGATCGCGACCTCCGTGCCGCGCGGCGCCTACACCTGGGTCACGAAGAAGCTGATGGGCTCGGTCTCCATCCCGCTGGTCACCAGCAACCGCATCAACACCCCCGAGGTCGCCGAGCAGATCCTCGCCGAGGGCCGCGCCGACATCGTCTCCATGGCCCGCCCGTTCCTCGCCGACCCCGACTTCGTCGCCAAGGCCGCCGCGGACCGCGCCGACACCATCAACACCTGCATCGGCTGCAACCAGGCCTGCCTGGACCACACCTTCAGCCTGAAGATCACCTCCTGTCTGGTGAACCCGCGCGCCTGCCACGAGACGGAACTGGTCCTCTCCCCCACCCGGCTCGCCAAGCGGATCGCCGTGGTCGGCGCGGGCCCCGCCGGTCTCGCCTTCTCCGTCTCCGCCGCCGAACGCGGCCACTCCGTCACCCTGTTCGACGCGGCGAGCGAGATCGGCGGTCAGCTGAACATCGCCAAGCGCGTACCGGGCAAGGAGGAGTTCGACGAGACGCTCCGCTACTTCCGCGTCCAGCTCGACGCGCGGGGGGTCGAGGTCAGGCTGAACACCCCGGTCGCAGCCACCGACCTGGACGGCTACGACGAGGTCGTCGTCGCCACCGGCGTCACCCCCCGCACCCCGGAGATCGAGGGCGTCGACCACCCGAGCGTCGTCAGCTACCTCGACGTCCTGCGCGACGGCGCGCCGGTCGGCGAGCGGGTCGCGATCATCGGCGCCGGCGGCATCGGTTTCGACGTGGCCGAGTTCCTGACCGACGGCGGCGAGGGCGCGAGCCAGGACCCGGAGACGTACTTCAAGCAGTGGGGCGTCGACACCTCGTACGAGGGCCGGGGCGGACTGCGCGCCCCCGAGCGGCCCCGGCCGCCGCGCCAGGTCCATCTGCTCCAGCGCAAGACCACCAAGGTCGGCGCCGGTCTCGGCAAGACCACCGGCTGGATCCACCGCGCGGAGATGAAGCACCGGGGCGTCACCATGGTCGCCGGCGCGTCGTACGAGCGGATCGACGACGAGGGCCTGCACCTCACCATCGACGGGGAGCCGCAGACCGTCCCGGTCGACACGATCGTCCTGTGCACCGGTCAGGAGCCGCGCCGCGGCCTGTACGAGGAGCTGATCGCTGCGGGCCGTACGGCGCACCTCATCGGCGGCGCGGACGTGGCCGCGGAACTGGACGCCAAGCGCGCGATCGACCAGGGCACGCGGCTGGCCGCGACCCTGTGATCGCGCCGGGGCCCCGAACCTAGGATGCGTGCATGTCCCTCCCGCACGCGATCCTCACGGCGCTGCTCGAGAAGCCGTCCTCCGGTCTTGAGCTGACGCGCCGCTTCGACCGGTCGATCGGCTACTTCTGGTCGGCCACGCACCAGCAGATCTATCGCGAGCTGGGCAAGCTGGAGCAGGCCGGGCACATCCGCGCCCTGCCTGCTCCGGTGCCGGCGCGTGGCCAGAAGAAGGAGTACGAGGTGCTGCCCGCGGGCCGCACCGAGCTGGCCGACTGGGTCGCCCGCACCGAGGACCCCAAACCGCTGCGTTCCTCCCTGCTGCTACGGATGCGGGCGGCGGCGGTCGTCGGTGCGCCGGGCATGCGGGAGGAGCTGTGCCGCCATCTCGCCCTGCACCAAGGCCAGTTGGAGGAATACCGGGCGATCGAGGAACGCGACTTCCCTCCGGAACGCCGCGAGACCGAACCGGACCGCCTCCGCCACCTCGTCCTGCGCGGCGGCATCGACCTGGAGCGCTTCTGGGTGGAGTGGCTGACGCACGCGCTCGCGGAACTGGACCGATAGGGCGGTAGACCGCTGGACCGCTAGCGACGGGCCCGGCGCCTGCGCAGGACATACGCGCCGGCCAGGAGCGATACGGCGGCAAGACCGAGCCCGAGTCCGGTTTCGAAGCTTGTGGGGCCGTAGCTTCCACCGGCGCCGCCCTGCGCCCCGCGCGAAGGCAGCACCGTGCCGGTCGGGGGCGCAGGGGTCGGGGTCGGGGGCACGGGGGTCGGCGTCGGAGGCACAGGGGTCAGGGTCGGGGTCGGAGGCACCGGGGTCGGCGTGGGAGGCACCGGGGTCGGGGTCGGAGGCACCGGGGTCGGGGTCGGAGGCACAGAGGTGGGCGTCACAGGCGCCAACGTGGGCTCCGGGAACATCGCCCTTGGGTCCAGGGGCAGCACGGTGGCCGCGCTTCTCCGGGGAAGCCACTCACAGGCGATGTTGTCGTCCGTACCCCGATCCTCGTCGAGGCGGTGCGGGTCACTCGGGTCCCTGTCGAACTCCGCCTGCGCGTCTTCCTGATAGTCGAAGTCCGGGCAGTTGAGGTCCTGCGCCTGCGCCGTCCCGGCCAATGGGACAACGCAAGCGCAGGCCATGGTTATACCCGCCACGACACTGCGCCAGCTCATCGCGCCTCCTGACGTGTGAAACCAGGCTGTCGCTAGGACGCTACGAGCAGAGGAGCCGTGCGGCGCGGGACCGTAGACCGAACGGGCAGCGGTCCAAGCGCCGCCGGGGCGGACGGAAGCCGGCCCGCCGCGTCGCTCACTGGCCCGCGACCGTCGCCTTTCGCCAGGCCGCGTCGCGAAGGAGCCGCAGGCCGTTGAGGCCCACCAGGACCGTCGAACCCTCGTGGCCGGCCACGCCGAGCGGGAGCGGGAGGTGGCCCGCCAGGTCCCAGATCACCAGGGCCGCGATGCAGGTGCCGGCGATCACCAGGTTCTGCACGACCAGGCGGCGGGCGCGGCGGGAGAGGGCCACGACGGCGGGGACCGTGGCCAGTTCGTCCCGAACGACCACGGCGTCGGCGGTCTCCAGAGCCAGGTCGGAGCCGGCCCGGCCCATGGCGATACCGGTGTGGGCGGCGGCCAGCGCGGGGGCGTCGTTGACGCCGTCGCCGACCACCAGGACCCGGGCGCCGGCCCGCTCCCACTCCCGTACGACCGCGACCTTGTCCTCGGGCAGCAGCCCGGCCCGTACGTCCGTGATGCCGGCCCGCTCGGCGATCCGGGCGGCAGCGCCCGCGTTGTCGCCGGTCACCAGGGTGGGTGCGGTGCCGGTGAGACGGGTGAGCGCGGCGACGGCGGCCGGGGCGCCGTCACGGAGCCGGTCGGCGAAGGTCAGGACGGCGACGCGGGCGCCGTCGACGACGACCTCGACGGCGGTGTCGGCGTGTTCGCCCTGGGCCCGGCGCACCCGCACGTCCCGGCCCTCGACCATGGCCCGTACCCCGTCGCCCGGCACCGACGTGAAGTCGCTCGCCTCGGGGACACGCAGCCCACGCGCGCGTGCCTCGGCCACCACGGCGCGTGCCAGCGGGTGTTCGCTGGACCGTTCGGCCGCGGCGGCCAGGGCGAGCGCCGCCGGGTCGCCCTGGAGGCCGGTGACGCGCGGCACGCCCTCGGTCAGGGTGCCGGTCTTGTCGAGCGCGACCCGGTCGACCGCGCCCAGGCGTTCCATGACCACGGCGGACTTGACGAGGACGCCGTGTCGGCCCGCGGTGGCGATGGCGGAGAGCAGCGGCGGCATGGTGGCGAGGACGACCGCGCAGGGCGAGGCAACGATCATGAAGGTCATCGCGCGCAGGAGGGTGGAGGTGAGGTCGGCGCCGAACGCGAGGGGGATGGTGAAGAGCGCGAGCGTGGCGACGACGACGCCGACGGAGTAGCGCTGTTCGACCTTCTCGATGAAGAGCTGGGTGGGTGCCTTGGTGGCACTGGCCTCCTCGACGAGGGCGACGATCCGGGCGACGACGGAGTCGGCCGCGTCCTTGTCGACCCGTACGCGCAGAGCCCCCGTGCCGTTGAGCGTGGAGGCGAACACCTCGTCGCCGGGCGACTTGGGCGCGGGCAGGGGCTCCCCGGTGATGCCGGCCTGGTCGACGTCGCTCGCACCGTCGAGGACGGTGCCGTCGGCGGGCAGCCGCTCCCCCGGCCGTACGAGGACCGTGTCCCCGATCCGCAGCTCGGCGACGTCCACCGACTCCTCGGCCCCGGTGCCCGTGAGGCGTACCGCCCGCGCGGGGGCGAGGGCGAGCAGTCCGCGGACGGAGTCGGCGGTGCGGCGGGTGGCGAGCGCCTCCAGGGCGCCGGAGACGGCGAAGATGACGATCAGCAGGCCGCCGTCGAGGTACTGGCCGATCGCCGCGGCGCCGAGGGCGGCGACCACCATGAGCAGGTCGACGTCGAGGGTCTTCTCGCGCAGCGCCGCGAGGCCCTCCCGCCCGGGCTCCCAGCCGCCGGCGGCGTAACAGACCGCGTAGAGCGGGCCCCAGGTCCAGGCGGGCGCGTCGGTCAGGTCGAGGGGCAGCGCGAGGAGGAAGGCGAGGGCGGACAGCGCGGCCCAGCGGACCTCGGGCAGGGACCACGCGCGCGTGCGCCGGGAGCCCGGTGGGGCCTTGTCGGGGGAAGCGGCGGTCCGCGTGTCGAGCGCCGGGGAAGCCATGGGCGGGCACCTCTTCGATCGCAGGGGTGGCGTGGCTGACGCGACCACCATAGCGGAATACATGAAGAGGTCTTCATTCATGAGTTTCGCCGCCGCGACTACGATGAGCCCATGGGACATGGAGCGAACGGCGGGACGACCCCGGCAACCCACCTGGACGCGGAGTCCGCGGCCACGATCGCCGCCACCCTCCAGGCCCTCGCGACGCCTTCGCGGCTGATGATCCTCACCAGGCTGCGGCAAGGGCCGTGCGGAGTGACCGAACTGGCCTCCGCCGTCGACATGGAACAGTCCGCCGTCTCCCACCAGCTGCGCCTGCTGCGCGCACTGGGCCTGGTGACCGGCGTGCGGCAGGGCCGCCGGATCGAGTACAGCCTCTACGACAACCACGTCGCCCAACTCCTCGACGAAGCCGTGTACCACATCGAGCATCTGCGGCTCGGCGCACGCGACGTGCCCCGGGAGACGGTGGATACTGGGAAGTCGTAGATCGACTTCGTCGAAGGGGCGGGTATGACCGACGAGTTGGGGCGCCGCGGCACACGTCACGCGGTGGTCATCGGGGGAAGTCTCGCGGGCCTGCTGGCAGCGCGGGTACTGAGCGAACACGCGGATCGGGTCACGGTCGTCGAGCGCGACCGCTTCCCGGAGGGGCCGGACGCCCGGCCCGGGGTACCCCAGTCGCGGCACGTGCACGTGCTGCTCGACTCGGGGCAGAAGGCGCTCGACGAGCTGCTGCCCGGCTGTACGGCCGAACTGCTCGAACTCGGCGCGCCCCGGGTGGGGATGCCCGAGGACATGGTGCAGTGGCAGAACGGCCGCTGGTTCAGCCGCCACCCGGCCAGCACGCACCTCTACACGGGCGCGCGGCCCCAGTTGGAGTGGCTGGTGCGCCGTCGGGTCCTCGCCGATCCCCGGATCGAGGCCGTGGAGGGCACCGAGACGGTCGGTCTGCTCGGTGACGCGTTGCGTGTGCGCGGCGTCCTGGTGCGCGAGCGGGGCGCGGGCAAGGAGCGGGAGAGCCGCCCCCTGGAGGCCGATCTGGTGGTCGACGCGTCGGGCCGCGGCACGCACGCGTCCGACTGGCTCGCCGCGATCGGCGCGGAGGCGCCGCACGAGGAGACGATCGACACCGGCCTTGCCTACGCGACCCGGATGTACCGCGCCGTCGAGGACCCGGCCGTGGACGCGCTGGGCTTCAACCTCGTCCCCAACCCCGAGCAGGTGTACGGGGGCGTGGCGCTGCCCGTCGGGGGCGGGCTCCATCTGGTCACCCTGTCCGGGATTCGGGGCGATCTGCCGCCCACCGACGAGAAGGGGTTCGAGGCCTTCGCGGCGAAGCTTCCGCACCCGGTCCTGAGCGAGTGGATCGCGAAGGCCACGCCGGAGTCCCCGGTCCATGGCTTCCGCCAGACCGCCAACATCCGCCGCCGGTACGACCGTCCGGGCCGCAGGCCCGCCGGTTTCCTCGCCACCGGCGACGCGCTGTGCGCCTTCAATCCGATCTACGGCCAGGGCATGGCCGTCGCCGCGCTGAGCGCCGTCGCGCTGCGCCGGGCCCTGGCCGATCCCAAGCGGACGCCGACGACGCGGACCGTCCAGAAGGCGCTGCTGGACGCCTCGAAGCAGGCCTGGGACATCTCGGCCGGGGCCGACCGGAAGATGCCGGGCGCGACGGGGAACGCGATCGCGACGCGCGCGATGGACAAGCCGGTGGGGTGGTACATGGGACGGCTGCAGCAGCGGTACGGCGGGGATCCCGTGGTGGGCGCCGCGTTCCGCTCCGTACTGACCCTGTCGGCACCGATGACCGCGCTGTTCGCCCCGGCGGTGGCCCGGCAGGTGCTCTTCGGGCCGGTGCCGCAGACCCCGGCGACGCCGCCACTGCGGCGCGAGGCGTAGTTCGGCCTGCGTGACGGGGCGGCGGGCGGGTGTCAGACGCCCGGCGCCGCCGTGACGACGCCTGCGGCGATCGCCGCGCCCAGGACCGCGTAGTCGTCGGCGTTCTGGTCCGTGTAGCGGATCGCGAAGTCGGCGACGGCGCGGTCGAAGACGTCCGAGGAGCCGAGGTACGCGGCGATGGCGATGCGGTCGCCGGAGCGGGCGTGGGCGCGGGCCAGGGCGCGGCCGCAGAGGCCGGCGTACGCGCGGAGCATCGCCGGGGACATGGTCTCCACCTCGGCGGATCCCTTCATGTCGCGCAACTGCCGCCAGTAGAAGTGGCGTTTCTCCGGTCCGGTCATCCAGCCGAGGAAGATGTCGCTCGCGGCCTGCGTCAGGCGCTGGCCCCGGACGACCCGCTGGCCTTGGTGCCCGTACGCGCTCGGCGACAGGTACTCCTCCAGGACCGAGCGGCCGGCCTCCTTGATCTGGAGGATCAGCGGGTCGCTGTCGTCCCGGCCTTCCAGGAGGAGGATGAAACAGCGGGTGCCGACGCTGCCGACGCCGACGACCTTGCGGGCGGCGTCCACGTAATGGAAGCGGTCCAGGAGGATCCGGCGCTCCTCGGAGAGCGAGCTGCGGTAGTCGCTGAAGACCTTGCCGAGGGTGACGCGGTCGAGGTCGGTGGCTCGCTCGAGGAGCGGGGCGTCGTCGACGATGCGGCGCCTCCCGCTCTCGTCGAGGGCGGTGAGCTTGCCGAACGCCTGAAGACTCGTGCGGCGGCGGGCGCGGGCGAGACGGTTCTCGAAGGTGGCGCGGCGCCCCCGGCGAACCAGCGGGGCCAGGTCGTCGGCGGCGATCCGCTCGTACCAGACGGCGAGTTCGCCGAGGCCGGCGAGGCGGCGCATGGCGGTGCGGTAGGACTCGCCGACGACGAGGGCCGCCTGGTGGGCCTTGGCCTTGCTGCTGCCGTTCTGGAGGGCGGCGGCGGCCACGCTGGCGGCGAGCCGCTTGACGTCCCATTCGAAGGGGCCCGGCAGTGTCTCGTCGAAATCGTTCACGTCGAAGAGAAGCGCCCGTTCGGGTGAAGCGTAGACGCCGAAGTTGAGCAGATGGGCGTCGCCGCAGAGCTGGACGGTGAGTCCGGTGTGGCGTTGCGGGGCGAGGTCGGCGGCCATGACGGCGGCCGCGCCGCGCAGGAAGGCGAACGGCGAGGCCGCCATCCTGCCGTAGCGGATCGGGACCAGTTCGGGCACCCGGTCGACGGACTGCCGCTCCAGCACGCTCAGCGGGTCCGGGCGTTGCGAGGGGGGTATCCAGCGGCCGTGGGAGGAGCGCGGCACCCTCTTGCGGGCCGCCCTGCCCGCCTCGGCCCGCGCCGCAGGTGTCGTCATCCGGCCTCACCCGCCTCTTTCGCAGCCTCTTCCGGTTGGGATTCATTACAAGGTCAGGCGGCTCGGTCCGCACCCCGGGGCGACCCGGCTTTCGGCCACTCCCGTCGCCACCCCTTCCTTAATGGTTTAGACCAATGATAGGAATTGATCACCCCTGCGGACCAGACTGTCACGCTGAGCAAAGAGAGGGGTTGGAACATGACTGAACCCGAACCCGAGCAGCCTGCGGCGGTCCCGCTCTATCTGCGGGTCGCCGCTGCCCTGCGGGGCGACCTCGCCGAACGGCACATAGCCCCCGGCAGCCGGCTCCCGTCCGAGCGCTCGCTCGCGCACCGCTACCACGTCAACCGGCAGACCGTCCGGAGTGCGCTCCAACTGCTGCGCGAGGAACGGCTCGTCGTCACCGACCGACGAGGAACCTTCGCGGCGGGCACCGAACAGGAGCCGCGCGAACCGTCTCTGACGGTGCGCCGACAACTGTTCCCCGGCGGCACGGAAGCCGCCGACGCCCTGGTACGCGCCTCGCTGACCTGGGAGTCACCGCCTGCCGGCCTCGTGGCGCGTCTGGGGCTCGTGCCCGGCGAACCGACCCTCGTCCACCGGCATGTGGTCCTCTCCCCCGGCGGGACGCCGATGCAGCGGTCGGTGTCCTGGTTCTCGCGTGCGGCGCTCTCGGAGATCCCTCAGCTCGCCAGGTACCGGCGGACCCGGGGCTCCGTCCTCCGCCCGGACCTGAGGCTGCTCTACCACTGGATGCATCAGGCCGGACTCCGGCTCACCCGCCGGGAGTCGATCGGGGTACCACCGGGCGCCACCACCGGCGTGGGGGGCGGGGCGCCCCGGCTGATCGTCCACCGGGTCGTGTGCGACCAGCACGGGCACGCGCTGGAGATCACGGACATCGACTGCGCGGCGCAGGGGGTTTCCTGGACCTACGAGTTCAGCGGCTGACGAAGGGAGATCGGATCCAATCTCCCGGATTGCGGATCACGGATCCATGATCCTGGATCCAATATCCAGGATCATGGATCATGGATCCAGTATTTTGGATCCGATCCGGCTGCTCCGTCAGACGATCCCCTCCTCGATCTCCGCCTCCTCCCGGGCCGTTCCGTAAGCCGACGGTGTGCCGTACGAGCGTCGTGCCACGTACCACCAGACGCTCGCCAGCACGAGGACCACGGCCAGCGCGATGACCGCGTAGTTCATCGAGTCGATCGTCACCGGCGACTTCTGCGGCAGGCAGAAGAGCACGGTGACGAGGGCGACCCAGCCCACGGCGGTCCAGCCGATCGGGCGGCTCCAGCGGCCCAGGCTCCACGGACCCGGCGTGAACCGCTTTCCCGCGCGCAGGCGCAGGTAGATCGGGATCGCGTAGGCGGGCGTGATGCCGATGACGTTGATCGCGGTGACGGCCCCGTACGCGGTGGCGGAGTAGAGCGACGGTACGGCGAGAAGGGCGGCGACGCCGACGGCGAGCCAGACGGCGGGCACCGGCGTCTGCGTACGGCTGCTGACCTTCCGCCAGAGGGCGGAGCCCGGCAGGGCGTTGTCGCGGCTGAAGGCGAAGACCATCCGGCTGGCGGCGGCGACCTCGGCGTTGCCGCAGAAGAGCTGGGCCACGATCACCACGAGCAGCAGCGCGGTGGCGCCGCCCGAACCGAGCGCGTCGAGGAAGATCTGGGCCGGCGGGACGCCCGTGGCGCTGTTCTGCGTGCCCGCGTAGTCCTGGATCGCGAAGGTCAGGCCGGCGAGGAGGGCGAAACCGGCGAGCCACGAGACCCAGATGGCCCGCACGATGCCCTTCGCGGCGCTGACCGAGGCGTTGGAGGTCTCCTCGGAGAGGTGGGCGGAGGCGTCGTAGCCGGAGAAGGTGTACTGGGCGAGGAGCAGGCCGACGGCGGCGACGTAGAACGGGTTGGCCCAGCCGGTGTCGTTGACGAACTCGGTGAAGACGAACTCGGCGGACTGGTGGCGGTCGGGAATGAACGCCAGGGCGCCGACGATCACGGCCACTCCGGCGAGGTGCCACCAGACGCTGATGGAGTTCAGCACGCTGACCAGGCGGACGCCGAAGAGGTTGAGCACGGCGTGCAGCAGCAGGATGGCGAGGAAGATCAGGAAGGTGGATCCGGCGGTGGGAACGATGCCCCACTGGAGGTTGAGGAAGGCGCCGGTGAACAGGGCGGCGCCGTAGTCGATGCCGGCGATCGCGCCGAGCAGGCCGAGCAGGTTGAGCCAGCCGGTGTACCAGCCCCAGCGGCGGCCGCCCAGCCGGTCGGCCATGTAGTACAGCGCGCCGGAGGTCGGGTACGCGCTGGTGACCTCGGCGAGCGCGAGGCCGACGCAGAGCACGAACAGTCCGACGCCCGCCCAGCCCCACAGCATGACGGCGGGTCCGCCGGTGCCGAGGCCGAATCCGTAGAGCGTCATGCACCCGGAGAGGACGGAGATGACGGAGAAGCTGATGGCGAAGTTGCCGAAGCCGCCCATGCGACGGGCCAGGACGGGCTGGTAGCCGAGCTCTCTCAGCCGGGCCTCGTCGTCCTGGCCGCCCGCGTGGGGCCTGCGTGTCGCGTCGACGGGGGCGGTGCGGGACATGCCGGTACCTCCAGGGGTACGAAACGGGCCGGGGGACGTCGGGACGACGGGGGGGGTCAGGGGTCGAGGCAGCGGGCGCGGGCGCGCAGAAAGGTTTCCGTGGCGAGGGCGCGATCGTCGGGGCGGTCGGTGCGGTAGGCCCAGGGCAGCACGGTGTGGTACGGCCCGAGGGCCTCGAAGACACGGGCGGCGTCGGCGAAGCGCTGGGCGCCGAAGAGGGCGTGGGCGAGGTGGTTGAGGTCGAGGAGGGAGGCCTCGTCGGTCGCGCAGAACAGGAACCAGGAGTGCAGGGCGTGGTGGGCGTCGCGGACGGCGTCCTCGGCGACCCAGTGGAGGTCCAGGGCGCGCGTGTGGCCGCGCTCGCGTCGGTAGCGCTCCACACGTACGTACAGCGGCAGGGCGTGCAGGGCCGAGCCGGTGGGGGCCGAAACGGACGCCCACTGCGCGTAGTTGACGGCCTCGGAGAGTGAGCCGGAGCGGCGGACGTAGAGAAACTGGAGCATCCGGTGGTGCGCCTCGCGGTTCTGCGGGTCGCGCCGCTCGCACTCGGCCAGCAGCTCCCACGGGCCGGACGGGAGGAGGGGCGCCGGCGCGGGGAGCCGGTGCTCCGCCATGCGCTGCCGATCGTCCAGGGCGGCGAGGGCGAGGAGGCAGATCCAGGGGACGGGATCGGCGGGGGCGCGTTCGGCGGAGCCGTGGCACGCGGTCCATGCCTCCTGCCACAGTTCGCGGGTGCGGGGGTGGCCGCCCCGGTGGGCGCGTACGGCCCGCTCGACGGCGACACGGGCGTGCATGACGCCCGCGGGGACGCTGTCCGGCTGCTCGGTCCGCCAGGCCTGGACGACGTCGCCACCCGCGGCCACGGTGCCGAGCACCTGGGTGCGCCGCGTCCAGTCGGCCCAGCACTTCGTCTCGTCCAGTAATCGGGCCATGGACACCCAGCGGCCGGTCCGCAGGTCCTGGACCGCGTGGCGCAGGGCGTGGTCGTGGCCCGCCGGATGGTAGACGGGTCGGAAGCCGTGCCCTGCCCTCACGGAGCGGGACGACGTGCGGTGGGTGACATGGCTCCTCGGTGGGTGGGGGGCGGCAACCGTGGGAGGTCGACCCCCGTGGGTGTCCGGCCGTTGATCGGCGATCACTATAGAGTCCGACGGCTGATCCCGATCCGCTTTCGGATCTGACCGTAACTATCCAGCCAAGGAACGAATATGATCGACCGTCATCATCCTCAGGGGGAGCCGACGGATGGACTCCCACGCGCTTGACGGGACGCGGCGCGTGCACCAGTCTTGCCGGTTCCGCGATCAAGGACCGCTGCCCCTTCGAGGACGGGAGTACGAGTGATGACGGGTCCGGTGCTCGCCGTCGACCAGGGAACCTCAGGGACGAAGGCGCTCGTCGTCTGCCCCGAGCGTGGCGTCATCGGGACCGGTTCCGCGCCCGTACGACCCCGCCACCTGCCAGGGGGCCTGGTCGAGGTCGATCCGGCGCAGCTGTACGACTCCGTCGTCGCCGCCGGCCGCGCCGCGCTCGCCGAGGCGGGCACGCCGGTCGCGGCCGTGGGACTGGCCAACCAGGGTGAGACCGTCCTCGCCTGGGACCCGGCGACGGGCGAGCCGCTCACCGACGCGCTCGTCTGGCAGGACCGCAGATCCGAGGATCTCTGCCGCGAACTCGCGGACCATGCCGATGCGTTGAGGGAGTGGACCGGGCTTCCGCTCGATCCCTATTTCGCCGCCCCCAAGATGGCCTGGATCCGTCGGCATCTCACCGGCGCGGGCGTCGTCACCACGAGCGACGCCTGGCTGGTGCACCGCCTGACGGGCGCGTTCGTCACCGACGCCGCGACGGCGGGCCGCACCGGGCTCCTGGACCTGGACTCGGTCTCCTGGTCCACGCCCGCGCTCGACGTCTTCGGCCTGGGCGCGGAACGGCTCCCCCGGGTGATCGACGCGGACACACGTGTCGGCACGACGACGGCGTTCGGTCCAGCGATCCCGCTGACCGGGCTGCTCGTGGACCAGCAGGCGGCCCTGCTCGCGCAGAGCGTCACCGACCCGGGCTCTGCCAAGTGCACCTACGGAACAGGGGCGTTCCTGCTCGCACAGACAGGATCGACGCCCCGTCTGGGCGACTCGGGGCTCGTGAGCTGTGTGGCCTGGCGGCTCCGGGGTCGTACGAGCTACTGCCTGGACGGACAGGTGTACACGGCCGCGTCCGCCGTGCGCTGGCTGACCGACCTCGGGGTGCTGTCGGGGGCCGACCAGCTGGATGCGGTGGGCGGCACGGTGCCGGACAGCGGCGGGGTCACCTTCGTCCCGGCCCTGGCGGGCCTCGCCGCGCCCTGGTGGCGGGGCGACGTGCGCGGCTCGTTGCACGGTCTGGGGCTGGACACGACCGCCGGGCATCTGGTCCGGGCACTCTGCGAGGGGGTCGCCGCGCAGGTGGTGGAGCTGGCCGGCGCCGCGGCTGCCGATCTCGGCCGGCCCCTCACCTCCTTGCGCGTGGACGGCGGGCTCACCCGTTCGGCGCTGCTGATGCAGACCCAGGCGGATCTGCTGCAACTCCCGGTCGAGGTCTCTGCGTTGCCCGACGCCACGGCGCTCGGGGTCGGCACGGTGGCACGGCTCGGGCTCGACCCGGGGCTCGCCGTCCACGAGGCCGTACCGGAGTGGAAGCCGTCGGCCGTCTACGAACCCGCCGTGAGCGGTGCGGAGGCGGCCGAGCGCCTGGGCCGGTTCCGTACCGCCGTCGCGGCGCTCCTCGACGGGGACGCGAGGGCGCCACGCCCATGACGCCGGAAGAGTCGGGGCGGCGGCTCGGGAGGGTGACCCGCGCGGGCACGCTTCCGGACACCTCGGCGCCCGGCGCGGAGTACGACGTCGTGGTGGTCGGCGCCGGGGTGGTGGGCTGCGCGGTCGCGCGCGAGCTGGCCCGACGGCCGCTGAGGGTCGCGCTGGTCGAGGCGTCCGGCGATGTCGGCGAGGGCACGTCCAAGGCCAACACCGCGATCCTGCACACGGGTTTCGACGCCGTGCCCGGTTCGCTGGAGGCGCGGCTGGTACGGGACGGACAGCGCCTGCTCCTCGACTACGCGCAGGAGACGGGCATTCCCGTCGAGCCGCTCGGAGCGCTGCTCGTCGCCTGGGACGAGGAGCAGCTGGCGACCCTCCCCCGTCTCGCCGACAAGGCCGTACGCAACGGCCATCGCACGACCCGCGTCGTGGGCCCCGACGAACTGCGTACGCGCGAGCCGCACTTGGGGCAAGGCGCGCTCGGAGCACTGGAAGTGCCGGGCGAGTCGATCATCTGCCCGTGGACGACGACCCTCGCGTACGCCACCCAAGCCGTGCGCTCGGGGGTGGACCTGCATCTCAACTGCCGTGTGGAGAAAGCCGCTATGGGGAGCCCTCATCGGCTGATCACGCCCCGTGGAGTCCTGCGCGCCCGCCACGTCGTCAACGCTTGCGGGCTCTACGCGGACCGTTTCGACGCCCTGTTCGGGCGGCGGGACTTCACGGTGACACCGAGACGCGGCCAGTTGATCGTCTTCGACTCCTTCGCCCGCGCCCTCGTCCGCCACATCCTCCTGCCCGTGCCGGGCGCACTCGGCAAGGGAGTCCTGGTCGCACCGACGGTGTACGGGAAGGTGCTGCTCGGTCCCACGGCGGAGAACCTCGACGACCGGACGGCCACCGGGACGACCGCCGAGGGCCTTGCGGCCCTGCGCGCCCAGGGGCGCCGCATCCTGCCCGCGCTCCTCGACGAGGAGGTGACCGCGGTCTACTCGGGCCTTCGGGCCGCCACCGAGGACGACGACTACCGGTGTGCCGCCCACCCCGGGTCGCGGTACGTCACGGCGGGCGGCATCCGGTCGACCGGCCTGACCGCCTCCCTGGCGATCGCCGCGCACGTGGTGGAGCTGCTCGCGGAGTGCGGCCTCGCGCTCGGGGCGGAGCGTCCGCTCGCCCCGGTCCGGATGCCGAACCTCGGCGAGGCCTTCCCGCGCCCGTACCAGGACGCCGAACTCATCGCACATGAGCCTGAGTTCGGCGCGATCGTGTGCCACTGCGAGCGAGTGACGCGGGGCGAGATCCGAGCCGCGCTCGCCTCGACGATCCCGCCGGCTTCGCTGGACGGCCTGCGGCGCCGTACGCGGGCGCGGGGCGGCCGATGCCAGGGCTTCTCCTGCGGGGCGGCGGTCCGGTCGATGTTCGAGGAGGGGACTTGGCGGCCGTGGACGGAGCGCTGAGCGGGTTCGGGGACGGGGTCGCGGACGCGATCGCCGCCCGGCCGGCGAACCGTTTCGCCGGCCGGGCTGTGGAACGGTCCGTCGACGTGCTCGTCGTCGGCGCGGGACCCGCCGGGCTCGCCTCGGCGGCGCGGCTCGCCTCCCTAGGCGCCGGCCGGTACCGGGTCGAGGTCGTGGAGCGAGAGCAGGAGGCCGGCGGGGTGCCGCGCCACTGCGGGCACGGCGGTTTCGGCCTGGTCGACTTCGGACGCCCGCTGGACGGACCGGGTTACGCCCGCCGACTGGCGCGCGCGGCGCGCGGGGCGGGAGCCACGGTCCGTACGGGCGTGTCGGTGACCGGGTGGGCCGGACCGCTCACGCTGGACGTCACGGCTCCGACCGGCCTGGAACGGATCACGGCGCGGGCGGTGGTCCTGGCGACCGGCGCGCGCGAACGGCCGCGCAGCGCACGGCTGGTGCCCGGGACGCGACCGGCCGGAGTGCTGACGACGGGCGAACTCCAGCAGTCCGTGCACCTGTACGGCGTCCGGCGGGAGCGGCTCGGGCGGCGCGCCGTCGTGATCGGCGCCGAACCGGTGGCCCACCACGCGGTGCGGGCGCTCCGGGGGGCCCAGGTGGACGTCGTGGCGATGGTCACCGAACAGCCCCACGGGCTTCGGCGTTGGGAGAGGTTCCCGTCTCCGCCACTGCTGACCGGCGCGACCGTGACCGAGCTGGTGGGCCGAGGCCGGCTCACCGGCGTCCGCGTCCACCACGACGACGGCCGGGACGGGGTGATCCGTTGCGACACGGTCGTGTTCACCGGCGACTGGATTCCGGAGCACGAGCCGGCCCGCATGGGTGGCGTGCCCTTGGACGCGGGCACACGGGGACCCTCGGTCGACGCAGCCCACCGCACCGCCACGGCAGGCGTCTTCGCCGCGGGGAACGTCCTGCGTGGGGTCGAGTCGGCAGGGGTCGCGGCGGCCGAGGGGCGGGCCGCCGCGGACGCCGTCCTGCGGTACCTGTCGGGCGAGCCCTGGCCGGTCACGGCGGTACCGGTACGGCCGGAGGGCCCGGTGCGGTGGGTGGCCCCGAACCGGCTGACGTACGGGACGGGTCCGCGCCCTTTCCCGACGGCGGACGAGACCGGCCTGCGTCCGTTCCTGCTCCGGGCGCGTGAGCCGTTGGCGCGGCCGCTCGTGGAGGTGGTTCAGGGCGGTCGGGTCCTGCACGTCGGCCGGGTCGTGGGGACGGCGTGGCCGCATCGCTCGGTGCGTATGGCCGCCGGATGGGCGCGCGAGGTCGATCCGGCGGGCGGGCCGGTGACGGTGCGGGTCCGCACGTGACCTGCCAATGGCCTGGGCCACTGGCAGGTGCCCCCACCCGTTGACCGCCGCGTCACCTCACCCCATCCTCGTGGTCATGTTCATGACCGAACATGAGGGCGGAGAACCCGTCCAGTTCCGACACGGAGGTGTCATGGTCCGGCGCATGGTCAGATCCCTGCTCGCCACACTCATGGTGGTGGCCGCCGCCCTCGCGGGAACGGTCGCCACGTCCGGCACGGCGCACGCGGACGAGTGCTACACCTGGGGCCGTACGCTCTCCTCGGGCATGTCCGGGGCGGACGTGACACAACTGCAGATCCGGGTGGCCGGATACCCCGGCTACGGCGCCGTGCTCGCCGTCGACGGCGACTACGGCCCCGCGACCAAGGCCGCGGTGACCCGCTTCCAGCAGGCGTACGGGCTCGCCGCCGACGGCGTCGCGGGTCCCGCCACCTTCTCGAAGCTGTACGCCCTCCAGGACGCGGACTGCACGCCGGTCCACTTCACCTACGCCGAGCTCAACAAGTGCAACGGCGACTTCTCCGGCGGCGCCGTCAGCGCGGCCACCGCGAAGTCCAACGCCCTGCGGGCGATGTGGAAGCTGGAGGCGCTGCGCCACGCGCTGGGCGACGTGCCCATCTCCGTGAGCAGCGGCTTCCGCTCGCACGCATGCAACGCGGCGGTCGGCGGCGCCTCCGACAGCCGCCATCTGTACGGCGACGGCATCGACCTGACGGGGTCGCCGTCGCTGTGCACGCTCGCGAAGCAGGCGCGCAACCACGGCTTCAACGGGATCCTCGGCCCCGGCTACCCGGGCCATGGTGACCACACGCACGTGGACACCCGCGCCTCGCGCTTCTGGTCGGCAAGTAGCTGCGGTATCTGACCCGCTACGCGACACTGGGCGGTATGCCGGACAAGCGCAGCGCTGGGCTCCTTCTCTTCCGCCGAACGGCGGACGGTGGTTTCGAAGTGCTCATCGGCCATATGGGCGGGCCCTTCTGGGCGTCGAAGGACGTCTCCGCCTGGTCGATCCCGAAGGGCGAGTACGGCCCCGAGGAGACACCGGAGGCCGCCGCCCGCCGCGAGTTCGAGGAGGAGCTCGGCCTGCCGGCGCCGGACGGCGAGCAGATCGCGCTCGGCGAGGCCCGGCAGGCGAACGGAAAGACCGTCACGATCTGGGCGGTCGAGGCGGATCTCGACCCGACCCGGGTCGTGCCGGGCACGTTCACGATGGAATGGCCGCGCGGCTCGGGGGCTCTGCGGGAGTTCCCGGAGATCGACCGGGTCGGCTGGTTCGCCCCGGAGGCGGCCGCTCCGCTGCTCGTGGCGGGTCAGCGGACCTTCCTCGATCGGCTCTCCCAGTGGCTGGACGGGCGGGGCGAAGCCTGATTGTCAGACCCGTACGAGAGGGTGGAGGTCGCCAACCTGTCGAGAGGGAGCCCGACATGACCACGATCTCCGCCCCTGAGCGCGCAGCCGCCCAGGCGTACCTGCGTCTGCTGGAGTCCACGCAGGCCGTGCTGACCGATCCGCACCTCGTGCCCTACGCGGCGGCGATGCTCACCCACCCCATGGCCGAGGCCGACGAGGCGCTGCGTGCGGCGGGCCTGTCGGGGAACGAGGCGCGGCTGCTGCACGTCGTGTCCGCCCTGCGCGCCTGCCCCGCGGGCGACCTCGGCCGGACGGGGTGAGGGGTCACGGAGCGGGCGGCCAGTCGGGGGCCGGGTCCGAGGGGAGCAGTGGGCGCAGGGCCCCCACCGCCGCTCCGATACAGGTGTCGCGCAACTCCGTGCGGCTGCACGACTCCCGCGTGAGCCAGTCGACGCACAGGACCTGGACGAACACCAGCCATGCCTTCAGCGCCGCGGAGACGGCGTCATGCGTCCGCCCGTCGGCGAGCGGGAGGACACCAAGCAGACGTGAGCGCAGGGCGTCGAGTTCGTCCGCCATGATCGTCTGGACGACGGGGTCCCCCGCCAGCACCCGGTTCGCGGCCAGTACGGCATGGCGATTGGCGACGAAGTAGTCGAGGTGGGCGTCCAGGCCTTGAGTGAGCTGTTCGACCAGCGTCGCCTCCGGATCGAACCGGGTCGCCGCGAGCAGGCGGTCGGCCGCCTCCTGATAGACCGCCGCGAAGAGGGCGTGCTTGCTCGGGAAGTGCCGGTAGAGCAGGGCACGGGACACCCCGGCCTCCCGGGCGACGTCCTCCATCAGCACGTCGTCGTACGGGGCGGTGGCGAAGAGCCGGGCGCCGACGGCGAGTAGTTGGGCGCGGCGGTCGGCGGGCGTCAGACGTCGGCGGGGCGGCACCCGCTCAGATTACTTGACATGTGTCTACCAGCACCGCCTACCCTGCCTTAGTAGATGCATGTCAACTAAGGGGGTGGAGTCATGGCCAAGGCACTCCGGGCCTTCGCATGGGTGATGGGTCTCGCCTGTGCGGCCATCGGGCTGTTCCATGTGGCCGGCGGCAACGCCGCGATTCCCGGCGAGGCGGACGCGGGCCCGACCATCGACAGCCTCGGCCGGTTCCTCGGCGCCATCTTCGCCGGGTACGGGCTGGTCTGGCTGTGGGCGGCCCGGCAGGACCCCGTCCCGGCGCGCGTGGTGCGGTGGCTCGCCGCGGTGTTCCTGCTCGGCGGCATCGGGCGCCTGCTGTCCCTCGCGGTGCACGGCTGGCCGCACCCTCTCCAGGTGGTGCTGGCCGTGCTCGAGTTGGTCCTCCCGCCTGTCTGGTTCTGGCTGGCCGACGCTGACGAGCGCGCGAACCGCGAGCGCGCCCTGGCGCATACGGCCTAGGCCCGTCGCAGGCCTGTCATGACGCGGCGGGCGCCGGGACGCGGGCGGCCGGCGGCTGACGGCTGACGGCTGACGGCCGGCTTGCCGGCGGCCGGCGGCCGTCAACTCGTCCACCCGCGGGCGGAGTCGGGCCGCTCCTGGCGGGGCGGGCGCGGGTGGCGGCCGAGGAGCTCCGCCAGCCCCCGGCGGGTGGTGGCGACGAGGACGCGGTCCCCCGCGCCGAGGACACGGTCGGGCTCCAGCTGCCAGACGAGTCCCGCCGCATGCCTGCCGAGAGGCGCCGAACCGGTGGCGCGGGCGATGATCCGCCAGGCCCCGGGGCGGAAGGCCTCGGCCACCGTACGGCCGTCAAGGAAGGGGTTGCCGCCCGCTTCCACGGCCGCGAAGAGCAGCACGCGGCGCTCCACCGGGATGGCGCCCAGGATCTGGCGGCCCATCATGGCGCCCGCGAAGGCGGGGGCGGCCAGGTGCGAGACGCTGCGGCTGCGGGTCAGCGCCTCGGGGTGGGCGGCCCGCAGGGTCCGGTAGACGGCGGTGGCGAAGTCGTCGTCGTAGAGCCGCAGCGCCACCCGGAGGTCCGGTTTGACGGAGCGGGCGGAGAGCGCGGCCTCCAAGTTGGTGATGTCGATGCTCGTCAGTGCGAGCAGGGCGTGGGCGCGGTGGACCCGGGCGGCCTCCAGGACGCCCTCCTCGGTGACGTCGCCGATCACGGTGGGCACGCGCAGCCGGCGGGCGAGCGCGATGCCGCGCGCCTCCGGGTCGGACTCGACGCAGACCACCGGGATGTCGAGGCGGCGAAGCCGGGCGAGGACGCGGGTGCCGACCTTGCCGAGGCCCAGGAGCACGACGTGCCCGGAGAGACCACGGGGCGGGCGGCGCAGCGAGGTCGCGCTGCGGAACGTACCGAGGGCCTCCAGGATGCCCGCGATGAGGACCGGCATCAGGAGGAGGCCGACGAAGCCGGCGAGGATCTGCAGGACCTGTCGGCCTGTCGTCTCCTCGACCGCCGGGTCTCCGATGGCGAAGAGGTCGAGGAGGGTGAGGTAGGCGGCGTGCAGGGGATGGTCGCCGGTGGTGAGCCAGGTCGCGAGGGCGATCGCCCCGACGGCGGCGGTGACGCCCGCGAGCGACCATCGCAGCCGGCGGGAGAACAACGAGCCGACGGGCAGGGCCGAGGTGGCGAACCGCTTGGCGGACAGGGTGGGGCCGGCGTAGGTGATCGCTTCGAGGGCGACCGTGCCGCGGCCGGGGGCGGCGGCGACGGCCCGGTCGTCGGGCAGCAGGAGCGGGCCCTGGGCGCCGCTGTGTTCCGAGCCCTCGACGCCGGCCGGGTCGTTGGTGGTCGCCGACAGCAGCGCCAGCGTGCAGAGCCCGGGGTCGGCGACCTCGCCACGGGCGGGCGGCGTCCGCTCGACGGCGTGCAGCAGCAGTCCGCCGGCCTGCACGACCTTGCTCGTTCCGGCGACGGCGGTGGCCGCGAGGGCGGGGGCCGCCGTGTCCGCGTCGGAGAGCACGGTGGTCGCCGCGTCGAGCTCCTTGGGGTCGAGGCCGGGCTCCGCGACGGTCGCGGCCTGGTCCAGGAGCGTCTCCAGGTGCTGGCCGAGCTTGCGGTTGTAGAGCCGGATGACCAGACGCAGCCTCGGGTTGAGGCGGCGTGCGGCGAGGGCGGCCCGGATGTTGGTCTCGTCGTCGTCATGGACGAGGGCGAGCGCGGAGGCGCGCTCCACTCCCGCGTCGATCAGCACGCCCTCGTCGACCTCGGCCGTCTCGACCATCCGGATCGACCGGCCCTCGGGCGCCCCGCGCTGGTCGGCGACGGTCGTACGCGTCATCGCGGCCGTCACCCGGCCGAAGAGGGAGGCGGCACGCCCCGCGCGACCTGAGCGCGGCTGCGGCTCGTCGCTCCGCGCGGGGACGAGGAGGGTGATCCGTTCGCCGTACACGTCGTGCAGCTCGTGGGCGAGGCGGTGGGCGAGGACGTCGTCACCGCAGACGATCATGTGGCCGACGGGGCCGGGCGGCGGCAGCCGCTCGGCCCGGAGGGCGGGCGCGCCGAAGGGCGTGCCCTGCGGATCGGCGGTGGGCGGCCGCTGCGCGGGCTCCGGCGGAACAGGCGTGCTCTGGTACGGAAGTGAGGACACGTCACCAGCATGCCGTGCGCCACCGACAGTCCGGCCACCGCCCACGTCCCGGCTTCCGGAGCCCGGCCGTCCGCACCGTCTCGCGGACGCACGGGGGTCGGCCCTCGCCCCGACCGCACGGCGCTCGGGCCATCGCGGCCGGCGACGGGGACGTCCGGAGGCCCTGATCGTCGAACCCGGCTCGTCGCCCCGGCGCCGCCCGGACGACACGCGCCGTACGCCGGTCGGCGCACTTCGTTCTGCGCGGGCCGGTCCGGCTTTCTACGGTGGCTGAATGATCGTCATGTCAGCTGCCCGTCACGCTGCCGTCGGTGCCACGGCGCTGCTGCTCGTGCTGCCCCTGCCGACGGCGACGGCATCTCCCGTCACCGAACCCTCGCCTCCTGTCGAACGCTTCATCGACACGTCCCGGCTGCACCGGTCCGGCACGCAGGTCCAGCCGCTGCCCGGCGCGCCGGACGCTCCGTCCTCCGTCTCCGCACTGTCCTGGCTGGTGGCGGACGCCTCCACGGGCGAGGTCCTGGCGGCCCGCAACGCGCACCGGCGACTGCCGCCCGCCAGCACCCTGAAGACCCTGTTCGCCGTGACCGCGCTCCCCCACATCGATCAGGAGGAGCGCCACACGGTCGCCGAGTCGGAACTGCGGGGGATCGGCAGCGGCAGCAGCCTGGTCGGGGTCAAGCCCGGATTCACGTACAAGGTCTCCGACCTGTGGAGGGGCGTCTTCCTCAGTTCGGGGAACGACGCGGTGCGGGTGCTGGCGGCGATGAACGGCGGCTGGGAGTCCATGGCCCGTCAGATGCAGCTGAAGGCCCGCGCGCTGGGGGCGCATGACACCCGCGTGGTGTCCCCGGACGGGTACGACGCACCCGGGCAGGTGTCCTCGGCCTACGACCTGGCGATCTTCGGACGGGCCGGGTTGCAGGACCCGGCCTTCGTCCGCTACTGCTCCACGCCGTACGCGGACTTCCCGGCGGGTGGCTGGTCGTACGGCATCCGCAACACCAACCGGCTGCTGACCGGGGCGGACGGCGTGAGGCGCTATCCGGGGCTGATCGGCGTGAAGAACGGTTACACCAGCCATGCGGGCAACACCCTGATCGCGGCCGCGCGGCGCGGCTCGCGAACGCTGGTCGTGTCGGTGATGAACCCGCAGTCCGGCGGGGGGTTCACGGTGTACGAGGAGGCGCGGAGGCTGCTGGACTGGGGCTTCGACGCGGCGGGCCGGGTCCAGCCGGTGGGTTCCTTGGCCCCCTACCCCGAGCGGGACCGGTCGAAGGACCTTCAGGTGAAGGAGGCTGCCGAGAAGGCGAAGAGGGGCAGGGACGAGGGCGCGGAGAAGGCTGCGAAGAGAGGCGCGGAGGAGGCCGCGGGGAGGCCCGGGGGGAAGGAGGCGGCGAAGGGGTCCGTCCCGCAGGCGGGCCCGGAGGCCGGCTCGAAGGCCAATCCGGAAGCCGGTCCGCAGGCCGGTCCGGACGGGACCACCCAGCGGACGGGGGCGGCGGCGGTCTCCGACGACATGGCCGCGCTCGCCGCACCCGAACGGGCTGTTCGTCCCGAGGACATTCCCTCGGGCCCCTGGGCAGGCCTTCCGCTGGCCCTGGTGGGGGCGTCCCTCGGCGCCGCGCTCTCGCTCTGGGTCTGGCGCCGCCGGTCGGCCGGGCGGGACGGCGGGGGCATGTGACGCCGGTCGCGCGGCGTGCACGAGACCGGGGCCGCACGCCACAGGCCCCGGAGAACGCCGCGCGACAGGTCCCCACTCCCCCGGTCAGGCGGTCAGGAAGTCCCCGAGCAGCGTGGCGAACTCCTCCGGAGCGACCAGGCGGACGCCCAGCTCCTCGGCCTTGGCCCGCTTCGACCCTGCCTTCTCGCCCGCGACGACGAGCCCGGTGCGCCGGGACACGCTGGAGGAGGACCTGCCTCCGGCCCGCTCGATGAGTTCGTTCATCTGGTTGCGGCTCAGGTCTCCGAGCGGCCCGGTCATGGCGCCGGTGACGACCACCGAAAGCCCCGCGAGCGGGCCCGCCGGGGTGACGGAGACAGCAGCGGCGGCCGCCTCGACGCCGGAGACCGCGTCCGTACCGGCTGAGGCGGTGTCCGTCCCGGACGCGGTCCCCGGCGGGGGCATCGGGGTGGCTCCGGGCTCGGTCATGTTCACCCCGGCGGCGACGAGCTTGTCGACGACCGGGCCGAGCTCGGCCAGCTCGGCCACGATGACCGGCGCCTTCTCCGCCCCGATGCCGTCGACGCTCCGCATCGCCTCCTCGTCGGCCGCGCGGACGGCGCCCATGGTCGCGAAGTGGCGGGCTATCCGGCGGGACATGGAACGGCCCGTGCCCCGGATACCGAGGGCGCACAGGACGCGGGAGAGCGGTCGGGTGCGAGCGGTGGCGAGCGCGGCGAGGAGGTTGTCCGCGCTGGTCTCGCCCATCCGCTCCAGGCCGAGAAGCTGCTCGCGGGTGAGGGTGAAGAGATCGGCCACGTCGGCGACGAGTTCGGCGTCGACCAGCTGGACGATACGGGTCGTGCCGAGCCCCTCGATGTCGAGCTGGTCGCGGCCGACGGCGTACGAGAGGGAGGCCACGAGGTGGCAGTTGCGGCCCCGGACGCACCGCCAGCGCTGCTCGCTGCGGTCGATCTCGGCACCGCACTGCGGGCAGGCCTCCGGGAACGCGATCGGCACCTCCTCCCCGGTCCGCAGGTGGGCGACCGGTGCCTCGACCCGGGGGATGATGTCGCCCGCCTTGTACACCATCACCCGGTCGCCGAGGCGCAGATCGCGGCGGGTGATGTCCGCGGGGTTGTGCAGGGTGGCGTACGTGACGGTGCTGCCGTCGATGTCCACCGGCTCCAGGACGGCGCGCGGCGCGATGACGCCCGTGCGGCCCACGTTCCACTCGACGGCGAGGAGCCGGGTGACCTTCTCCACGGCCGGGAGTTTGTACGCGATCGCCCAGCGCGGCGCCCGCGAACCCTCGCCCGCCTCGCGTCGGTCGGTGGCCAGGTCGGCCTTGACGACGATCCCGTCGATCCCGAACGGCAGTTCCGCCCGGAGGGCCGCTATCTCCTCGACCCTGGCCAGGACCTCGGCCACGCCGGTGGCCGTCCGGCCTGGAACGGCGGTGGCACCCGAGGTGTGCAGCCCGAGGGCGACGGCCCGCGCGAGCAGCTCGCTGTGCGCCGCCTCGCCGAGACCGGCCACGCCGACGCCCCCGTGCGCGCCGGCGTCCTCCCCCGCGCCCACCCGGCCGTCGCCGCCCGGCGCTTCCAGCGGCAGCAGGTCGTAGGCGAAGAAGGTCATCTCGACCCTGTACGGCCGGTCCTTGGCGCGCAGGGTGCCCGCGGCCGCGTTGCGGGGGTTGGCGAACGGCTCGCCGCCGTGGGCCACCCGGACCGGGTTGGCGGCCTCGAACTGCTCGGTGGTCATGAGCACTTCGCCGCGGACCTCGACCGTGACGGGCTCGGTGAGCCGCTCCGGCAGCCCGACGATCGTCCCGATGGCGTGCGACACGTCCTCCCCGGCCGTACCGTCACCACGGGTCACGAGGCAGGCGAGCCGCCCCTCTTCGTAACGCGCGGCGATCGCGAGTCCGTCGAGCTTGGGCTCGACGCTCCACCGCTCGACGGTCCGGCCGATCCGGCGCTCCAGCGAAGCCACCCAGGCGGTGAACTGCTCGCCGGAGAAGACGTTGTCGAGCGAGAGCATCGGCCGCGTGTGCGGGACGTCCCCGGTCGCAGCGCCCCCGGCGACCTTGCCGGTCGGGGTGTCGGTGCGCACCTGCTCGGGGTGGTCGGCCTCCCAGGCCGCTATCGACCGGGCGAGGTGGTCGTAGGCGTCGTCGTCCAGCGGGGACGTACCGCCCGCGTAGTAGGCGGCAGCGGCCTGCTGTGCATCCTCGACCGCACGCGCGTACGCGGCGGCATCGGCGAGAACCGGAGTCGTCGTCATGAGGACCATCGTGCCGGGCACCACTGACAACGGGTCTCGACCGCCACCGAGGCTCGACCGGCCACGCGGCCCGTCGGCCGCGCCTCCGCGTCAAGGCAGAGGTGTCGAGGCAGGGGCTCAGTTCGGCCAGGTTCCCTTCAGGCGGCGCGACCAGCCGATGACCAGCCGCAGCAGGCCGGACAGGGTCAGCACCCACGCGACCGCGAAAGCCCAGATCAGGGCGGGTTCGCCGGTCGAAACCGCGAGGACGAGCAGCCCCAGGGTCAGGAGACCGAGTGCGGAGACGACGAGGGCCGGCGCGTGCCGGCGGCCCGGGCTGCCGGGCACAGGCCCCCTCGCCCGCTTCCGGCGCATCGTGCGCAGGCCGCGCTCCAGGGAGACGTCCTCGCTGAGTTGCTGCTCGATCTCGGCCAGGATGCGCCGCTCACGCTGCGAGAGACGGGCTTCGCCCATAGCCGGACACCTCCACCTGAACGCAGTACCCCTTCCTCCCGGGCGGTACCCGCGCAGGACCCCGGAACACACCCGAGGACCCACCGGGCACGAGGCCAGAACGGTAGAATCCTGTGCGAACGCGATCATTCCGGACAGCCACCGAGTGGAGGGACGGCAGGGAGTCGTGACGACGTCCGCGGCGGGACCGGAGGGTCCCGGCATGACCGGCCTCTCGGCCGAGAACAGGCGACTGCGCGCCGAACTCACCCGCCGGCATCTGATCGATCTGGCCACCGGGGTCCTCGCCGCACAGCTCGGCGCCTCCCCCGCCGACGCGGCCGAACACCTGGCCGCCCTCTCCCACGCCACCGGCCTCGGCGTCGAGGACCTCTCCGCCGACATCGTCAACGGTGTCGCCGGCCCGTCCGGGTCACAAGGCGCCGCCCTGCGGGCGGAGCCCGCCCCGGCCGAGCCCGTCGTCTTCAGCACCCCCGACGAGCGGCGCGCGCGGCGGGCGGCGTCCGAGGCCGAGACGACGGACACGGTCGGCGAGGCGGCACACGCCCTGCTGGAGGGCGGACTCGTCCCCCTGGGCGCGGAGTGCCTCTGGCTCTGGCGGCGCGACGCGTGGGGCTGTCTGCGGCTGGCCGGGCACGCGGGCGTAGGAGCCGCGGAGGCGGCGGCCTGGCAGTGGATCCCACCGGCCGCGCCGCCCGTCTTTCGCTCGGTGCTCGCCGACGGCGCCCCCGTCTGGCTGGACGACGGCCCCGAGACCGGGGAGGTGCTGCCGGGCCCGGCGCACCGTTCGGCGCGGGCGGTCCTCGCCCTGCAGTCGCGCGGGGCGACGGTCGGCCTGGCCCTGGTCGCCTGGCCGGGGCCCGTCGTCTTCGACGCGGCCCTCAAGAGGGCGCTGGTGGGGCTGATCGACGTCGCGGGCACCGTCCTCGACGCGGCCGACTCGCCCTCCTCGGCCGTTCCGGGCCTGGTGGACGTCCTGGACGCCCTCGTCCACCCGGCGATGCTGCTGCGGCTGGCCCCACCACCGTCGGCACCCACCTCGCCGCCCCCTTCGTCGCCGACCGCACCGACGACTTCACCACCCACCTCACCGCCGACGGTCGAGCACCTCAACGACTACGCCGTCGCGGCCCTCGGAGGCGCGCCACCGGCCGAGGACCGGTCGCTGGCGCTCGCCCTCCCCCGGCTCCACGCCGACCTCGCCCATCTGGCCAGGCGCGCCCTCCGGACGGCCCGGACCCAGCGCGTGGCACGGCTGCCGGCATCGGCGCCGACGGGGCCCGCGGACCAGGTCGACGACGACTCCACGACGCTGCTCGACGTACGCGTGCTGCCGGCCGGGGCGGAGCGGGCGGTCGTGCTGTGGCACGCCGCCACCGATCCGGGGCTCGCGTCGGAGCGCGCGGTGTCCCGGCTGCAGAGCGTGGCCCTGTTCCAGGACAGCCTGACCGACGGCGGCGCGGTGTGGTCGGAGCAGGCGTACGCCCTCTTCGGCCGGGCCCGTGACGAGCCTCCCGTACCCCTGCTCGGGATGCGGGGACTGGTGCACCCGGAGGACGGGGAGGCGCTGACCGACCTGCTCAAGACGCTGACGGAGCGCCGTACCGGGGCGCAGACGGTGCTGCGGATCATTCTCGGTGACGGAACGGTCCGGCACGTCCGGGTGGCGGCCGAGCCGCTCCTCGACGCCGGAGCGGTCACCGGCTTCGCCGGGGTGTACCAGGACGTGTCCGCGAGCCGCCGCGTCGAGGCGGCGCTGAACGCGACGTTCGACCAGTTGACGGCGGTACGGACCCGGGCGGAGCTCCGGCACCAGATCGCGCTCCAGCTCCAGCAGGCGATCGTGCCCGAGGTGCCGGACCTCCAGGAGTTCCCGGGCCTGGTGGTGGCGGCCCGGTACCGGCCTGCGGCCGAGGAGTACCGCGTGGGCGGCGACTGGTACGACGTCCAGCCGCTGCCCTCCGGGAAGGTCCTCGTCGCGGTCGGTGACGTCGCCGGCCACGGCATCGAGTCCGTGACCGGCATGGTGGCCCTGCACAACGCGCAGCGCGGCCTTGCCTGTACGGGGGAGTCGCCGCGGCGGCTGATGGAGTGGCTCAACGAGGTGACGCTGCGCACGAGCGGGTATCCGACGGCGACGGCGGTCTGCGCGCTGTACGACCCGGCGGAACGGGAGTTGGTCTGGTCGAGCGCGGGGCACCTGCCGGTGCTTCTCGTACGGGACGGGGAGGCGCGGCTGATCGACCCGCCGCAGGACGTCCTGCTGGGCGCCGTGCCCTCGTACGCGTACGAGGAGCGGAGGACCTCGCTGCAGCCGGGGGACACCCTGCTGCTGTACACGGACGGCCTGATCGAGCGCCGCCACGACGGCCTGGACGAGGGGCTCGCCCGGCTGGCCGCGCAGGCCGAACTCCTCAGTGGCTACCCGCCGAACGAGCAGGTGGCACGGCTCCTGGAAACCGCCGGCGGCGACACGGACGACGACACGAGCATCGTGGCCGTGCTCGTACGGTGACGCCGGGCGCGGGCCTGCTCGGCCGCTGTGCTCGTACAGGGGCAGGCGGGGTGCGCCTGCTCGGCCGCGTGCTCGCGCGGTCGCCCGGCGCGGCCTGCGCGACCGCCGTGCTCGTACGGTGACGGGCTGGACGGGCTGCTCGGCCGCCGTGCTCCTACGCGAACGGCTGGGCGGGTTTCGGTGCCTCGCGAGGTCAAGGGGTGGGGCCGGTCAGCCACTGCCGCACCTTGGCCATCAGCTCGTCGGCGTCGACCGGCTTGGCGACGTAGTCGCTGGCGCCGGCGGCGAGGGCGCGGGCGCGGTCGCCCGGCATGGCCTTGGCGGTGACGGCGATGACCGGCAGGTGTCGGCGGCCGGGGAGGTCGCGGATCGCCTCGGTGGTGGCGTAGCCGTCCATGCCCGCCATCATCACGTCCATCAGGACGAGTTCGACCTCGTCGTGCGTCTCCAGGAGGGCGAGTCCCGCCTTGCCGCTGTCGGCCTGGAGGACGTGGACGCCGTGCCGTTCCAGCACCTCGGTGAGCGCGTAGACGTTGCGCACGTCGTCGTCGACGACGAGGACGGTACGGCCGGAGGTCGTGGGGTCCTGGTGGGGGCCGGTGCGGAGGGTTCCGGGCGCTCCGGTGGCGCGGTCGGTACCGGCGGCGGGCCGTCCTTCGCCCGACTCCCCGGCGCCCGCCCAATCCGGGGCCGTGGGCCCGGCGGTCGCGAGGTAGAACGTGAAGGCGCTGCCCTGGCCAGGTGTGGAGCGGACCTCGATCGCGCCGCCGAGGAGCCCGGCCACCTCGCGGCTGATGGAGAGCCCGAGTCCGGTGCCGCCGTAGCGGCGGGCCGTGGTTCCGTCGCCCTGCTGGAAGGCGCCGAAGATCTCTTCGAGGCGCTCGGGGGGGATGCCGACCCCGGTGTCGCTGACGCGGAAGGCGAGCACGGGTGCGTTCCCGCGCAGTTCGAGGGGCGGTTCGTCCGGGTCGGCGTACTCGATGATGAACTCCACCGCGCCCGAGTCGGTGAACTTCAGGGCGTTGGAGAGCAGGTTGCGCAGGATCTGCCGCAGCCGCGACTCGTCGGTGGTCAGTTCCTCCGGAACGTCCGAGGAGACGGTGATGGAGAAGGCCAGGCCGCGCTCGTCGGCCACGGGTCCGAAGGTCGCCTCCAGGTACTCCAGGAGCTGGTGGAGCCCGAAGCGCTCGGGCCGGATGTCCATCTTGCCCGCCTCGACCTTGGACAGGTCGAGGATGTCGTTGATCAGCTGGAGGAGATCGGAGCCGGCGGAGTGGATGACCTCGGCGTAGTCGACCTGCTTCTCCGTCAGGTTCCCTTCCGGGTTCTGGGCGAGCAACCGGGCCAGGATCAGCAGGCTGTTGAGCGGGGTGCGCAGCTCGTGGCTCATGTTGGCGAGGAACTCGGACTTGTACATGGAGGTCCGGGAGAGCTGCTGCGCACGCGCCTCCAGTTCCTGGCGGGCCTGCTCGATGACGAGGTTCTTGGACTCGATGTCCTTGTTGCGGTCCGCGAGGAGGGCCGCCTTCTCCTTCAGCTCGGCGTTGGAGCGCTGGAGTTCCTTCTGGCGCGCCTGCAACTCCTGTGAACGCGAACGCAGTTCGTCGGTGAGCCGCTGCGACTGGCCCAGGAGTTCGTCGGTACGGAGGTTGGCGACGAGGGAGCTGACGACGGCGCCCGCGGTCTCCACGAACCGTTCGAGGAAGTCGCGGTGGAGTGCGGTGAAGGGCTGGAGCGAGGCGAGTTCGACGGCGCCGAGGACCTGGTCCTCCACGACGATCGGGAGGATGACCAGCATGGCCGGTTCGCCGGAGCCGGCTCCGGAGGCGATGGTGGCGTAGCCGGCCGGCACTCCCTCCACGACGAGGGTGCGGCGGTCGCGCGCGGCCTGGCCGACGAGGGACTGGCCGAGGCGGAAGCGGCGGGGTGGGGCGTCCGGGTCCTCGGGGGCCCCGTAGGAGGCGGTCACGACGAGTTCGGTGCCGCGCTCGTCGTGGCGGGCGAGGAAGAAGGCGCCGTACTGGGCGGAGACCAGCGGGGGCACCTCGGTCATGATGAGGTCGGCGATGTCCGGCAGGGTGCGGGTGCCTTGCATGAGGCCGGCGAGCCGGGCGATGTTGGTCTTGAGCCAGTCCTGCTCCTCGTTGGCGCGGGTGGTGGCGCGCAGCGACTCGACCATCGCGTTGATGTTGTCCCGCAGGTCGCCGACCTCGCCTGGGGCCTCGACGGTGATCGAGCGGGTGAGGTCTCCCTCGGCGACGGCGCTGGTGACCTCGGCGATGGCCCGGACCTGGCGGGTCAGGTTCCCGGCGAGTTCGTTGACGTTCTCGGTGAGGCGCTTCCAGGTGCCGGAGACGCCCTCCACCTCGGCCTGGCCGCCCAGTTGGCCTTCCGTACCGACCTCGCGGGCCACCCTGGTCACCTCGGCGGCGAAGGATGAGAGCTGGTCGACCATGGTGTTGATGGTGGTCTTGAGCTCCAGGATCTCGCCGCGCGCGGAGACGTCGATGCGGCTGGTGAGATCACCCTGGGCGACGGACGTGGTCACCTGGGCGATGTTGCGGACCTGGTTGGTCAGGTTGTCGGCCATGGAGTTGACGTTGTCCGTGAGGTCCTTCCAGGTGCCGGAGACGCCGTGGACGGTGGCCTGGCCGCCGAGTTTGCCCTCCGTACCGACCTCGCGGGCGACCCGCGTGACCTCCTCGGCGAAGGAGGACAGCCGGTCGACCATGGTGTTGATGGTCTCCTTCAGCTCCAGGATCTCGCCTCGGGCGTCGACCCGGATCTTGCGGGTGAGGTCGCCCTGGGCGACGGCGGTGGCCACCTGGGCGATGGAGCGCACCTGGGAGGTCAGGTTGTCGGCCATCGTGTTGACGCCGGAGGTCAGTTCGCGCCACACCCCGCTGACGCGCGGCTCGCGGGCCCGCCCGCCGAGCAGGCCCTGCCCGCCGACCTCTCCCGCGACGCGCGTGATCTCGGACGTGACCAGGGAGAGCTGGTCGACCATGTCGTTGTAGACCGCCGCGATCTCGCCGAGGACGCCACCGGCGGACTCCGGCAACCGCACGGACAGGTCGCCGTCCCGGACCGCGGTGAGCCCGGCGAGAAGCCGGGCGAGCCCGTCGTCGGGGGATCGGGGGTCGCGGACCTGATCGTCGGGGAGGCGACCGTCGCGGCTCTGGTCGTCGGGGAGGCGACCGTCGCGGTGGTCGTCGCCGAGTCGGTCGTCGCCGAGTCGGTCGTCGCCGAGTCGGTCGTCGGTGAGTCGGTCGTCGGTGAGTCGGTCGGGTGGCACGCGCGGCTCGTCGGACGCGGCCGCCCGGTGGGAACTCTCCATCGCGGTCCTCCCGCTGCGCGGAGGGGTACGTGTCCGGTACGCGACCGGATCCGGTACGCGGCGGGGCCGGTACGCGGCCGGGGTGGCCGGATCGGGCCCCGCTTCTCCACTCTAGGCACGGCCCGGCGTGGCGGCACCGCCGGTGATCTATGAGGTCGGCCCCGAGACAAGCACGCCGGTGCCTCCGGGCACGCCCGGGGGCGGGACCACCACGGGGTCTACGGGCCCGCCTGGGAGGCGGGACAGACGCGGGGGCCTACGGGCCTGACTGAGAGGCGGGACCGCCACGGGGGTCTACGGGCCCGCCTGGGAGGCGGGACAGGCGCGGGCGTACAGGCACGGCCCCCATCTGGTGGGCCTCAGCTTTGGCCGGCCTCAGCCGCGTCCGGTGGGCCTCAGCGGCGTCCGCCGTCTCTAGACGCGGCCGAGCGCCGGGGCCGCGTCCGGGATCTCGAGCTCGAACCAGACCGCCTTCCCCTGCCCGCGCGGCAGCCACCCCCAGGCGGTCGAGAGCCGTTCGAGCAGGTAGAGGCCGTGCCCGGAGGGTCGGCTCGCCACGTGCGGGCCTCGCGGGCGGGGGCGTACCGGGCTGCTGTCGCTCACCTGGACCCAGAGCCGCCCTCCGGAGCCGTCGAGGCGCAGCTCGTACGGTCTGCCACCGTGCGTGCACGCGTTGGTCACGACCTCCGACACCAGCAGCAGCACGTCCTCGACGAGCACATCCCGCGCATCGCCGACCGGGCCGAACCAGTCCCGCAGTGCCTGCCGGACGAGGTCGCGGCACTCCCCCACTACCCCCGGGCCCTCCCGAAGCTCGTAGCGGCGGGCGAGCCCGGCGTCCTCGCGTTCCGTCGTCGCCATAGAATGCCGCTTCCCGGACATACGGTGTCAAACCCCCCATTCAGGGAATGCTTCTCTCTGAACGCTCGAACGACGGAGCCCCCGCCGCCCGACTTGGCGGCGAAGGCTCGCCCAACCCGTCGAGGAAGCCTCATGTCCACGCCACGGAACCATCTCGTCACCACCCGCACAGAGGCGGATCCGGCTGCCGTGCGCGAGCGCGCGCTGGACGGTCTGCCCGAGGTCGACCGGCCCACCGAGGTGAGCACAGGCGACGCCCAGGCGCTCTCGACCGCGCTCTTCGCCCGGCTCGAGGGCCTGGAGGAAGGTACGCCGGAGCACGCGTACGTACGGAACACGCTGGTCGAGCTGAACCTCAGCCTGGTGAAGTTCGCGGCCCGCCGCTTCCGGAACCGAGCCGAGCCGACGGAAGACATCATCCAGGTCGGCACGATCGGCCTGATCAAGGCGATCGACCGGTTCGAGACGGGCCGGGACGTGGAGTTCTCGGCCTTCGCGCTGCCCACGATCGTCGGCGAGATGAAACGTTTCTTCCGTGACACCAGCTGGGCGGTCCAAGTGCCGCGCCGCCTCCAGGAGCTGCGCATCGACCTCGCGAAGGCCGTCGACACGCTGGAGCAGCGTCTGGGCAGGCGCCCGACCCGGGCGGAGCTCGCCGCCCATCTGCACCTCGACGAGGAGAGTGTGGCGGAGGGCGAGCAGGCCTCCAACGGGTATGTCGCCCGGTCGCTCGACACCCCCACCGGGGAGGACGAGACGACCGTGACGGCGGGGGCCCGGCGGCTCGGGGCGGAGGAGCGGGCCTTCGAGCTGATCGACGCGCTGGAGTCGCTCAAGCCGCTGATCGCGGAGCTCGACGCGCGGGACCGCCGGATCCTGGAGCTGCGCTTCGGTGAGGAGCTGACCCAGGCGCAGATCGGCGAGCGGCTCGGCCTCTCGCAGATGCACATCTCCCGTCTCCTCGCCCGCGTCCTGGACGAACTCCGCACGGGCCTCCTGGAGGACGGACCGGAACGGGTCAGCGGCGGTTGATCTCCAGCCAGACGACCTTGCCTTGACCGCGTGGTTCGGAGCCCCAAGCTCCTGCCAGGCGGTCAAGGACCATCAGGCCGTGCCCGCCGGGGAGCGAGGGTGCTCTGGGCTGCCGTCGCCTCGGGTGCTCGGGGCTGGCGTCGGAGACCTCGACCCGCAGGTGGTCGTCGCGGTGGCGCAGGACCAGTTCCTCGGGGCCGTCGGCGTGCAGGCAGGCGTTGGTGACCACCTCGGAGACCAGCAGCAGGACGTCCTCGGCCCGCTCCCGCCCCTCGTCGTCCTCGGCCGGCATCCACCCCCAGTCGCCGAGCGCCTCCGCCGTGAAGTCACGGCAGCGCATCACGACGCCCTTGGTCCCGAACAGCATCAGCCGCCGGACCTGGCCCTCGTCCACGGCGTTCCCGCCCACGACTCCCTCCGCCATCCCGCGCCTAACCGCCCGCCTGCCCGTCGGTGAGCGCCTCGGTCACGTTGTCGTACACGCGGAACACGGTCCGCGCACCCGTGATCTCGAACATCCGGGAGACGGGCGGTCGCAGTCCGGCCAGTTCCAGCCGGCCACCGGCCTCCAGCGCCTGGAGCCGGGCCCGTAGCAGCACGTTCAGCCCGGTCGAGTCGCAGAAGTGCAGCTGCTCGCAGTCGACCAGGATCCGAACCGCGCCGTTCTGTTCCTCCAGCGCGTGCCGCAGCGTGTCCGCCGTGTCGTGGTCGAGTTCCCCCGTGAGGGAGAGCACCACGGCACCGGGCTGCGGGCCGGGCTCGGCCGTGACGGCGAAGCGCTCCGAGGCCATCGGGTCACCCGCCTCCCTTCCTGCTCGTACAGGGGTCTACCCCACTCATGCCCAGGAACGCACCGTTTGCCCCATTGAGGCCCTGGCGCGGGCGGTCGGCGGCGGGCCACGGGCCACGCCGCCGAATGCGGCCGGTCAGGAGCCGGGGAGCCGTTCCAGCGTCTGGCGGGGCGCGGGGCTCGCGCCTCCGACGTATCGTTCGGCGGCGTGTACCGCCTCGCGCGCGGTCCGCTCCCCCATCAGCACGCACAACGTGTACGCGGTGTCCTCGAAGCGGCGGCGGATCGACAGGTCGCAGGGCCTGGCCAGGACCCCTCGTTCCTGGGCCCGGTAGTGCCGCAGCAGCCGGTCGACCGTGTTCCTGTCAGGCATCAACATCATGTCCTCCTGGCGCGACCCCCTCCCTCCGTCGCTCCATATTCAGGTCGACGCGTCACCCGCGCGACCCATGCGAACACGGTCCGTCACGGACCCGCTCCGGCGTGCGCTCGCGGCCGAGATGGCGGAAGGTCGATTGCATGAAGGCGAGTGAGGGGTTGAAGGTCGTCGTCACGGGTGCGACGGGAAACGTCGGGACGAGTCTGCTCCGGCTCCTGGAGCGGGAGCCGCAGGTCACCTCCGTCCTCGGTCTCGCCCGTCGCAGACCCACGCTGTCGCTCGAGAAGACCGAGTGGGCCGAGGTGGATCTGTCGCTGGAGGGCGACGAGCCACGACTCGCGCGGTACATCGAGGACGCCGACGCCGTCGTCCATCTCGCCTGGGCCTTCCAGCCGACCCACGAACCGGCCCAGACCTGGCGGACCAACGTCCTCGGGGCGCTGCGCGTCTTCGACGCGGTGGCGGCGGCCCACGTACCGGCGCTGGTGTACGCCTCGTCCGTCGGCGCCTACTCCCCGGGGCCCGGGAACGGGGCTCCCGTCTCGGAGGCCTGGCCGACCCATGGCTGGCCCGGCGCCGCGTACACCCGTGAGAAGGCGTACCTGGAACGCGTCCTGGACACCTTCGAGCGCGACCACCCCCAGACCCGGGTGGTGCGGATGCGTCCCTGCTTCCTCTTCAAGGAGGAGTCGGCCAGCGAGCAGCGGCGGATCTTCGCGGGCCGGTTCTTCCCGGGCTGGCTGATGCGTCCGGAACTGCTGCCGCTCCTGCCGGAGTTGGACGGGCTGCGGTTCCAGGCGATGCACACCGACGACGCGGCCGACGCCTATCGCCGGGCGCTCGTACGGGACGTCCGGGGCGCGTTCAACATCGCCGCCGACCCGGTCGTCGACACGGCCGTGCTCGCCGGACTCCTGGACGCCCGGCCCGTGAAGGTGCCGACCGGGGCGGTACGCGGTCTGCTCTCGACGGCCTGGCGGCTACGGGTCGCCGCGGCCTCCCCCGACCTCTTCGACGCGGTCCTGAGACTGCCGTTGCTGGCGACCGAGCGGGCCCGTCGGGAGCTGGAGTGGGAGCCGTCGCGGACCTCGCTGGAGGCCTTGAGCGCCTTCCTTCAGGGTGTACGGGCGGGCAGCGGCGACGCGACGGACCCGCTCACGGGGCGCCGCGTGGGGTGACGGCACCGCGCCGGGACGGTTCTCGTGCGCCTCCTGGCGTACGAAACGGTCACGGAGGTGCGGAATAATGCGGGCATGCGCATCTCAGCCAGGGCCGACTACGCGGTGCGAGCCGCGCTTCAGCTGGCCGCCGACCAGGACACGGGGCCGGTCAAGGCCGAGACGATCGCCGCATGCCAGGACATCTCGCACAAGTTCCTGGAGGGCATCCTCGGCGACATGCGCCGGGGCGGTCTGGTGCAGAGCCAGCGGGGCGGGAACGGCGGGTACTGGCTGGCCAGGCCCGCGGACTCGATCTCGATCGCGGACGTGATCCGCTGCGTGGACGGTCCCCTCGTGTCCGTGCGCGGGGTGCGCCCGCCCGAGCTCTCGTACACGGGTCCTGCCGAGTCGCTGCTGCCCCTCTGGATCGCCCTGCGGGCGAACGTGCGCCAGGTCCTCGACGGGGTCTCCCTCGCGGACGTGGCGGCGGCGAAGCTGCCGCTCGAGATCGCCGAACTCGCGGAGTCCCCGGACGCCTGGACCAATCCCTGATCAGCCTCTCCGTCTCGGGGTGTGGGATTCAACTGTTCATGATGTGAACGCCTCTTGGGGCCTCGTCATCCCTCTGGCAATATTCCTACTATTCCACTGGGGAAACTCGGGATCCTGTGAGGTGACGTGAGAACGTCGAAGAAGTCAGCGCCACGCCCTGTCTCCCCGCCCGCCGAACGCCGGGGCGATGACGAGATCTGGCCCCGTGTCACCCGCGAGCTCGCCGACGACCTCGCCTCCGACGCGCCGACCAGGGACCGGGCCGGAAAGCCGCCCTTCGACGAGGCGGCCCGGTTGCGGGAGGCCGGGCTCTTGGCGCTGCTCACCCCGCCGGGCGCCGAAGGGCGGGGCACCGACTGGCGAGCGGCCTGCGCGGTCGTCCGGGAGATCTCCGCGGCCGACAGCTCGATCGGCGAACTCCTCGCCCACCACCACGCCCTCGCCTGGAGCGCCCGTTTCCTCGGGGCCTCGGCGCCGGTGCCGTACACCTCCTTCGAGGACGACACGGCACGGGAGGGCCGGTTGCTCGCCGGCGGCATCGAACCGTCCCGTACGAGGAGCGGCGGGAGCGAACCCACCCTCACCCGGGCACGCGGCGGCCGCCTCCTCGACGGGCGCCGGTCCTTCGACTCCGGGGTGGCCGTCGCCGACCGGCTGGTCGTCGGGGCGCGTTGTCCGGAGACCGGGGATCTCCTGGTCGTCCTCGTGGATCCGGCGGATCCGGCGGTGTTCGTCGAGGCCGGGACCGAACGGATCGGACAGCGCCTGGCGGGAGCCGGGACCGTGACGTTCGATCAGCTCCAGGTGGGCGCGGGGGACATCCTCGGCTCGCTCCCCCGCGACGAGCACGCCGTCGCGCCGTTCACCACGCTCGCCCCGCTCGCGCTCCGGCTCCTTCTCGTCCACGTCGGGCTCGGCACCGCCGAGGGCGCCCTGGCCGAGGCCCGCGACGTCAGCCGCGCGACCCGGGCCGCCCCGCTCGCGAACGAGCCGACGGGCCAGGAGGATCCCTACCTTCTGCTCTCCTACGGCGAGTTGGTCACCGCCGCCCACGCGGCCGCTGCGGTCGTCGAGCGCGCCACGGACGCCCTCGCGCGCGGCCTGTCCGCCGGACCGGGGCTCGGGGTCGAGGAGCGCGCCGACATCGCCGTCCTCGTCTCCGCGACCGAGGCCGTGACGAGCCGGGCCGCGGTACGGATCACCACCCGGATCCTCGAACTCGTCGACGGCGCGGGCACCGCCGACGCCCCGGGCGGCGGGCCTGGCTTCGACCGCTTCTGGCGCAACGCCCGTGCTCTGACCGCCCACTCCTCCTCGCCGCACCGCTTGCGCGACATCGGCGACCACTACCTCCACGGGACCAGACCGGGGCTCCGGTTGCTCGCCTGAGGTGGCCGATCGGCATGTCGGGACCTCCGGCCCTCTCGTTCGACGGCCGATGGGCACAAGCTGGAGAGGAGAAGAGGACGGCCGGGCGAGACGCCCGGCCGCCATGGACCGAGGGAGGCAACCTGATGAGTCGTGAGATCGTCGCCGGAGTCGACGGTTCGCCCGAGAGCCTCGCCGCGGCCGACTGGGCCGCCCGCGAGGCGTCGCGCCGCGGGCTGCCCCTGCGGCTGGTGCACGCCTGGCGCTGGGAACCGCTCGACATTCCGCTGAAGCAGGACCGTACGCACCAGGAACGGATGGCGACCGAGGTGCTGACGGCGGCCGAGTCGGCGATCACCGGGCGGCATCCCGGCCTCGACCTCACCACGGACATCGTGCCCGACACCCCGGTCGCCGCGCTGCTGGGCACCGAGGAGCGGGCGGAGATGCTCGTCATCGGCTCACGCGGGTACGGCGTGGTGGCGGGCTTCCTGCTCGGTTCCTACGGACAGCAGATCATCGCGGCCGCCACCCGGCCTGTCGTGGCGGTCCGGGCGCGGGACGACGCGGCAGCGGCGGGCGAGGGCGGCGAGGTCGTCGTCGGGCAGCTGGGCGAGCCGGAGGACAGCGCCCCCGCGCTCGGCTTCGCGTTCGCCGCGGCGGCGGCGCGCGGCGCGTCGCTCCGGGCCGTACGGGCATGGAACCTGCCGGCCCTGTACGCCTACAGCCCCGGATCGATGGCGCTGGCGGACGAGGCCGGCGGCCTTGTCCCGTACGAGGAGAAGGCGCTGCGCGAGGCCCTGGCGCCGTGGCGGGAGCGGTTCCCGGATGTCCCGGTGACCGAGCACGTGGAGATCGGGAGCGCGGGACAGGTGCTGCTGTCCTCCTCGGGCGCCGCCCAGCTCCTGGTGGTGGGCCGCCGCGCCCGGCGCGGGGCGATCGGGCCGCGGATCGGTTCGGTGGCGCACGCCGCGCTCCATCTGGCCCCGTGCCCGGTGGCGGTCGTGCCGCACGAGTGATGCGCTGGCTCCACGGGGCGGCGCGTTGACGGACCACGTTGACGAGGTGTGTCGGCGAGTTCCGCGCCGGACAGTGTTATGACCGCCGCCCCGGCGGCTCTCCCCCTGCGCCGGACGGTCCGGCGGCCCGGAGAAGAGAGAGCGGAGCCCATGCAGCACCACGACGAGCCCGGTCGCGACCAGCACCACGAGCCCGGTCGCGAGGAGCAGCGGACGAGCGGCGGAGGCCGCCATCGCAGAGGCGGCAGAACGGCACACCGTGCCCGCCGGGTGCCGTCCTTCCGTACGGCCGTGACGCTCGCGGGCACGGCGACGGTCGTCCTCACGGTGGCCACCGGGGTGTACGTGGCGTCGCTGGGGACTCCGTCCGGGAAGGGCACCCGTTCGGAGGACGTCACCCTCACGAATGTGGCGCCCCTCACCGAGAGGTCGGGGCCGCCGACCGCCCTGTCCCCGGCCGCGCCCGCCGGCGCCCTGCCGCAGGCCGAGGCCGCTCCCCCGCGGGCCACGCCCTCCGGCGCGCCGTCCGCCGTACCCTCCGCGTCCCGGTCCGGGGCCCCGGCCGCCCCGAAGCCGTCCGCGCCGGTCTCCGCCTCGGTCTCCGCGCCGCCCGCGCAGGCCCCGGCGCCGGAGAAGGCGCAGGCCCCGGCGGAGAAGGCCTCCGGCGGCGGGAAGGTCGCGCGGTACGTCGACCAGGTCGTCGCGCTCGCCAACGCCGAGCGGGACAAGGCAGGTTGCTCTCCGCTGCGCGTCGACGGCCGGCTGCGCGCGTCCGCGCAGGGGCACGCTGACGACATGGCGGACCGTGCCTACTACGACCACAGCTCACCCGAGGGCAGGGACGCGGGCGACCGGATCACGGCGGCCGGGTACGCGTGGGCGAGGTGGGCGGAGAACATCCACCGCGGCCCGAAGACCCCCACGGAGGCGATGGACGACTGGATGAGCAGCGACGGACACCGCCGCCACATCCTCAACTGCTCGTTCAAGGACATCGGTGTGGGGGTGACCTTGACGGCCAACGGGCCTTGGTGGGTACAGAACTTCGGTACCCGGCGCTGATCCGGCCGCCCGGTCCGCCAAGGCGGGTTCAGGGCGCGGGAGCGGCCAGCTTCTGCACCCATACCGTGCCGTCGGGCCCGGGCACGGCGGCGACGCCGGTGTCGCGGTAGTCGCAGTTCAGCATGTTGCGCTCGTGCATCGCGCCGTCCATCCAGTCGTCGAAGACGGCGGCCGGGTCGGAGTTGCCGCGTGCCAGGTTCTCGGCCCACGCGGACCACTCGTATCCGGCGGCCGACATCCGCGCGTCGGCGAACCGGCCCTCGGGGCTGCTGTGCGCGTAGTAGCCGCGCCGCACCATGTCCCGGGCGTAGGCGCGGGCCGCGCCGGTGAGCCGGGGGTCGGTCCGCAGGGGCGCGCAACCCTCCTCCGCGCGCCGCTGGTTGACCAGCCGGGTCAGCCGCTCCTCCGCTGTGGGCGTCCGGGTCGGCGTGGGCTTCGCCGTCGGGGACGGCGGCCGGGTGGGCGTGGGCGTCGGTGTGGAGGTGGTGGGGCTGGGCCGGGGCGCGGTCGTCGGCGCGGGGGGCGCCGCCGCGGGCGCGGCGGGTGCCGGCTCGCGCGCCTCGGGCTCGGACGGTACGAGCAGGATGAGCCCGCCGAGTACGCCGACGGCCACCGCCCCGGCGATCCAGGCACGCCCGAGCGATCCCCCGCCCGCGGTGCCTCCACCGGCCACGGACTCGACGGCCCCGGAACCGGCTCCCGGCTCGACCGGGGCCGGAGTCGGGTCCATCAAGGGCTCCGGTGCCGCTTGCCCGTACGGGCCGGCCTCCGCAGCCCAGGCTGCCGCCTGGGTCTCCGGGCGCGCGGCGGCCCCCAGCAGGAGCGGGGGGACCAGGCCGAGGCCCACCAGGAGCGCCTCGGCCGGGGCGAGGTCGCTGCGCGGCGGGAGGCAACGCGGGCAGGGGGCGACGTGGCGGGCGAGGCGCTTGCGCCAGAGCGGGGAGGGGTGGCCGTCCCAGTCGGCGGTCAGCCGGGCCAGGTCCTCGCAGCGCGGCCGGGCTGCCAGCGCGCGGACGACCGTCCGGCCTGTCTCCAGGCGCTCCTTCATCCGCTGGACGCGGACGGCCGCGTGCGCCGGGGTGATGGCGAGCGCCTCGGCGAGCTCGGAGCGGTCGAGTTCACCGCCGGTCTCCAGCCACCACAGGGCGAGCACCTCGCGGTCGCTCTCGTCCAGCCAGCGCGTGGCCTCCGCGACCTCGCGCCGCTGGCCGGAGAGGCCGAGCCGGAGGATGGCCAGGTCGACGAAGTCGCCGTCGGGGTCGGCCAGTTCGGCCGCGCGGTCGAGGCCGGGCACGGGTCCGTTCTGCCGGTCGCGCCAGCGTCGGCGGATCTGGTTCATGGCGATGGCGACGATCCAGGAGCGGAAGCGCGCGGGGTCGCGCAGGCCGGGCAGGCCGTCGAGGGCGCGGACCATCGTCTCCTGGACGACGTCGTCGACGTCCGCGTGCCCGTCGAGGGCGCGGCCGACGATGTTGTAGACCAGCGGAAGGTACGCGCGGACGAGCCGCTCACCGGCGTCCGGGTCCCCGGACGCGGCCGCGGCCACCAGTGCGGCGGTGCCGCGCTCGTCGCTCTGCATGTGCCCTGCTCCCTCGTCTGGGTCTGTCCGTCCCGTCGTGAGGAGACCCATGGGAGCGGGTGGGATAACACTTTCATGGGCGGGGTCGCCCTGTCTGCGGCAGGCGTCCGCCTTACGCGGGTGGGCTCGGCAGGCACGGCACGGTCGCCGCCTGCCCTACCCGTACCGCTTCGACGACGGCCTCGTGGAGGTCACGGCTCTCCGCCTCGGAGGAGCACGGCACCGGACTGCCCGCCATGGTGAACCAGTCGGAGGCGCCGGTGTACTGCACGGCTACGCGTGCTTCGCCATCTGCCCAGGTGGTGTGCACGGTCAGGTCTCCCGTGACCGCACCGACCTCGTCGGTGAGCACCCCACCGCGCCCGGTGTAGACGCCGGGGGTCGTCCATGATGCCCAGCTCATCCATCCAGGTTCACACCCGTTTGCCACATCCGCCACCGACGGGACCGCCCCGGCCGGAGGAATTCCGGCCGGGGCGGTACGAGCTGTCGCGCCGGGATCAGGCGAGGGACGCGATGGCCTCGTTGAAGGTGGCGGACGGACGCATCACGGCCGCGGCCTTGACCGGGTCGGGCTGGTAGTAGCCACCGATCTCGGCCGGGGAGCCCTGGACGGCGTTGAGCTCGGAGACGATGGTCTCCTCCTGCTCGCCCAGGGTCTTGGCCAGGCCGGCGAAGGCCTCCGCGAGCTGCGCGTCGTCGGTCTGCTTGGCCAGCTCCTGGGCCCAGTACAGGGCCAGGTAGAAGTGGCTGCCGCGGTTGTCGATACCACCGACGCGACGGGTCGGCGACTTGTCCTCGTTGAGGAAGGTGCCGGTGGCGCGGTCGAGGGTGTCGGCGAGGACCTGGGCGCGGGCGTTGCCCGTGGTGGTGGCCAGGTGCTCGAAGCTGGCGGCCAGGGCGAAGAACTCGCCGAGGGAGTCCCAGCGGAGGTAGTTCTCCTTGACGAGCTGCTGGACGTGCTTCGGGGCGGAGCCGCCGGCGCCCGTCTCGAAGAGGCCGCCGCCCGCCATCAGCGGGACGACCGACAGCATCTTGGCGCTGGTGCCCAGCTCCAGGATGGGGAAGAGGTCGGTCAGGTAGTCACGCAGGACGTTGCCGGTGACGGAGATGGTGTCCTCGCCGCGGCGGATGCGCTCCAGGGAGAACTTCGTGGCCTCGACCGGGGAGAGGATCTTGATCTCGAGGCCCTCGGTGTCGTGCTCCGGCAGGTACTGCTCGACCTTGGCGATGAGCTGCGCGTCGTGGGCGCGGGTCTCGTCCAGCCAGAAGACGGCCGGGGCGCCGGTGGCGCGGGCGCGGGTGACGGCGAGCTTGACCCAGTCCTGGATCGGCAGGTCCTTGGTCTGGCAGGCGCGGAAGATGTCGCCCTCGGCGACCTCCTGCTCCAGGACCACGTTGCCCGCGGCGTCGACGAGGCGGACGGTGCCGGCCGTGGCGATCTCGAAGGTCTTGTCGTGGGAGCCGTACTCCTCGGCCTTCTGCGCCATGAGGCCGACGTTCGGGACGGAGCCCATCGTCGACGGGTCGAAGGCGCCGTGGGCGCGGCAGTCCTCGATGACGGCCTGGTAGACGCCGGCGTAGCTGCTGTCCGGGAGGACGGCGAGGGTGTCGGCCTCCTGGCCGTCCGGGCCCCACATGTGGCCGGAGGTGCGGATCATGGCCGGCATCGAGGCGTCGACGATGACGTCGGACGGCACGTGCAGGTTGGTGATGCCCTTGTCGGAGTCGACCATCGCGAGGGCCGGGCCCTCGGCGATCTCGGCGTCGAAGGAGGCCTTGATCTCGGCGCCGTTCGGGAGGGCGGCCAGGCCGTTGAGGATCCCGCCGAGGCCGTCGTTCGGGGAGAGACCGGCGGCGGCGAGCGCCGCGCCGTGCGCGGCGAAGGTCTTCGGGAAGAAGGCGCGGACGACATGGCCGAAGACGATCGGGTCGGAGACCTTCATCATCGTGGCCTTGAGGTGCACGGAGAACAGGACGTCCTCGGCCTTGGCGCGGGCGATCTGCTCGCCGAGGAAGGTGCGCAGGGCGGCGACGTGCATGACGGAGGCGTCGACGACCTCACCGGCGAGGACGGGGACCGACTCGCGCAGCACGGTGGTGGCGCCGTCGGCGGCGACGTGCTCGATGCGCAGCGTGCCGGCCTCGGAGACGGTCGCGGACTTCTCGGTGGAGCGGAAGTCGTTCTGGCCCATGGTGGCGACGTTGGTCTTCGAGTCGGCCGACCAGGCGCCCATGCGGTGCGGGTGCGTCTTGGCGTAGTTCTTGACCGAGGCGGGGGCACGGCGGTCGGAGTTGCCCTCGCGCAGGACCGGGTTGACGGCGCTGCCCTTGACCTTGTCGTAGCGGGCGCGGACGTCCTTGTCCTCGTCGGTCTGCGGGTCGTCCGGGTAGTCCGGGAGGGCGTAGCCCTGCGCCTGGAGCTCGGCGATCGCGGCCTTCAGCTGCGGGATGGACGCCGAGATGTTCGGCAGCTTGATGATGTTGGCCTCGGGCGTCTTGGCGAGCGCGCCGAGCTCCGCGAGGGCGTCCTCGATGCGCTGGCCCTCTTCGAGACGCTCGGGGAAGCCGGCGATGATGCGCCCGGCCAGGGAGATGTCACGGGTCTCGACATTGACTCCGGCCGTCGAGGCGTAGGCCTGGATCACGGGCAGGAACGAGTACGTCGCCAGGGCGGGCGCCTCGTCAGTGTGGGTGTAGATGATGGTCGAGTCAGTCACCGGGTGTGCTCCGCTCCACGTCTGCGTCTGCGAGATTGCTCGACATCAAGATATCTCGTGATCGGCCTCGGTGGGAAAGGACCCTGCCTGCTCGTCGACGAGGGTGCCCGTGACCCGGAACGGCGTGGGGCCGGCGTCCAGGTCGACGCGGCGCAGCAGGGCCAGGAGCAGGAGCGCGACGGCCGCGCCCGCCCCGGCGGCGAGGGCGTGTCCGGCCTGGTAGGCGAGGCGGGGCACGGACGGGTCCGCCGGGTCGAGGACGAACAGGGAGTCGACGAGCAGGAGGGTCCCGAGGCCGAGTCCGCCGACGGCGATCAGGGTCAGGGGCACGAGGACGAAGAGGTGGCGGAGCGGGAAGGGGTGCCGGCGGGCGGGGGCGACCTTGCCCCGGCGCGCGAGGAGCGCGAGGAAGCCGCAGGCGACGGCGAGCACGAGCAGGTCGGCGGCGATCGCGTCGCTGGGCCGGTGCCAGCCGGCGGCCACGGTGTACGCGCCCACGGCGGTCGCCCACAGGGCGCACAGGCCCACGGCGAGGCCGCGCATCCGGTACGGGACGACGAGGACGAACCCGAACATGACGCTCATCGCGATCGTGGTGTGCCCGCTCGGGAAGCTGTTCTGGGCCAGGTGCGGGGGCGCCTCGACCAGGTCGGGTCTGACCAGGAGGTAGCGCTTGAGCGCCTCGGCCAGGGCCAGGGAGACGACGACGGTGCCGAGGGCGGCGGCCGTGAGCATGTACCGCCTGCGGAGCACGCCGATGACCGTCAGGACGAGCAGGGCGACGGCGAGGGAGGAGAGCGTGATGTGCTGGAGCGTGCGGTTCGCCTCGTGGGCGGCGGCCAGCGTCTCGTCGGTCAGCCGCCCGGTGAGGACGGCGTTCTCCCAGCGCTGTCCCGTCGCGGTCAGGACGAGCCCGGCGTAGACGACCGTCATGAGCAGGACCGCGCCGAGGCAGGCGCGCCGCATCCGCTTGCGGACGCGGGCGCAGAAGGAGTCGGCCGCTTCACCGGCGACGGCGGCGTACCACCAGGTGCCGGTCTCCAGGGGCTGCGCGCTGCCGTCGGTGCGGAGCCTGTCGTAGGAAGCCATGCTCCGATTCGAACCCGGCGCGGTGCGGCGCGCCCGCTGGGCGCACCCGAACGAATCAGAAGGCCGCCGTCACGCGGCGCGCCGGTCCCTTCCGGCGAGGCCGGCGTGGGGCCGGGGGCGCGGATGCCGTCGGGATCAGGCCACAGCGGCACGCCCGGCGAGTGAGCGGTTCTGTCGGCGGGTTCCGAAGAGGGTGAACGCCGTGTTCACCAGGGCGACATGGCTGAGCGCCTGGGGGGTGTTGCCCAACTGACGGCGGGTGCCGGGGTCCCATTCCTCGGAGAGCAGGCCGACGTCGTTACGGACGTCGAGGACCCGCTCGAAGACGGTGCGGGCCTCGACCGGGCGGCCGGTCATCGCCAGGGCGTCGGCGTACCAGAACGTGCAGGCCAGGAAGGCCCCTTCGGCGCCGTCGAGGCCGTCGACCTCGTGCACCGAGCCGTTGCTCACGTCCGCGTACCGCCGCAGGAAGCCGTGGTCGTCGAGCCGGCCCATCGCGTCGACCGTGCTGAGGACCCGCGGGTCGGTCGCGGGCAGGAAGCCGAGTCGGGGGATCAGCAGCGCCGTCGCGTCGATGCGGCGGGCGCCGTAGTACTGGACGAAGGTGCGCAGTTCGTCGTTCCAGCCGAGGGCGCACACCTCGTCGCGCAGTGCGCGGCGCAGGGACTGCCAGCGCTGGACGGAGGTGCGGTGACCCGCGACGCGAGCGAGGCGCAGGGCCCGGTCGGCGGCGACCCAGGCCATGATCTTGGAGTGGACGAAGTGACGGCGTGGCCCGCGTACTTCCCAGATGCCCTCGTCGGGGTCCATGCGGCGATTCTCCACGTACTCCAGGAGTGCGGCCATCAGGCTCCAGACGTGCGGGTCGATGGCGACGCCGACCCGGACGGCGGAGTAGATGGTGTTCAACACCTCGCCGTAGATGTCGAGTTGGAACTGGTCGACGGCCGCGTTGCCGAACCTGACCGGTCGGGAGTCCTCGTAACCGGGCAGCCAATCGGCACGCACCTCGGGGAGGTTGCGCTGGCCTGCCACCCCGTAGAGCGGCTGCAGGTCCGCGGGGTCCCCTGCGACGGTGCGGACGAGCCAGTCCTTCCAGGCGAGCGCCTCCCGGTGATATCCGCTGCGCAGCAGACAGGAGAGGGTGAAGGTGGAATCACGCAACCAGCAGAAGCGGTAGTCCCAATTGCGCCTGCCGCCAATGCATTCCGGGAGCGAGGTGGTGGCGGCGGCGATGATTCCGCCGGTCGGCTCGTAGGTGAGGGCTTTCAACGTGAGAAGCGAACGGATGACGGCTTCGCGATACGGGCCGTCATAACGCAGGTGACCGGTCCATTCTTCCCAGAAGGCGAGCGTGCGGTCCAATTCCGCAGCCACGTCGGGGACGCTGGGCGGCGCGGAATGGGAGGGCTGCCAGCCGAGGACGAAGGAGACACTCTGACCGGCCGTCACCGAGAGGTCGATGGACGTGCACGCGTCGGTGATGGCGACCTCGACGCCCGGCCCGCACAGGAGGTACGCGGCATCGGGCCCGGCGACGGTCGCGACGGTGCGCCGGTCCACCGCGTACGACCAGGGCACCACGCGCCCCTGGTTGAAGCGCATCCTCAACTCCCCGTGCAGATCGACCCGTCCGGCGATGCCCTCGACCAGTCGGACGATCCTGGGGGTCTGCTCGCGGGGCGGCATGAAGTCGGTGATGCGTACGGAGCCCGAGACGGATTCCCAGACGGATTCGAGGACGAGGGAATCACCCCGGTAACTCCGACGGCTGCACGGGCGGTTTCCGGCGGGCGCGAGGCTCCACCGCCCGTGGGACTCGTCGCCCAGAATCGCGGCGAAACAGGCAGGGGAATCGAATCGGGGGGCGCACCACCAGTCGACAGCACCGTCCATTCCGATGAGCGCGGCCGTCTCCAGATCACCGATGAGGGCGTAGTCCTCAATTCGCCCTGCCATGAGGGGATTGTATGCCTGCCTTGACGGGGCGGCATACAGCGCAGGATCCTGAGAAAAGTCGCTCTCGGATTCGCGAGAGCTTCCGGAGAAAGCCGTACCGATGGGTAACGGGCCACATCCGCTGCGCCGGTCGACCGACCGTTCCCCGCGCGCCGATTCCCGCGCGGTGAGCCTGGTCGTCCCGGTGCGTCCCGGGGATCGGGACACCGACTGGCTGCTGGGCGAGATTCCCGCCGACGTCCGGGAGGTCGTCCTGGTCGGCCGTACGGACCCCGGCGCCCACTCGGACGCCCTCCGCGACACGGTGACCGTGCGCAGGCTCGGCGCGTGGAACTGCGAGGCCGGCGACATCCCGCACGCGGGTCTCCTCGCCGCCACCGGCGACCTCATCGTGCTGATGGGCGCGGACGGCAGCATGTCTCCCCGGGAGATCCCGCACTACCTGCACTACCTGGACAGCGGGTACGACTTCGTCAAGGGTTCACGCTTCATCGCCGGGGGCGACTGCGCCGACTACCCACTGGTGCGCCGGGTGGGACACGGCGCGCTGCTGCGGATCGCCCGTCAGTTGTACGGTCAACGACTGACCGATCTCTGGTACGGCTTCTGCGCCTTCCGCCGCGGCTTCGTGGACCTCCTCGACCTGCGGCCGGACGGCGTCGAACTCGGCGCCGAACTGGTCACCCACGCTCTCCACTACGGCCTGCGCATCGCCGAGGTGCCCAGCCTCGAACTGCCCCGCCACCACGGCCCGTCGCACCTCCGCACCGTCCGTGACGGCGCGCGCATCCTGGACGTGCTGCTCGACGAGCGCCCGCACAACGCTCTGCACCGCTGGGCACCGTCACCGCGTCTCGCGGGCCGGCAGGATCGAGGCCGCCACGCTTGACGGATCAGAAATCCGATGCTAACGGTTGAAATTAGGCATTTTGGACGCATGCAGACCCTCGACAGGGTCGGTTGCCGGAAGAAGCTCCCCGTGAGGTCACATCTGATCGGCAGGACCCCGGCGGCACCCGCTCCGCATCCGCTGCGACGGGTGACCGACTGGCCCTCCGCCGCGTCCCGGCGCCGCGGCCCGCGCGTCCCGGCCCGCCGCCCCACGCCCCACCCCGGACGGCGAGCGACCGACCGGCTGCTGCCCACGGTCCACACCTGCTCTTCCGCAGGACGCCGCCCGCGGACGGCCGCCCGGCGCCGGCGTTCCCGTACCGTCCGCGCCCGCGCCGCGCACAACCGACGCGGCAGCGGCTCACACGGCCGCCCCTCGGAACCCGCCGGGCCACGCAAGGCCACACCCACGAGACTCGCTGAACCCGTGCGCATCGTGCCGCACGACGGAGACCGCTTCCGGCTGCCGCCGCACGGCTGTGACAAGGTGCGGGCGCCGGAGGCCCCGACGGGGCTCGACGTGCGCGAGGCGACCGTCTTGCTCGCCGGCGGCCGGGACGTACTCGCCGGCACGCCGAGCCCTCCGCAGGGGGTGGCCGTCACGACCGCCGCCGTCGCCACGCGCGCGCCCGTCCTCCACGACGAGGTCACGGCGGCGAACGGCCACGCGACGGCGCGTCCGCTCCTCGTCGACGTCACCCGCGAGGTCGCCCCGCGGGTACCGCTCGTCGGCACCGAGCGACCGCGGAGGCGCACCCCATGAACGCGGAGCGGCCTCTCCTGATCGCGGTGTCCGGCCCCGCGGGCGCGGGCAGGTCCTCACAGGTCGAACGCGTCGCCGGGCTCCTGCGGCAACGCGGCTTCGCGGTGACCACACTCCACCGCCACGGCGGCTTCCTCGGCCGTGGGTTCGGCTCTCCTCCATGGGTGAGGGATGAGGAGGAGACGGCACGGCGCCCTGACGGTCCCACGCGCCGGGGACCGTGGGTGCGCCGTGCCCAAGCCCTGCTGTACGCCGGTGAGCTGTTCGTACGGACGGGCGCCGCGCGGCGCGGGCAGGTGACACGCTCCCGAGGCCGTCCGGCCGTCGTGCTGACGGACGGTGGGCCGCTGGACGGCCTTGTCGCGTTCGGCTTCCCGCCCGGGCACCGGGCCTCGGACCGCTTCGCCCGGCTCGTCCGCCGCTACGACCTGACCCTGCTGGTGGAGACCGCTCCCGCCCCGCGCTACCGGTCCTGGGTCTCGCACCTGCCCGGGATCGTGCGGCTCGACGGCGAGCGCGCGCCCTCGCGGGTCGCGGACGAGGCGCTGGAGCGGGTGCTCGGCATCGTGCGGACGCGGCGCCTCCCGGCCGGCGAGGAGGGCACGCCCCCGGCGCGGCGGAAGCGGGTCGTCGTCTCGGTCTACGACGAAGCGGGCGACGTCGACCACCGGGACGGTGGCGCCGTGGCGGTCGAGAAGGTCGCCCGACGCCTTGCGGACGACTTCGATGTGACGGTGGTGACGGCCGCCAGACGCGGTGCCTCTCTCCGCCGCGACGGCATCCGCCACGTGTATCTCCCGGTCCTCTGGGCCGGTCCGCGCGCCGGGCGCCTGCTCTTCCTGGCGCTGCTCCCCGTCCTGGCCCGTAGGCTGCCCCACGACGCGTGGCTGGAGAACTTCACGCCACCGTTCTCGACGAGCTTCCTCCCGCTGTTCTCCCGCGCGCCGGTCGTCGGGATCGACCAGGGCCGCGGCGCCGAGGCGTTGCGGCGCCGCTACCACGTCCCGTTCTTCCTGGTGGAGCGGCTCGGCCTGCGCTGCTACCGGCACCTCGTGGTGATGAACGAGGCCGACGCCTCCGCCGTGCGGCGGCTCAGCAGCCGGGCGGACGTCCAGGTCATCGCCAACGGCGTCGAGCAGCGGCAGATCGACGACGCCCGGATCGGCGCGGGTGACTACATCCTCTTCCTGGGGCGGATCGACGCCTGGGTCAAGGGGCTCGACCTGCTCCTGGAGGCGTACCGGCGGAGCCGTCCTCCGCTGCCCCTGCTGCTGGCGGGCAGCGGTACGCAGGCGGAGGAACGCAAGCTGGCGGCGCGGCTCGCCGCGCACCCGGGCAAAGTCCGCTGGGTGGGGTTCGCCGGGGAGGAGCTCAAGCGGGACCTCCTGCGGAACTGTGCCTTCCTGGTCATGCCGTCGCGCCACGAGACCTTCGGCCTGGTCGCGCTCGAAGGCATGTCCTACGGGAAGCCGATCCTCCACTTCGATCTGCCCGCGCTGCGCTGGATGCGCGGCGGAGGCGATGTGGCCGTGCCGCCGTTCGACGTCGCCGCGCTGGGCGACCAGATGCGGATGCTGGCTTCCGACGAGCGGGCGCGGCGCGCGCTGGGCCGACAGGCGGGGTCGGCGGCGCAGCGCTACACGTGGGACGAGATGACGGGCCGTTACCTGGCCCTCACGCGCCGCCTGGTGGACGGTTCCGGCCGCGGCCGACGGCCGAGGAACGACAGGAGGGGTGAGCCATGGCCCACGCCCGGGTGACCCCCGCCATCGCCTCGGGCCACCCCTTGGCCCTGCGGTCGCCGCGCCCGGACGACGGCGTGCCGTCGCGCGGTGGGCCCGCGCCGCAGGCCGAAACCGGACGTGGATCATGACCGTCAGCCCGCGGCCGCCGCGCATCCTGCTCCTGACCGGCAGCCCGCTGGACGGCGTGGGCGACTCGGGCCTGGCGCTGGCCAGGGATGTGCTCGCGGCCCTGCCCGACATGGACTTCCTCTGGTTCTGCCAGTGGCCCGGGCGGCGTGGCCGGCCTCCGCCGCCGGTCGGCCGGGCGATCCGCCTCTGGTCCCCGGGCGGTTCGCCGCACGCTCCGGTCCGGCTGCAGGCCGCGCTCGCCGGGGCCGTCGCGGCACGTCGCGCTGATCTGGTCCACGCGTTCGTGACGATCGGACGCGCCTTCCCTGCCTTCTCCTGGCTACGCCCCCTGATGTCGGGGGCGCGGCCCGTCGTCCACACCGTGCCCGGTGTGTCGGAGGCGCGGCTGCCGGCGAGGGCCCGGCCGCTGGGGACGACGGTCGCGCTGTCGGAGTCGATGGCCCGGCGGCTGCGCGCCGCGCACTTCGGCGACGTCCGGGTGATCCCGCCCATGATCCGGCTCAGCGAGTGGCCCTACCTGCCACGCCCCGCGGGTATGCCGACCGTGCTCTACGCCGGCCACCTCGACCCGCACGGCGGCGCCGTGACCGCCGTCGAGGCGGCGGCGGAGGCGGCGCGGTCCGGGGCGGTGTTCCGGCTGGTCCTGGCGGTGCGCGGGCGGCCGGGGCAGCACACGGCCGCGCTGCGCGAGGAGCTGAGGGAGCGGGCCGGGGCCGGGGGTCTGACCGACGTGGAGGTGCGGGGCTACGTCGACGACATGCGCGCGCTGCTGGCCTCGGCGCACGTCCTGCTCTTCCCGCAGCCGGTGATCGGCGGCAAGGCGGACATCCCGCTCACGGTCCTGCAGGCGCTGGCCACCGGGCGGCCGGCCATCCTCAGCGACCTTCCGCAGTTCGCCGACTTCGGGGACGCGGTTCTGCGGGCTCCGGCCGGCGACACCCGCAGGACGGGGCAGCAACTGGCCTGGCTGCTGGAACAGCCCCGGGTCTGGGACATGCTCGCGGAGCGCGGCCGGGTGACCGTCGAGGAGTCCTTCGGACCCGAGCGGTTCGCGGCCCAGTACGGCGCCCTGTACCGGGAGTTGCTGGCCTGAGGCCGTCGGCTCGAGCCCTGATGCCGGACACCAGACGACGCACGGTGCATGTACACACCATAAAAGGGTGATGTTGGTTCCTAACTTTGCCAACGCGAGGCCTCTGTTCGCCGGGCGGTCAGGAGGAGCACGCCCGTGTCGCCGTATTCGGGCAGGGTGCGGTCCTTTGCCAGTCGGCTGATCCGCAGCTCCTCCGTCAGCGGCGTGAAGACGGCGCGGACCGCGTCCGCGTCCACCGGACAGGCCGGCCAGTCCGGCCCGTCGCCGATGCGGTAGCTCGGCATGCGTTCCATGAAGGCGGCCACGAGGTGCCCTCCCGGCCGCACCGAGCGGACGAAGCCGGCGCATAGGGCGGCTACTTCGGCGAAGTCCTCGGTGACGCTCTCGGCGACGAAGTTCATCGAGGCCAGGTCGTAGGTCCCCGCGGGGAGGTCGCCCGCGGCGCCGGGAACGACCCGTACCCGGGCCAGGGCCTCGCCGGACCTCGCGGGGAGGGCTGGATCGAGTTCGCGGCAGAGGGCGTAGAAGGCCTGCCAACTCGTGTCGGGTCCCTCAGCCAGCTGTCCGCGAAGATAGCGGACATTGGCCGTGCTGGGTTCGAGTGCGTCGATGCGCCGGCTCGCCGCGGCCGCCAGCATCAGTGGATAGAGATTCGGCCCGGCGCCGAACTCCAGGGAGCGCTCGATGCTGCCGGGCGCGAACTGCCGGTAGAAGGCGGAGTGGTGGTGGATGACGCCGATGTCGCACGGGTGCAGCTGTCGGTAGTTCTCCGCCAGGTATTCGGCGACCGGCCAGGAATCCCAGTCGGCGTCGCGGTTGTGCCGGAGCGCCCGCGCGCCCGCCGCCGAGCTCATCGGGGGTCTGCGGGCCGGCCGGCGGCGACGCCGGCGTGCGGGCTTCGGGGCACCCGCTGCAGGGCGAAGCGCCGCGAGAGGTCGGTCAGCGCCGCGTTGAGTTGGTCGATCTCCTCGTCGGTGTTGGGCGCGGTGACCTGGATCCGGAAGCCCACCTTGTCGCGCGGGACGAGGGGGTAGCCGGCCAGCGTCACGTAGATGCCCCGGCCCCACAGGAACGCGGCCACGGCTTCGAGGTCCTGGGCGTCGGCGAGCGGGATCTCGATGATCGGCAGTCCGTCGGTGTTGGGGGTGGCGATGTCCAGGGCGCGTACGTGGTCGAGGATGCGCGTCGTCTTGCGGTGGAGATCGGCCCGGATCGCGTCGCCGCGCTCGGCGTTGACGTCGAGCCCGGCGAGGGCCGTGGCGAGCGAGGCCGTCGGGGAGGGCCCGGAGTACAGGTAGGGGGCGGCCGCGACCTTGAGGTGGTCCTTCAGCCAGCGCGGTACGGCGAGGAAGGCGAGGAGCGAGGAGTACGCCTTGGAGAAGCCGCCGACCATCACGATGCCCTCGTAGGACTCGCCGAGGTGACGGACGAGGCTGTTGCCCCGGGCCCCCCACGGGGAGGTCTCGCCCGGGCCGCGTTCGCCGATCACGCCGAAGCCGTGCGCGTCGTCCACGTACAGCAGAGCGCCGTTCTCACGGCAGATCCGGGCGATCTCGCGGAGGTCCGGGAAGTTGCCGGTCATGCTGTTGACGCCGTCCATGCAGACGAGGCGGCCGACATCGCCCGGCACGGACCGCAGGTGCATGTCCAGCTCCCAGGGGCTGTCGGCGTGGAAGCGCTGCACCGTGGCGCCCTGTCCGCGCGCCACCACGCATCCGTCGTACACCGTGCGGTGCGCCTGGGCCTCGACGTAGACCTGCCCGGTGCCGGCGAGCAGCGGGATCACCGACTGGTGGATGAGGGTGATGGTGGGCAGCAGCAGGGTGTCCGGCGCGCCGAGCAGCTCGGTCAGCCGTTCCTCGATCCGGGGGTAGAGCCGGGGGCTGCCGATCAGCCGCGACCAGCTGGGATGGGTTCCCCAGCTTCTGACCTGGGGGTCGATCGCCGCCATGATCTCGGGGTCGAGGTCGAAGCCGAGGTAGTTGCAGGAGGCGAAGTCGACGAGCCACTGGTTCTCGACGCGCAGTTTCCGGCCGTCGATCTCGTCGATGACGGCGTCGCACATGGGGCTGGCGCGCTTGAGGCGTTCCAGCTCGTGCCAGCGGGGATCACGGTGGCCCGGCCTGCGCTGTGGCGGTCCGATCGCCCCGAGGGCCGGTGTGCGCCGGGGCGAGGGCCGGGGTGGTTCGGAACGGCCCGCCGGAGCGGGGCGAAGCGCGGCGCGGGGGGTCGCGGCAGCCTCCTGGGTCGAGGAGCGGCGCAGGAACGACTCGGCCTGATGGGCGGTCATCGGCCGGGCGAACAGGAAGCCCTGCCCGTACTGGCAGCCCATGTCGGCGAGGAGCTCGCGCTGCCCCTCGTGCTCGATGCCCTCCGCGACGACCTTGAGCCCGAGGACGTCGGCGATGCGGACGATGCCCTCGACGAGCGCCATCTGCTGCCGGTCGGTGGTGATGTCGTCGATGAACGACTTGTCGACCTTGAGCACGTCGATGGGGAACTCCCGCAGGTAGCTGAGCGAGGAGAAACCGGTGCCGAAGTCGTCGATGGCGAGGGAGACGCCGAGGTCGCGAAGCTCGCTCATGGTGGTGCGGATCTGCTCGTCCTTGCGCATCAGCACGGTCTCGGTGAGTTCCAGGACCAGGGAGCCCGGCGCGAGCCCGGAGGAGCTCAGCGTACGGCGGACGTCGTCGAGGAGTCCGGGGTCGCGGAACTGCCGGGCGGAGACGTTGACGTTGGCGTGCAGCGGCTGCTGCCGCCCGGGGCGGGAGCGCTGCCAGCGAGCGACGTCGAGGGCCGCGTGTTCGAGGACCCAGGCGCCGAGCGGCATGATGTGCCCGCTCTCCTCGGCCAGGGTGATGAACTGGTCGGGCGGGACCATGCCGCGGCGGCCGTGCGGCCAGCGGATCAGCGCCTCGAAGCCGGCGACCGCTCCCCCGGCCACCTCGATGATCGGCTGGTAGCGCAGCGCGAAGGCGTGGTCGGCGATGGCCGTGTCCATACCCTCCTGGAGTTCGTGCCGGGCGACGAGGCGGGAGTGCAGCTCGGGCCGGAAGCGCCGCCAGCGCTTCTTGCCGGCGGCCTTGGCCGCGTAGAGCGCGAGGTCGGCGTGGCCGAGGAGTTCCTCGGCGTGGGCGCTGTCCAGGACGGTGGCGACGCCGACGCTGGTCGACACGGAGACGGTGCCGTCGGTGAGGTGGAAGGGCTGGCTCAGGGAGTGCACGATCTGCGCCGCGAGCGCTTCGGCGTCCCCGGGCTCCTTGGCCCCCTCGATCAGTACGGCGAACTCGTCGCCGCCGAGCCTCGCCGCCGTGTCGCTGAGGCGCAGGACGGAGGTGAGCCGACGGGCGACGGCGACGAGCAGTTCGTCGCCGACCGAGTGCCCCATGGTGTCGTTGACGACCTTGAAGTCGTCGAGGTCGACGAAGAGCATGCAGGTCAGGGTGGACTCGCGGCGACCGCGCAGCAGGGCTCGCTCGATCCGTTCGAGGAGCAGGACCCGGTTGGGCAGTCCGGTGAGGGAGTCGTGGAAGGCGCGGTGGGTGAGCTCCCGTTCCAGTTTCCGCTGCTCCGTCACGTCGCGCAGGGTGAGGACGATGCCGTGGACGGTCTGTTCGTCGCGCAGGTTGCTGCACCGGACCTCGACGTGCAGGTCGGTGGACTCGCCCCGGCGGAGCTGCCAGTCGGCGCGGGCGTCCACGTCGCCCTGGGTGCGGACGCCCGACAGGATCCGCAGCGCGCCGGCGGCGTCGCCGGGCGCCAGGAGCTCGGTCAGCGGAGTGCCGGGCAGCAGCGGGTGGCCGAACACGGACTCGGCGGAAGGGCTCGCGTACCGCACGGTGTCGTCGTCGTCGACGATGAGGATGACGTCGGAGGTGTTGTGCACGAGGGTGCGGAAGTACGCCTCGCTGGTGCGGCGGTTGACCTCTTCGCTGAGCCCGAACCGCTCCAGGGCCAGCGCGGCCTGGGAGGCCAGGGACTGCGCGGAGCCGGCGATCGCGCCGAGCTTCTTCTCGGGCGCGGCGAGCAACAGGACGCCGAGCAGCGGCTCTCCGGCGGCGGGCGCCTGAAGGGCGAGGGGGCACAGGAGGGCGTGGTCGAGGGGTCCGAGGGCGTGGGTGAGGGCGGGGTCGAGTGCGTCGGTGGGGACGAGCCGGCCGCCTTGGGCGAGGAGTTCGGGCCAGGGGCCGGTGTCGGGGCCGGTGAGTTCGGTTCCGCGGAAGTTCCAGGGCAGGTGCCCGGTCGGGACGGCGTACAGGAGGCGTCGGCGGTCTCGGGCCAGGAGCATCGTCTTGTGCGGGGTGCCCGGTCCAACGAGGGTCGCCGAGGCCACCTCGACGGCGCTGGCGACCTCGCGCGGGCTCAGGGAGGCCACCAGCGAGGCGGCGGCCACGCGCAGACTGCGTTCGCGGGCCTCGGCGTTGCGGTGTTCGGCCATCATGCCCCAGAGCCGGGTGAGCACCAGCAGGAACATGATCGCGGAGAAGACCGCGATGACGGCGATGTCCTGTTCCCGGTCGTTGCGGACGGACTGGTAGAGCAGCAGGACGGGCGCGATGAGCGAGGCCGCGGCGAGCATCACCAGGCGCCGTTCGGCGATGACGGCCGGGGGCTGGGCGGCCTGTTCGGTCAGGCTGGTCATGGAGGGGTGCAGGGCCGCGAGGCCCCAGGCGGTGAAGAAGAGGACCCAGCCGATGTCCCAGCCGGTCCCCACCTGCCAGGTGCCCTGCAGCTGGAGCGTTCCGTAGATGACGTCGGAGGCCAGGATGCCGCAGGTGCCGACGGTGAGCAGTTGGACGCTACGGGACTTCAGCCCGCCGGGGACCAGGAGGCGGGCGAGCATGGCGAGCATCAGGACGTCGCCGAGCGGATAGGCGATTGAGATCGCCTTCTCGATCCACGTCATGTCGGGCGACTTGGCGAGCGGGTTGATCAGGTTCACCCAGGACAGCAAGGCGAGTCCGGAGGTGAGGATGAGGGCGTCGAGCGCCACGGCGAGGTCGCGGCCGGCGGCGCGGTAGCGGATGAACCCGAAGAGACCGATGGCGAACAGGGGGTACGTGACCAGGTAGAGGGCGTCCGCGACCGAGGGGAAGGGGTTGGGCTGGCCGAACAGGTTCTCCAGCAGGTTGTACGCGGTGTCCCCGGCGACGAACGTGAAGTTGGCGCACGCGAGGACCAGCCACGGCCAGCGCCTGGCAGGCTTGTGGAGGTGAACTCCCGTGAGGATCGCGGCGACTCCGCTGAGCCCGATCAGCGCCCAGAGCAGGGTGTGCCGGGAGGGGATCGTGAGATAGGCGGCCGTCAGCCCCGACACGACCACCACGTAGACCAGGGTCCACCTCTTCAGCGTCCCGGGCCGGTAAGGCGCCCGGTTCGGCTGTCGCAGCGGCATCGTCGACCGCCCCCTTGCCACGTTGGCGCCCGGTGGCGGAAACGGACCCTGTACCTACCAATTCTCCGCACATCGCACGGGTGATGCATCTCGGCGGACTGCCGCGCCGGTCAGGAGGACGCGCGGACCACCAGCTCCGTCGGCAGCACGCGGTACGAGCCCTGCGCCCCCGCCCGGGCGTCCTGCGCACCCGCGCCGGAGATCTCCTGGAGCAGCAGCCGGGCCATCGTGCGCCCCATCTCCTCGATCGGCTGCCGCACGCTGGTCAGCGGCGGATCCATGTGCCGGGCCACGGGCGAGTCGTCGACCCCGACCAGCGCCACGTCGTCCGGGACCCGCAGCCCTGCCTCCCTCAGCACCCCTCGGGCGCCGGCGGCCATCACGTCGGAGGCGGCGAAGACGGCGTCCAGGTCCGGGCTGCGGTCGAGCAGCTCGCGCATCGCCCGCCGACCGCCCTCCTCGGTGAAGTCGCCGGTGGCGACGAGCCTTCCGTCGGCGGCGAGCCCGGCACCGGCGAGACCCTGGTGGTAGCCGTCGAGGCGGCAGCGGGCCACGTACATGTCCAGCGGGCCGGTGATCGTCGCGATGCGGCTCCGGCCGCGCCCCGCGAGATGGGCGACGGCCGAGCGGCCCGCGCCCACGTTGTCGGAGTCCACGTAGGCCACCGGCTCCGCCTCGGTACGGCGGCCGTTGAGCACGGCCGGCAGCCCCAGCGCCCGCACCTGGTCCGGCAGGGGGTCGTCGCCGTGCACCGAGACGAGCAGCACGCCGTCGACGCGCTGGGCGGCGAGGTACTGCTCGAAGCGCTGGCGCTCCTTGTCGTCACGGATCAGCGTGAGCAGCAGTTGCTTGTCCGCGTCGGCGAGTTCGGCGCTGACTCCTCGGATGATGTCGAGGAAGTACGGCTCGGCGAAGAGCCGGGACTCGCTCTCGGGGATCACGAGCGCCACGGCGTCCGTGCGGCTGCCCGCGAGCGCCCGGGCGGCGCGGTCGGGTACGTAGCCGAGTTCGGCGACCGCGCGGTCGACGGCGGCCTTGGCCTCGGGGCTCACGCGCGGGGAGCCGTTGATCACCCGCGACACGGTGCCCCGGCCGACCCCGGCCCGGGCCGCGACCTGCTCCAAGGTGGGCCTGCCGGTCCGGCGCCCGCTCACGACCATCTGCCGTCTCCCCTCATGTCCGCCGGTGTTCGGGTGACTCTACCAAGCGTGGGAGCGCTCCCATACCCGGGCAACGGATGTCGTCGCCCCTCTTGACACGCGTGCGGCCAGGAAGGAACCTTCCGGCGAGAAGCGAGTGGGAGCGCTCCCACAGCCACCGCGCCGCAGCATCCCGGACGAGGAGAGTCGAATGCGCATGTCCAGCACGAGCCGCAGCAGACAGGGGCACGCCCGCGCCCGCACCGCCCGCACCATCCGCACAGCCGTCGCCGGAGCCGTCGCCTGTGCCGCCCTGCTGACCGGCTGCGGCGACGACGGCGGTTCCGACGAGGCCGGCGGCGACGGGAAGATCACCCTGCGCATCGGGACCTTCGGCTCGTTCGGCTACGACGACAAGACAGGCGCCAAGCTCTACGCCGAGTACGAGAAGGCCCACCCGAACATCAAGATTGTCGAGTCGAACGTGGCCGACGGACAGAAGTACTGGGACACGCTCAAGCTGCGGCTCTCCCGCAACAGCGGACTCGCGGACATCCAGGCCCTGGAGGTCGGTTACGTCGCCGAGGCCACCGGCCCCGCGATGGCGGACAAGTGGGTCGACCTCGGCACGACCGGCGGGGCGGACCTCGGCGCGTACCTCGACTGGAAGGTCAAGCAGGCCACCACCGCCGACGGCAAGGTCATCGGACTCGGCACGGACATCGGCCCGATGGCGATCTGCTACAACAAGGACCTGTTCGCCAAGGCCAAGCTCCCGACGGACCGCGCCGCGGTCGGCGCGCTCTGGCAGGGCGACTGGGCCAAGTTCCTGGAGACGGGACGGACGTACCAGAAGAACGCCCCGGCCGGGACCGCGTTCCACGACTCGGCGAGCGGCCTCTTCAACGCCGTCGTCTCCAGCGAGCCGGTGCAGTACGCCAACGCCCAGGGCCAGTTGGACCACGCCAACAGCCCGGGCGTGAAGAAGGCCTGGGACACCGCCGTCGCGGCGGCGCAGAGCGGCATCACCGCCAAGCTGCGCCAGTTCGACGAGAAGGGCACCTGGAACGCCGCGTTCAAGAACTCCGCGTTCGCGACGGTCGCCTGCCCCAGCTGGATGACCGGCATCATCAAGGACCAGGCGGGCGCGGCCAACCAGGGCAAGTGGGACATCGCCGCGCCTCCCGTGGCCGGCAACTGGGGCGGCTCGTTCCTCGCCGTCCCCAAGTCGGGCAAGCACGCCAAGGAGGCCGCGGAGCTGGCCGCCTGGCTCACCGCACCCGCCCAGCACGCCAAGGTCTTCGGCGTGAACGGCAACATCCCCTCGACCAAGGACACGCTCTCCTCGGCCACCGTGCAGGAAGCGAAGCTGCCGTTCTTCGGCGACACCCCGGTCGGCCGGATCTACTCGGAGGCGGCGGCCGGCATCACCCCGGCCCCGATCAGCCGGTGGGACGGACAGGTGAAGACCTTCCTCACCGACAACGGCATCCTCGACATCGAGCAGCGCGGCACGGATCCCAAGAAGGCGTGGGAGAACGTCAACAAGCTGATCGAGGACAAGATCGAGCAGTAGCGGACGAACCGAGAGCCGCCCGGCGCTCCCCCGCCGGGCGGCCGCCCGACCCGCCCCGCGCGACGCGCATCCGTCACGATCCCGAAGGGACGCCCTCGTGGCCACCTCCCTCCGGGCGGCGGCCGGCGGCTCCCCGCAGCCGGCCCCGCCCTCCCCCGTTCCTCCCCCGCCGCCTCGCGGAAGCGTGCGCGGCCGGTTCCACCGATGGGACCTGCGGTTCAGCCCGTACGTCTTCGTCTCGCCCTTCTTCCTCACCTTCGCCGCCTTCGGACTCTTCCCACTGGTCTACACGGGCTGGCTCTCGCTGCACCGGGTGGAGCTCGGCGGTGAGGCGCAGTGGCGAGGCCTGGACAACTACGCCACCCTCGCGGACAGCGAGTTCTTCTGGAACGCGCTCGCCAACACGTTCACCATCGGGGTCATCTCCACCGTCCCCCAGCTGCTGATGGCCCTCGGTCTGGCCCATCTGCTCAACTACCGGATGCGCGGCCGAGGTTTCCTGCGGGTCGCGATCCTCGCCCCGTACGCCACCTCGATCGCGGCGGCGACCCTGGTCTTCGCCCAGCTGTTCAACACCGACTACGGCCTGATCAACACCGTCCTGGGCTGGGTGGGCTTCACCCCGGTGGACTGGGAGTCCTCCAAGTGGCCCTCCCAGATCGCGATCTCGACGATCGTCATCTGGCGCTGGACCGGCTACAACGCGCTGATCTACCTGGCCGCGATGCAGGCCGTGCCGAAGGATCTGTACGAGGCGGCGGCGCTCGACGGTGCCTCCCGGTGGCGGCAGTTCCTCAGTGTGACGATCCCGTCGATCCGGCCGACGATCCTCTTCACGATCGTGGTCTCCACGATCGGCGCCACGCAGCTGTTCGGCGAGCCGATGATCTTCGGCGGCAGCCTCGGCATCAGCGGTGGCAGCGGCAACCAGTTCCAGACGCTGAGTCTGCTCATGTACGAGAAGGGCTGGGTGACCGGCGCGCTGGGACAGGCGTCCGCGATCGCCTGGGTGATGCTGCTGCTCCTGCTGGTGATCGGGGCGGTCCGTACGCTCCTCGCCCGGGCGAACCGCAAGAAGCTGGGGGGCTGACCTCATGTCACGTCCACGTGTCCGTCCGCGCCCCTCGGCCGGTGACCAGCACCGGGCCGGCCCACTGACCTACGTCCTGCTCGGCCTGGCCGCGCTGGTCTCCCTCTTTCCGCTGTACTGGAACCTGGTCGCCGCCTCGCACTCGGGCGAGCGCGTCGTCTCTCCCCCGGCGCCGCTGCTGCCCGGCCCCCGGCTCTTCGACAACCTCACCTTCGCCTGGAAACAGGTGGACATGGGCGAGGCACTCGTCAACACCACGATCGTGGCGGGCCTGGTGGCGCTCTCCACGGTGCTGTTCTCCACGCTGGCCGGCTTCGCCTTCGCCAAACTGCCGTTCAGGGGGCGGAACGCCATGCTGACGCTGGTCGTGGCGACGATGACGATCCCGCCGCAGCTGAGCGTGATCCCGCTGTACCGGATCATCACCGACCTGGGCTGGGTCGACCAGCTCCAGTCCGTCGTCCTGCCCTCCCTGGTCGCCGCGTTCGGCGTGTTCTTCATGCGCCAGTACCTGATCGAGGCGCTGCCGCTGGAGCTGGTGGAGGCCGCCCGGGTGGACGGCGCGCACAGTCTGCGGATCGTCTGGCACGTGGTCTTCCCGGTGGCCAGGCCCGCGATGGCGGTGCTCGGCATGCTGGTGTTCGTGCAGGCCTGGAACGACTTCTTCTGGCCGTTCATCGCCCTCACCCCGGACGGGAACCCCACGCTCCAGGTGGCGCTCGCCGGTCTCGGCGCGGGGAACCACACCGTCGACCAGTCGATCGTGCTGACCGGCGCGCTGCTCTCCACGCTGCCGCTGCTGCTGGTCTTCGCCGTGCTCGGCAAGCACATCGTGGGCGGCATCACCACGGGCGCCGTCAAGAACTGACCGACGCGCCCTCCCCCCTCCTTCCTCCGTACCCTCCTCTCCCCTGGGAGCACTTCCGCATGACCGCGACAGATCCCCGACCGCTGACCACGGCCCGTACGTTCCCGCCCGGCTTCCTGTGGGGCGCCGCCACCGCCGCGTACCAGATCGAGGGGGCGGCGGCCGAGGACGGCCGTACGCCCTCGATCTGGGACACGTTCTCGCACACCCCGGGCAGGGTGTTCGAGGGCCACACCGGTGACGTGGCGGTCGACCACTACCACCGCTTCCGGGACGACGTCCGGTTGATGGCCGACATGGGCCTGAACGCCTACCGGTTCTCCGTCTCCTGGCCACGGGTCCAGCCCACCGGCCGCGGACCGGCGGTCCAGAAGGGCCTGGACTTCTACCGCCGGCTCGTCGACGAACTGCTCGCGGCCGGCATCGAACCCGTCGTGACGCTCTACCACTGGGACCTGCCGCAGCACCTGGAGACGGCCGGCGGCTGGCCCGAGCGGTCCACGGCCGAGCGGTTCGGCGCGTACGCGGCGCTGGTCGGCGAGGCGCTCGGCGACCGGGTCACCCGCTGGACCACCCTCAACGAGCCCTGGTGCAGCGCCTTCCTCGGCTACGGCTCCGGGGTGCACGCACCCGGCCACACCGACCCGGTCGCGGCCCTGCGCGCCGCCCACCACCTGAACCTGGGCCACGGGCTCGCCGCTCAGGCGCTGCGCTCCGCGCTGCCCGGGCGGGCCTCGCTCTCCGTCAGCCTGAACCTGCACGCGATCCAGCCGCTCACGGCGTCGGCGGCGGACCAGGAGGCGGCCCGCCGGATCGACGCGGTCGGCAACCGGGTCTTCCTGGGCCCGATGCTCGACGGGGCGTACCCGCCGGACCTCCTCGCCGACACCGCCTCCCTCACCGACTGGGCGTTCGTACGGGACGGGGACACCGGGACGATCCGGCAGCCGCTGGACTGGCTGGGCGTCAACTACTACACGCCGACGGTGGTCTCGTCGGTGACCGAGGGGATGGCGAAGCCGCAGGACGACGGGCACGGGGCGAGCGACCACTCCCCCTGGCCCGGTGCGGACGACGTCGCCTTCCACCAGGCACCCGGCGCGCGGACGGCGATGGGCTGGGCGGTGGACCCGGACGCGCTCCACGAGCTGCTGACCCGGCTCGCGGCGCGCCACCCGGACCTTCCGCTGGTGATCACGGAGAACGGTGCCGCGTACGAGGACGAGGTCGGCCCCGACGGCACGGTCCACGACCCCGAGCGGATCGCCTACGTGCACGGTCATCTGGCGGCCACGCACCGGGCGATCGCCGACGGGGCCGACGTACGCGGCTACTTCCTCTGGTCGCTCCTGGACAACTTCGAGTGGGCGTACGGCTACCAGAAGCGGTTCGGCGCCGTCCATGTGGACTACGCGACGATGGCGCGTACGCCGAAGGCGAGTGCACGCTGGTACGCGCGCGTGGCCCGGTCCGGCGAGCTGCTCGACCCTCCAGGCAGCGCGACGTAAGCGCAGGTCAGAGCCTTCCGGCATGCGCGGGGCACCCACACGGCGTAACGTCACGAAAGGATCTCGGGTACCCCCGACCGCACCGGGAGGCTGTGTGCGCGACTCCAGGATCGAGGACGACGCGACGCCGTCGTCCTCGCGCGGTCGGCGAATACGGCTCGCGGTGACGGCGGCCGGGGTGGCTCTCCTGGCCGTCGGCGGACTGTACGCGGCGGGCCTGATCGCCACCGGGGACGAGATACCCGACGGCACCCGGGTGGGCGGGGTGGACATCGGCGGCATGAGCCGCGAGGAGGCCCGCGCGAAGCTGACGTCATCGGCGCCGCCGTCCTGGACCGCGCCGATACCGGTGCGGATCGGCGAGAGCACCGGCACCGTCGATCCCGCCGCGGCCGGACTGGGCGTCGACGTGACGAAGACCGTCGACAAGGCGGCCGACCCGGCGCGTGATCCGGTGACCGTGATCGGCCGGCTGTTCTCCTCCGACGAGCGGGACGTCGCACCCGTCGTCACCTTCGACGAGACCAAGGCCCGGGCGGCGATGACCGAGACGGCCCGCACCTACGACCGCACGACCGTGGAGGGCGCCGTCTCCTTCAGGAACGGCCAGGCGGTGACCGTCCAGGCCCGGAACGGCCAGAAGCTGGACGTCGGCAGCTCGGTGGACACCCTGCGCGCCCACTACCCCGAGGCCGACGGCGAGGACCCGGTGACGCTGCCGACGGCCGTGGCCCGGCCCAAGGTCGACGCCGCCGAGACGGCGCGCTTCCTCAACACCTTCGGTACGCCCGCGATGTCCGGGCCGGTCGTCCTCACCGTCGACGGCGAACGTCTGCGGATCACACCGACCACCCTCGGCGCCCATCTGACGGTGAAGGCGGACGACAAGGGCCGGCTCGTCCCCACGCTCGATGCCAAGGGTCTGCTCCGCGACCCGGCCGTCGCCCGTCCGCTCGACTCGATCGCGACCGGTCCGGTCGAGGCACGCCTCGGCGTGGAGAACGGCCGGGTGGTGGTCCTCACCGACGGCAGGCCGGGCCACGAGGTGACCGCGAAGGCCCTGGGCGACGCGGTGATGCCGTTGTTGCCGAAGCGGGGCGAGGCCGCTCGGACCGGTCCGGTGGCCACGGAGCTGATCCAGCCCGTGCTGACCCGGGAGTCCGTGGCGAAGATGGGCATCAAGGAGCAGATGTCGACGTTCACCGTCAACTTCCCCACCGCGCCCTACCGGACGATCAACATCGGCCGTGCGGTCGAGTTGATCAACGGCTCTCTGGTGAAGCCGGGCGAGGTGTGGAGCTTCAACCGGACGGTCGGGGAACGCACCAAGGCCAACGGTTTCGTGGACGGCACGATGATCCTGGACGGCCAGTACCACTCGGCGCCGGGCGGCGGGGTCTCCGCCGTGGCGACCACGGTCTTCAACGCCATCTTCTTCGCCGGGGTGAAGCCGGTCGAGTACGGCGCGCACTCCTTCTACATCGAGCGGTACCCGCCGGGCCGCGAGGCCACGGTGGCCTGGGGGACGCTCGACCTGAAGTTCCGCAACAACTCGGACGCGTGGATCTACATCCGGGCGAGCGCGACGGACTCCTCGGTGACCGTCAGCTTCCTCGGCACGAAGAAGTACGACGCGGTGGAGGCGGTGGAAGGGCCCCGCACCAACCTCACGGAGCCCGCCGAGCGGAAGGGCACCGGTCCGAAGTGCGAGCCGCAGCCCCCGCTGGAGGGCTTCGACATCACCGTGGACCGGGTCTTCCGCGACGGTGGGGCGGAGGTCGGCCGGGAGACCTTCCGTACGCACTACACCCCGCGCGACCGCGTCACGTGCGAACCGGAGGAGCCTCCGCCGCCAACACCTGAAGCAGGTGAGTGACGGCCTCCGCGACGGCCGTGCGCGCCGGGCCGAGGTAGCGGCGCGGGTCGACGGTCGAGGCGTTCTCCGCCAGGTGGGTCCGGACGGCGCCGGTGAACGCCTTGTTGAGGTGGGTCGCGACGTTCACCTTCGTCATGCCGGCGTGGACGGCCCGGCCGAGGTCCTCGTCGGGGACGCCCGAGGAGCCGTGCAGGACGAGAGGGACGTCCACGGCCCCACGCAGCCGGGCGATGAGCGCGAGGTCGAGGACGGCGTCCCGGGTGAGCATCGCGTGCGAGCTGCCGACGGCGACGGCGAGGGCGTCGACGCCGGTGGCGGCGACGAACGCGCGGGCCTCGTCCGGGTCGGTGCGGACCCCGGGGGCGTGGGCGCCGTCCTTGCCGCCGACCTCGCCGAGTTCGGCCTCCACCCAGACGCCGTGTCGGTGGCAGTGGTCCGTCATCGCGCGGGTGGCGGCGACGTTCTCCTCGTACGGGAGGGTCGACGCGTCGAACATGACGGAGCGGAAGCCCAGCTCGACGGCCTCGTGGACGAGTTCGGGCGACTCGGCGTGGTCGAGGTGGACGGCGACGGGGACGGCGGCGCGGCGGGCGATGGCGAGGGTGGCGAGGCCGACGGGCTCCAGGGAGCCGTGGTAGCGGACGGTGTTCTCGCTGATCTGGAGGATGACGGGCAGGTGCGCGGCCTCGGCGCCCGCGACGATGGCCTGCGCGTGCTCGATCTGGATGACGTTGAAGGCCCCGGCGCCGGCCTTCCGGTCACGGGCGCCGAGGACGATCTCGCCGGTGGCGGTGAGCGGCATCAGCTCTCCTCCGTACCGGCCGTGGTGAGGACGACGGACCGCGTGAGGTTGCGGGGGCGGTCGGGGTCCTGGCCCTGGGCCTCGGCGAGCAGGACGGCGAGCCGCTGGACGCGGACGAGGTCGGCCATCGGGTCGAGCTCCGCCTCGGTGTCGCCGGACTCGGCGACGAGGGTGCCGCCGGCGCGGGCGACGTCGTCGGCGAGGCCGGCGGGGACGGGGCCGAAGGCCCAGGTGACGCGGCCGGGCGCGGTGATGCTGATGGGGCCGTGGCGGTACTCCATGGCCGGGTAGCCCTCGGTCCAGGCCCCCGCCGCCTCGCGCATCTTCAGGCCGGCTTCGAGGGCGAGGCCGTAGGTCCAGCCGGTCCCCAGGAAGGTGTACTGCTCCGCTCCGGTGACCGCCGCCGCGAGGGGTTCGGTGACGGCGCGCTCGGCGTCCTCGGCGGCGCGCTCGACGGTCCGCACCCCGGCCGGGAGAGCGTTCTCGGCCTCCAGGTGGGCGCGGAGCAGGGCGAGGGCGGTGGTGGCGAAGCGGGTCTGCACCACCGACTCCTCGTCGGCGAAGTCGAGGACGGCCACGGCGTCGGCGGCCGTCATGACGGGGGTCGTGGGGTCGGCGGTGAGGGCGCCGGTGGGGACGGTCCCCTGGACGCGCCGGAGCAGGTCGAGGACCTCGGTCGTGGTGCCGGAGCGGGTGATCGCGAGGACCCGGTCGTAGCGGCGGCCGAGGGGGAACTCGGAGGCGGCGAAGGCGTCGGTCTCGCCGTGGCCGCCGGCCTCCCGGAGCTGGGCGTAGGCCTGGGCGATGAACCAGGAGGTGCCGCAGCCGACGACGGCGACGCGCTCGCCGCGCGCCGGGAGCGCCGCGCGGTGCTGGGGCAGGGTCTCGGCGGCCTTGCGCCAGGAGGCGGGCTGGGAGGCGATTTCGGCGGCGGTGCGGGAGGGTCCCGAGGTGGGCACGTGCGGCTCCTTCACAGACACAGGATGCTCAGTCTTGCTCGTAACAGATTATTTTCGAGCATCTTCGAGCAGTAGCTACGGGCGTAGTATCCATCAGCCGGGGCGTGCGGTCCAGGGTTCACCGGCTCGGCGCGGCGCTAAAATCGCGATCATGTCGAAGCACGAGCGGTGGACCACGCTCCTCGAACTGCTCGCCGCGACCGGCAGACTGGAGGTCGAGGAGGCCGCCGGCACCCTTGACGTCTCGCCCGCCACCATCCGCCGGGACCTCGACGAGCTCGCCGAGCAGCGTCTGCTCGTCCGCACCCGGGGCGGGGCCGTCCCGCACGGCGTCTCCTACGAGCTGCCCCTGCGTTACAAGTCCTCCCGGCACGCCGCGGAGAAGCAGCGCATCGCCGCGGCCGTCGCCGAACTGGTCCACGAGGGCGAGGTGGTGGGCCTCAACGGCGGGACGACCACGACGGAGGTGGCCCGTGCGCTCGCCCTGCGCTTCGGCGGCGGCCGGCCCGAAGCCCCCGGTACGCCGCCCGCGCCCGCGCTGACGGTGGTGACCAACGCCCTGAACATCGCGGGCGAGCTGGCCGTACGCCCGCAGATCAAGATCGTCGTCTCCGGCGGGGTGGCCCGGCCGCAGACGTACGAACTCGTCGGCCCGCTGGCGGCGGGCGTCCTGGACGAGGTCGTGCTCGACGTCGTCGTCCTCGGCGTCGACGGCATCGACCCCGACCTCGGGATCATGGCGCACCACGAGGACGAGGCGGGGATCAGCCGGCTGTTGGCCGAGCGCGCGAGCCGGGTCGTCGTGGTCACCGACGCCTCGAAGATGGGGCGGCGCGCCTTCGCCCGGATCTGCGGGCTCGACCGGGTCGACGTGCTGGTCACCGACGCGGGCCTGCCCGCGGAGGCGGTGCGGCGGCTGGCCGAGGCCGACGTGGAGGTCATCACCGTCTGATCCGCCGCCGCACCGCGCCCGTGGTCCGTCAGGCGGTGATGATGCCCGGGTCGCTGACGCCCGCCGCGCCGTTCTCGACATGGCCCGCGAAGCGGCGCAGGAAGGTGGCGTTGCCGCTGGAGACCACCGAGAGGTCGTACCAGCGCTTGCTGCCGGCCAGATCCACGGTGTGCTTCACGGTCGCGCCCTGGGCCACGGTGACCCGCTGCGACTGCCCACCGTAGGCGGGGGCGCTGGTGACCGTGAGCGTGACGGCGGCGGCGCCGGTGTTCGTCATCGTCAGCACGAGGCTTCCGGTGGCGGCGTCATGACGGGCCGTCACCTCGGGGCCGGCCGTCTTCCCCGGTCCCCGGAAGGTACGCAGGAAACCGTTGGGGCCGGTGACGGTGAGGTCGTAGACCCCCGCGGAGTACGCCGTGTTCCAGGTGTCCGCGAGGGACTTGCCGGCCGACACCGTGTACGTCCACGGGCCGTCGGTGCGGTTGGGCGCGGTGATGTAGAAGAACGCGCCTGCCCGGGCGCCCGCCCCGAAGGTGACGGTGAAGCGTCCGGTGGACGGCGTCGCCGTGCCGTCCACGTACAGCTCGTACGGCAGCGCCCTGGTGGGGCGCGCGCCCCGCTCCTGGACCGGCAGGGCGGGCTGGGCGGGCGGCTTGGGCACGTAGCTGGGGTGGCGGTCGTTGTCCAGCGGCTTGTAGGCCGAGGTGTCGGGGAGCGCCGGGCGGGCGGTGTCCTCGAGACCGAAGTCGAAGGCTGAGGTCAGGTCGCCGCAGATGGCGCGCCGCCAGGGCGAGATCTGCGGCTCCTGCACCCCGAAGCGGCGCTCCATGAACCGGATGATCGAGGTGTGGTCGAAGACCTCGGAGCAGACGTAACCGCCCTTGCTCCAGGGCGAGACGACCAGCATGGGGACGCGCTGGCCGAGGCCGTAGACGCCGGCGGCGTAGCTCGCGTTGCCGGAGAAGTGGTCGAGGGAGGTGTCGACGGTGGAGAGCCCCTGGGCGGCCGAGGCCGGCGGGTAGGGCGGGATCACGTGGTCGAAGTAGCCGTCGTTCTCGTCGTACGTGATGAACAGCGCGGTCTTGCTCCACACCTCCGGGTTGGAGGTCAGCGCGTCCAGGACCTGCGAGATGTACCAGGCGCCGTAGTTCGCGGGAAAGTTGGGGTGCTCGGTGAAGGCCTCGGGCGCGGCGATCCAGGAGATCTTCGGCAGCCGGTCCGCGGCGACGTCGGCGCGCAGGATGTCGAAGAACCCGTCGCCCTTGGAGACGTCGGTGCCGGTGCGGGCCTTGTCGTAGAGCGGGTTGCCCGGCTGGGCGTTGCGGTACTGGTTGAAGTACAGCAGGGAGTTGTCGCCGTAGTTGCCGCGGTAGGCGTCGTTGATCCAGCCCCAGTGGCCGGCGGCGTTCAGGCCGTCGCCGATGTCCTGGTAGATCTTCCAGGAGATCCCGGCCTGTTCGAGCCGCTCGGGGTACGTCGTCCAGCTGTATCCGGCCTCCTCGTTGCCGAGGACGGGTCCGCCGCCGGTGCGGTCGTTGCCTGTGTGCCCGGTCCACATGTAGTAGCGGTTGGGGTCCGTGGCGCCGATGAAGGAGCAGTGGTAGGCGTCGCAGACGGTGAACGCGTCGGCGAGGGCGTAGTGGAACGGGATGTCGTCCCGGTTCAGGTACGCCATGGTGCCCGCGGACTTGGCGGGGATCCACTGGTCGTACTTGCCGTTGTTGAACGCCTTGTGGCCGCCGGCCCAGTCGTGGTTCAGCCCGGCGATGAACTGCATGCCGAGGTCCTCGGCCGTCGGGTGGTACGGCAGCACGGTCTTGCCGCTGCCCTGCTGGTGCCAGACCGACTTACCGCTGGGCAGGGTGACGGGACGGGGGTCACCGAAGCCGCGGACGCCCTTGAGGGCGCCGAAGTAGTGGTCGAAGGAGCGGTTCTCCTGCATCAGCACGACGATGTGCTCGACGTCGGCGATGGTGCCGGACGTGCGGGCGGCCGGAATGGACGCGGCCCGGGCGATGCTGCTGTCCAGCGCGGCGAGTCCCGCGGTGGCGCCCGCTATCTGGAGGAAGCGGCGCCGGTTGATGTCGGTCATGTGTCTGAGCACCTCTGGTGGATTCCGGTGGGGGGAACGGCGGTCCGAGCGAGCCCAAGATCAGGGGGTGAGAGGTCGACTGCGTGTCGTCGACGCGTTGCGGCGCGGTACAGGACATGAACGTGGCACACATGAACGCGGAACAGGGTAGGGTCCGGTGCCGCCCGGCCGGGGGCGGACGTCCAAGAGTCCATGTGCTCGCGTGAGAAGTCCATGCGCCGCCCGTACGCCGTCCCCGCGCCGCCCGCACCCCAGGCGCGCGCCCTTGCCGGGAACCGGCCGTGGCCAGAATCTGTCCTCGTTGAAGAGGACTGGGGGCGGGATGAACGCATGGGTGGTACCCGGGTACAGGGAATCCCGGGAGCTGGGGGCGGGCGCCGGCGGACGGGTGGTGCTCGCCGTCCACGAGGCGACCGGGCTGCCGGTGGCGGTGAAGTACCTCGGTGAGCGCCTGCGGGCCGATCCCGCCTTCGTCCGGGGGTTCCGGGCGGAGGCACGGCGGCTCGCCGCACTCGAATCGCCGCACGTCGTGCGGTTGTACGAGTACGTGGAGGCGCCGTGGGGCGCCGCGATCGTGATGGAGCTGGTCGACGGGGTCGCCCTGCGCGCGCTGCTCGCCCGGGAGGGCGCCACCGGCCCCGAGGCAGCGCTCCTGGTCCTCAAGGGCTCGCTCCTCGGCCTGGCCGCCGCGCACCGGGCCGGGGTGGTGCACCGCGACTACAAGCCGGAGAACGTCCTGGTCGCGGCGGACGGCTCGTCCACGCTCGTGGACTTCGGAATCGCGACCGACCACGGCAGCACGCCGGGCATCGCGGGCACACCCGCGTACATGGCGCCCGAGCAGTGGAACGGGGAGCCCGCGTCCCCGGCCGCCGACGTCTACGCGGCGACCGCGACGTTCTTCGAGTGCCTGACCGGACGCAAGCCGTTCACCGGCCAGAACATCGCCGAGCTGGCGCTGCAGCACCTCGACGCGCCCGTGCCGGAGGCGGAGGTCCCCGAGCCCCTGCGGCCGCTGATCCGGCGTGGTCTGGCGAAGGCCCCCGAGCAGCGCCCCGCGCACGCGACGGCCTTCGTGGCGGAGCTGGAAGGGATCGCCACGGCCGCCTACGGGGCCGACTGGGAGGAGCGGGGGCAGCGCAGGCTCGCCGCGCTCGCCGCACTCCTGCCGCTGCTCTTCCCCAGCTCCGGCGGCGAACCGGCCACCGGCACGACCGCGCTCGCCACGACCACGCTGCCCGGGCCCTCGGGTCGCGGGCGCCGGCTGTGGCCGGAGATCGCCATCCCGGCCGGCATCACCGCGGTGATCCTGGCCCTCCTCGCAGCCGTCGCCGCCCGGGCCGGTGACGAGGGGGGCCGTACGACGGCGGAGGCGTTCGCCTCCACGAACGCGCTGCCGACCACCTCGCTGTCCCCCACGGCCGCGCCACCGACGAGCACGGCGTCTCCCGAAGCCACGCCCTCGGCGTCCGAGGAGGCGACCCCGTCGACCACCCCCACGCCGACGCTCACGGTGTCCCCGACGGCGACCTTCGTGACCCCGCCGACGACCCAGCCGCCGACCACACCACCGGCGACACCGCCCACGACGCCTCCGACCACTCCTCCCACGACACCGCCCACGACACGTCCGGTCGGCGTGAAGGCGGTCTCCGTCACCGCGCTGCGTCAGACGGGTACGACCACGGCGGAGGCGTCGTTCGAGGTCGTGACGGACGGAACCGGCCCGGTGGTCCTCCAGCTCTCCTGGTTCACGGCCGACACCAAGGGCGCGGCCGGCGTGCCGGACGGCTCCGAGAGCGTACGGCGCAGTGGCGCGACCCGGTACACGATCACGATGCCGCACACCTTCCCGAGGACCGGCGGCTGCTACTGGGGCGTCCGGGCGACCACGGACCCGGCCGCCGCGAACGGCGCTTCCACTCAGCAGATCCTCACGAGGAGGTGCACGATCTCATGAGCGGCGACGACCCCGACGAGTACAGCGCCACGGTGCTCGGCAGCCACTGGTTCGAGGGACCCGCGCGGGACGGGGAGCCGGATCGGGTGGAACCGGACCGGGTGGAGGGCGCGGTCCTGCGGTTCGGCCCCGGGGTGACTCCGGCGACCCGGCACCGCATGGCCGGTGGCCCGACGACCGCTCAGATCTGGCACGGCGCTCCGCCCGAGGCCCCGCCGCGCCGCCGTAGGGCGCTGCGCCGGTACGCCCTGCCCGCCGCCGTCCTGCTCGCCGCCCTCGCGTTCCTCGCCTGGCAGCGGCTCGGGCCGGAGGTCGCGGTACGCGGGGTCACGGTCGCCGCCCCGGCACGGCCGCCCGGCTGCGACGGCACCGCCGATGTCGTGGCGGTCGTCGAGACCGACGGGCGGCCCGGTGCCGTCACGTACCGCTGGGAGCGCAGTGACGGCACCTCCTCCGGGCTGCTGCGGGAGCGGCTCGCCCGCCATCAGACGCAGGCCCGCCTGCACCTGCTCTGGACGTTCCACGGTCCCGGCGAGCACCGGGCGACGGCACGGCTCGTCGTGGTCTCCCCCACCCGGCACACGGCGGAGACCCACTTCACCTACCGCTGCGAACCGACGTCCTAGGCACCCCCCAGCCCCCCTCCCGCCGATCGGGGCCGGACAGCAGCTCGGGCGTGGCGAAGGCCGGTGCCTGGTTCATGGCCGGATCGGTGAGGCGGGCGTAAACGGCACGCCAGGCGTCGGGGTCGTCTCCGAGCCGCTCGGCCACCAGCCGGGCGGCCTCTTCCAGGGCCGGCCCCACCATCCGGGCCGCGTCCGGCCTGCGGCGGGCGCGGCCCAGACAGCTCAGGACGACGGCCGCCGGCGCGGCCTCGCGGACGAGGTCCGGGCCGGAGAGCCGACCGGTCCTCAGCAGGTGGTCAAGGAGGGCGTCCACCGGCTCGCGCCCGTACGTGTCGACGCCGTGCCGGACGCGGGCCACGGTCACGTCCCGGTCCGGCGGCGTGCCGAACGCCGAAAGGCGGTGGAGGTGCGCGGCGTTGCGGATCCGGAAGTCCCGCGGAGCCGTGGGGTGCCTGACGACGGCCTCCCAGAAGGGGAAGGGGTCCCGCGCGTGCTCGGCCTCCAGTGCCTCCCAATCCGGGGTGCCCGGGGTGCTGTCGAGGAGGTGGCGGGGGTCCGCGTGCGTACGGCACTTCCGGAGCCGTGCCGCGAGGCGTCCGGGCGCCAGCTCCTTCGCGGCCCGGGCGGCGAGGACCGCGGCCGGGTCGTCACTCGCCAGTGCCTTCTGGCAGAGGCGGGTGACCGCGGCCCCGAGCCGTCCGCCCGCCGCGAGCGCGGCCAGCCTGCCGGGTCCGCCGTGGCGCAGCAGGTTGAGCGCGCCCGCGAGTTGCTGGGCCATCGTCAGGTGCTTGCCGGCCCTGTCGAAGACGAGCTCGATGAGTTCCGGTTCGCCCGACTCCAGCCATGCCGTACGACTGCCGGGGAGTTCGGCGAGGGGGTCGGCGCCCAGGTCGGCGACGAGGCGCGGCGCGACACCGCCCGGACGGGCGGCCACACGCCGGGCCACCTCCGGATCGCCGTTGGTGCGGAGCACGGCGAGATCCACGTCGGGGTCGGCCAGGTCGAGGAGCCGGTGCAGGGCGGTGGGGTCGAGCCAACGGGACTGCTCCGAGAGAACCGTCAGGGCCGACGGGTCACGCTGGTCGAGGAGGTACGCGAAAGGGGTGGGCGGGGTCGCGCGGGACCGTAGGACGAACGCGGCCAGCATCCACGGTCCGTCGGGGCCGATGCGGGCCATCACCGCGGCCAGGGCGGCGGGCGCCGCCACGCAGAGCAGCGTGCCCAGCGGCCATGCCCACAGGTGGTTGCCCCGCGCGAGCAGGCGCACCGCCGACTCGGGTGAGGTGGGCGGCTCGGTCGGGGCGAACGTCGAGGCATGGCAGACGGGTGCTCGCGCCTCCTCCAGGGGGACGGCGGTGCGCCGGGCGTCGAGCCGCGACCGGTCCAGGAGCCCGGGCCACGTGGCGGCGTGAAGACCCGTGTTTCCCGCGCCGTCGGTCTCCGTCAGAGACCGTCGGGCGGTTGCGGCGAGCCGCAGCCAGGCGTTCGCGTCCGCCCCCAGTTCGCGCTCCAGGAATGCGGCGAGGGAGCGCCGCCAGGCCGTGGGGAAGGCCAGGTGGTTCCAGTCGTGGGGGAACCGCAGCAGATGGGCGGCCGGGAGGTGGTACAGCAGGTCGTCGGCCGACACGATGCCGTGCAGATAGGACTGTTCGGCCATGCGCGCGAGGGAGCCGGACTCCGTCGTCTCCGCCATCCGGGCGAGAGCGTCCGCGCGGGTGGGCGGGTGGCACCGGTGCGCGAGGTCGTTCAGACCCTGCGCCAGACAGGCCTCGTACAGCCAGTCGGGGTGGCGTCGGCCGGGCACGTCGTCCCTGGGGTGGGCGGACAGGCGGCGCAGGACCTCCGGATCGTCCGGCAGCGGGGCGGTGCCGGGTGCGGCCAGCGACCGCAGCAGGTCGATCGCGCCGAGCGCGGCCCGTGCCCGCTCACCGACCGGTTCCGGGCTTCGCTGCTCGGGCAGGGTCGTCGGCGGCGCGACCTCGGTCCCGTTCGGCGTCGGCGTCGGCGTCGGCTGCTGGAGGCTCGCGCCCCTCGCCGCCTCCGCGCCCGCCTCCGCACCCGCCTCGCGCGCGGCCTCGCTCAGCGTGCCGAGATGATCGGGAAGGTTCCGCAGCAGCGTCTCCACGGCATCGGGGCGGCCCGCCAGATGTTCCTCGTACAGCGCGGTCAGCGTGGTTCGGACCCCAACGGTGTCCAGGCCCCGTTCTGTCACGGCGCGGAGCGCCTCCGCGGCACGGGCCGCCGGCCGGGCCGTCGTCACCAGCTCGGCGGGGTCGAGCAGCCCCGCTTCGACCATGCCCACGGCCCAGTCGCCGGCCGATTCGTCCAGCGCTTCCTCTGCCAGTCGGCGGTGCGGCGGGGTGAGGTTGCCCGCGATGCGGCCTCCGGCCCGCCACGGGCCGTTGAGCAGCGTCAGCCGGAACTCCGCGCGCTCGCTGTCCGTGGCGTCCTCGTGGCGGAGCAGCTCCTCCGCCGCCTTCGGCATGAAGGGACTCGTCCGGTTGGCCGCCGCCAGTGCGCGGAAGTCGTGGGCGTACGGCTCGTGGAGAAGGTCGCGCAGGGTACTGGTGCCACGAGAGACACCGAGGAGCCGTGGCAGCTCGGCCGGATCCTCGTACGGCTCTCCGGCGGCACGCAGCCGAGGCGCCGCGTCCACGCCTTCGAGCGCACCGGCGACCTCGGCGCGGATCTCCGTGTGGACGTGCGGGACGACGGACGGGTCGGCGAGCATGGCGCGCAGGGCGTCGGCGCCACGGCATTCCAGAACCCGCAGCAGGGCATGGCGCTGGGCCACTTTCCGTGCGCCCCAGGTCAGCGCCTGTCGCACCAGCGGCGGATCACCGCTGACGAGCAGGGGCGCGGTCCGGGCGCGTGACGCGGCGCCCGCGGGCGACAGCAGCTCCGCCCGAAGCGTCTCCTCCAGGGCGACGCGGCCCAGCGCGTGGGCGTGGACGACCGTGCGGCGCAGGGAGGGCGTGCAGCGGTTGTTGCGGTAGACGGCCGCGTTCACGCGCGGGTCGTCGGCGGCGACCAGTTGCTTGAGGACCCTGGCGTCGATCCGAGGGTGTCGGGCCAGCGCGGCGCGGGCCCGGCTGTCGCCGTGGAGAACGACGGCGTCGGTCAGCGAGGGGCCGGGGAGAGAGCCTCCCGCGAGGATCGTCTCCAGACTCCGCTGCGGCAGCGCGCCGAGCGCGGCCGCCGCGTGCGTGGGTGCCGCGTGCTCCAGGAGCAACGCCAGGGTGTCGCAGACCGACTTGGGCGGGAGCCGATCCGCTTCGGCGTCGCTCGGCACGGGCAGCGCGGCGAGCAGCTCCGGCAGTGTGCCCGGTGCGGTGGCGAGGGCGTCGTGGAGCCGGCGCCAGCGCTCCCCGGATCCCGCGAGGTGGCGAACCGTCAGTTCGCTCAGCAGCACGGCGGTGGCGCTCGTCGGCGGCAGGTCGCGGGAGAGTGCTCGCGCCAGGCCCCGGGCGGGGCGCGTCGAGCGGACCGCCGCGACGGCCGCGCTGTCGTCGCGACGGTCCGCCCCGACGGCCGTACCGTCACCGGCCGGAGCGCCGGGGCCGAGCAACGCGACGATCAGGCGACGCAGTTCGGCCGGGTCCGTGGGTGCACCGGGCATGCTCTTGCTCCCCCTCGCGATCATGTGGCGACGAGGAACATTCCACCATCCGGGTCCGACAGCGCCGCCCCGGCGGGGGCCCCGGCCGCGATCCGCCGGGCACGCCCTCTAGCGGCCCCGGCGGATGCGGGCGGCCTGGCGGGCCTCGGCGGTCTTGCGGGCCTCGGCGGATCGCCGGGACTCGTTCTTGGCGCGGCCGGGCTTCCCGGGGACGGTTCCGATGCCTCGGAACTGTGCGCCGCCCCGCTTGGGGCGTTCCGTGCTCGGCGCGGCGCCGTCGACGGGCACGCCGGGCGCGGCCTTGGCGCCCGTGATACGGCTCAGCTCGGCCTCGCCGGAGCGGACCTGGGTGACGCGGACGCGGATCCCCGCGTCGCCCATGAGCCGGACGACGTCCTTGCGCTGGTCGGGCAGGACGAGCGTGACGACGCTGCCGGACTCGCCGGCGCGGGCGGTGCGCCCGCCCCGGTGCAGGTAGTCCTTGTGGTCGGCGGGCGGGTCGACGTTGACGACGAGGTCCACCTGGTCGACGTGGATGCCTCGCGCGGCGACGTTGGTGGCGACGAGCACGGTGACGTCGCCCGTCCTGAACCGCTCCAGGGTGCGGTTGCGCAGCGGCTGCGACTTGCCGCCGTGCAGCGCCTCGGCACGGACGCCGCTGCCGCGCAGGTGCTTGGTGAAGCGGTCGACCGATGCCTTGGTGTCCAGGAACATGATCACTCGCCCGTCGCGGGCGGCGATCTCCGTGGCGGTGGCGTACTTGTCGGCACCGTGGACCTGGAGGACGTGGTGCTCCATGGTGGTGACGGCGGCGGCCGAGGGGTCGACCGAGTGCGTGACCGGGTCGTGGAGGTAGCGCTCGACCAGCTGGTCGACGTTGCGGTCGAGGGTGGCGGAGAACAGCATGCGCTGGCCGTCGGGGTGGACGAGGTCGAGCACCTCGGTGACCTGGTCCAGGAAGCCCATGTCGGCCATCTGGTCGGCCTCGTCGAGGACGGTGATCTCCACCCGCTCAAGGCGGCAGTCCTTGCGCGCGACGAGGTCGTTCAGGCGGCCGGGGGTCGCGACGACGACCTCGGCGCCCTCGCGGAGCGCGGCGGCCTGCCGGCCGATCGACAGGCCGCCGACGACGGTGGCCAGGCGCAGCTTGAGGACGTGGGCGTACGGCGTGAGGGCGTCGGTGACCTGCTGGGCGAGCTCGCGGGTGGGGACGAGGATCAGGGCGCGCGGCTTGCGCGCCTCGGCGCGGCGGCCGGCGATGCGCACGAGCAGGGGCAGGCCGAAGGCGAGGGTCTTTCCCGATCCGGTGCGCCCGCGCCCGAGGACGTCGCGTCCTGCGAGGGCGTTGGGCAGGGTCGCGGCCTGGATGGGGAAGGGCGTGTCGACACCGAGTTCGGTGAGCACCTCCCGTACAGCGACGGGCAGGTCCAGCTCGTCGAATGCGGTGATCGGGGGAAGCGCGGGGGTATGGGTGGCCGGCGATGCGAATTCGTTCATGGAGAGAAACCTCGTCCGAAAATGCGACGAGCTGGGGTCCTCACCCGGTGGGTGGGGGCCCCAGCTCGCCGGGAGGCCTGCGTCAGGCGGGGAGGATGTTCTCCGCCTGCGGGCCCTTCTGACCCTGGGTGACGTCGAAGGTCACCTTCTGGCCCTCCTGCAGCTCACGGAAGCCGGAGGTCGCGATGTTGGAGTAGTGGGCGAACACGTCCGGGCCGCCACCCTCCTGCTCGATGAAGCCGAAGCCCTTTTCCGAGTTGAACCACTTCACGGTGCCAGTAGCCATGTCAATATCTCCTTCGAGGCACTACCCAGAGTCCGCACTGTGCGAATCCCGGCGTCGCCGTGATGATTGCCCCGTCCGGAAAAAGCACCGAAAATACAAAAAGTGCCCGACGAATAATTCGTCAAAGGCACTTGAAGTTTACTGGGAACCACAACTGCAACTGCTGTCGACTGTAGCACGGCGTGGTCGACTGTGCACGGAACCGGGCAGGTGGGAGCGGGCGTCACGCCATGAGCTGGTGGAGGAAGGTGGCTTCGTCGACGATCCGGCCGGAGGTCGGGAACGCCGCTGGTCCGGGGGTCCAGCTCTCGCGGCGTCCGGCCGACGAGTGCCATTTCGTCCGACACGGCGCCGCGATCAGACGCGGGTTGTCTGTTCGGCGTGTTCGCGAACCGCGATCCGGGCCAGCTTCGTCAGCATCATCCCGTTGCGGACCGCCATGACGTAGTCGACGGGAAGTCCGTGCATGCGGGTGCCGGGGCCGCGCAGGGGGTGCCAGTCGAGGGTGAAGAGCGTGTGCTCGCCCCAGGGCGTCAGCCTCATGGCGATACGGGCCGCGCCGAAGGGGTCCGCCTTCGCCTCCAGTTCCAGGCGGCGCTCGGGCTCGCAGATGCGGACGACGCAGGTGTCGTCGAGGGTCAGCGGGCCGGCGCCGACGCGGACCTTCAGGCGGGCGCCGACGTCCGGCCAGTGCAGGTCGGCGGAGAGGACCTGCTGGGTGCCCGTCACCCACTCCCCGTAACGGTGACCGTCGGCCAGCAGGCTCCAGACCTCGGAGGGCGAGCTCAGGATCAGACGGCGGTTCCGGGCCACGCCGATCACGCTCCTTAGGGAGGGTGGGGATCGACCCCAGACTCCGCCCACCTGCTCGGCGCCGCAGTCCGGCGGGGCCGAACGGATGGCGGGGGCGGGTGCGGCCACTGGGGCGGCTCGCGACGCGCCGACCCGCAAAGCGGGGCATATCGTCCTTAATGATCGGCTGCTCCCTACCCAGTCCCCTTGCGACAGCCCTCGCCCCGAAAGGTCGGCTCCCATGCGTCCCGCGCTCAGCACCGAACTGCTCGCCAAGCTGCGTCAGCCCCGCCCGTATCCGGCCCTGTCCCTGCTCATGCCGACGCATCGCAGGGAGCCCGACAACACCCAGGACCCCGTCCGGCTCCGCAACCTCGTGGTCAGAGCCGGGGAAGTCCTGGATCAGGATCCCGCGGTGACCCGCGAGCGGCGGCTCGACGTGATGAGCCAGCTGGAGCAGGCACGTGCCGACATCGATCTCGCCCATGCCGAGGACGGCCTCGTGATCTACGCGGCCCCCGGCGAGCACCACGTCTGGACCGTGGGCCGGACGGTGCCCGAGCGGGTCGTCGTCGCCGACACCTTCCTCACCCGCAACCTCGTCGCCGCCCAGGCCGCCGAGCAGCCGTTCTGGGCGCTGGCCGTGGCGGCGGACCGCGTCTCCCTCTGGGACGGCGAGGCCGAACGCGTCCGCGAGAGCGACGAGAACGGCTTTCCGCTCACGCGGAGCCTGGAGGACCTCGACGTCGAGCGCAAGGAGCGCATCGGCGATGTGCCGAGCACCTTCCAGGACGAGCGGACCCGGCAGTTCCTGCGGGAGGCGCACGAGGCGATGCGCGTCGTGCTCAGCTCCTCGCCCCGGCCGCTTTACCTGATGGGCGACGCCCCCGCCCTGTCCCTCCTGGAGGGCCTGGGCCCTCTGGGCAAGGACGTCACAGCCGTCCCGAGCGCCGGCCTCGTCGCCGGTCCGGCATCGGAGGTCTGGCGGACGCTCCGGCCCCTGCGGGCGGCACGGGAGGAGGCCGACACGGCGGGCGTCGTCGCCGAACTGGACGCCGCCCAGGGTCGACGCGAGTTCGCGGGCGGCCTCGACGAGGTCTGGCCGGCCGCGAAGGAGGGCCGGGTCCGTCTGCTCGCCGTGGAGGAGCACTACCGGGCGGTCGTACGCGACTACGGCGACCACCTCGAACCCGCCGACCCGGCCGACCTCGACGCGCGGGACGACATCGTGGACGAGGTCGTCGAGCAGGCCCTGAGCACGGGCGCGGGCGTGCGCTTCGTTCCCGACGACACGCTGGCCGAGTCCCGCCGCATCGCCGCCGTCCTGCGCTACTGAAGCGCCGGTCAGGGCGCAGCGGCACCGACGACAGGCGGGCCCGTGGGGCGGTACGGATGACTTCGTACCGCCCCACGCGCCGCGCCCCGCCCTACTCCGGGCCGGCGAGCTGCTGCGCGAGCGCCTTCTCGTCCTGCTCGGCGAGCGAGGTCTTCAGGAGCGTTCCGCCGTAGGGCTGCATCGCGGCCGCGAACTTGTCCTCGGTGACCTTCGAGGCCATGATCACCACGGCCGCGGAGCCGGGCGTGAGCAGCGAGTCGACCTTCATCCGGAAGTCCTTGTCGATACCCATCTGGCTCAGCTTGCCGATGAGTCCTCCGACGGCCGCGCCCACGACGCCGATGGCCGGGGTGAGGATGAGGAGGCCGAAGACCATCCCCCACAGGGCTCCCGCCGTGGCGGAGAGGGCGACCTTGTCGCTCTTGGCCGGTGTGTCGACGTGGGTTTCGCCGTCCTCGTCGACCGAGACGACGGCCAGCCCGCTCAAGTCGACCACGTGGCTGTTCTGGAGCTCCTGCACGGCCTTGAAGGCCTTCTTCGCCGCGGCGGAATCGTCGTAGCCGATCACGATGAGCTCGGACATGTTCGTCTCCTTCTGCCATCAAAACCAGTCATTTCGCACCTTATGGGTGCCACTGGTCAGGGGCATCAGTTGAGCGGACGGCGCGGAGCGTCACGGCCCCGCTTCACCTGCTTGGTCTCCCGGGCGTGCGGGGCGGGCGGCCCGGGGTGCCGGAGCTACCAGCCAGGGATCGTCGGCAGGACCTGCTGGGCGACGCGGAGCAGGACCGCGTCGTCCGGCACCGTGCCGTCCTCGCGCCACATCGCGAGCTCGAAGGAGCCGCCGCTGTCCTTGGCGTCCTTGGCCACGGACAGGACACGGGCCGGGGCCCCGGTGCCGCTGTAGGCGTTGCCCCCGCCGAGGCTGATGGCGACGGTGGACTGGTTGGAGAGCACGGCAGGGCGGCCAAGGACGGTTCGCGACTGCGCGCCGTCCCAGAGGAGATCGGCCTCGGATCCCTTCACCGGAAGCCGGTCGTAGGTGGCCTCCAGGGTCACCGTGTAGGTCTCGAAGTTCACCTGGGAGGAGGGTGTGGCGATGTCCCGGACACTGCCGCCGCCGAGTTTGAGGGAGGCGTCGCTCCCGCTCGCGGAGACCGCGATCTCCCCAGGAGTACCCAGCAGTTGGGCGAGGTCGGGGCGGTTCAGCGCCCGGCACAGCTGCTCCCCGGTGAGACGCCGCTCCTCGCCTTCCGCCGCCACCGGCGCCGGGGGCTTCTCGCTGCCGGCGCCCGGGCATGCGGCGGGCCGCCGCTCGCTGCCCGCGCCGGACGCTCCCTCGGCCGCCTCGCCGTAGGCCCAGAGGCCTGCGCCGATCGCGGGTATCAGCAGCAGCCCGGCGATGGTCTGCCCCCAGACGCCGGAGCCCTTCGGAAGTGCGTCGATGTCGTCGGCCATGGGCCCGTGTCCCCCCACTGTTCCAAGATCCCCCACATGTGACGGGGCACCGTAACCCGTGATCAACGGGCGGACAAGGCCTGGGCCGCCGCCCTTCGGGGCATCCGGGCGGGCGCCTGCCGCGCGGCGGGGCGGCCACCCCACGCGTACGGGATATCAGTGGTCGCAGGCGACGGTCGGCGGTGATCGTCGCGCTCCCGGAAAGGCCGAAGTCCAGTGAGCGTCAAGCCCGTTCCCGAGGGATACCCGAGCCTCACGCCGTACCTGAGTGTCGACGGCGCCGCGGCCGCGATCGACTTCTACGTCACCGTCCTTGGCGCCACAGAACGGATGAGGATGCCCGCGCCCGGCGGCACGGTCGGCCACGCCGAGCTGGAGCTGGGCACCTCGGTCCTCATGCTCGCGGACGAGTTCCCGGGCATCGGCTTCCGGTCCCCGAAGTCGCTGGGCGGCACTCCCGTCACCCTGCATCTGTACGTGGACGACGTCGACGCGGTCTTCGCCAAGGCGCCGGCGCACGGCGCGACGGAACTGCGGCCGGTCAAGGACGAGTTCTACGGCGACCGCACCGGACAGTTCGAGGACCCCTTCGGCCACCGGTGGAGCATCGCCACGCACGTGGAGGACGTGGCACCGGAGGAGATGGAGAAGCGGAACGAGGAGGCCATGCGGTCGACGGACACCACGCCCGACGGCGCCTGAACCGACGGCCCCGCCTCGACCGGACCGTCCGTCCCGACCCGACCCGGCGGAACCGTCGCCCCCCTCTCGGCCGGTGTCAGAGCTCGAAGCGGCGGCGGGAGTCCTCGACGTCGCCGAGGTGGGTGCGACGGCTCGCCACGCCCACGGTTGGGGGCTGGACACGGACTTCAAGGGTGACTTAGGTTAGCCTTACCTTAGCCACTCGGGGTTCGTCACCCGCGCCGGAGGCGCCCCGATGCCCGCCGTCCCGCGAGGAGTCCCCTTGAGCGCCGCCACCGACACCACCCCGTCCGAGCAGGCCGCGGCCGTTCGCGTCCGTTCCGTGCTGGCGCAGGCGGTCTCGCTCTCCCTCACCACGGACGGGCAGTGCTACGACCTCATCGGCATGCACTCCGTCGGCCGGAACGGCCGGATCACCCTCTCCGCCGAGGCCGACAGCCCGTTGACCGCCCAGGTCGCCTCCGCGCCGCACGGCAGCCTCGCCGTCCTGCTCGAGTTCACCGACATCGCGCCGACCCCCCTGCGCGATCGGGTACGCGCCCGCGTGACGATCTCGGGCTGGCTGACGCCGACCAACCCCGCGGCCCGGGAGGAGGGCCAGGGCGGCGACGGCGGCGGCCTCCACCTCGACCTGGCGCGGGTCACTCTGCGGACCGCGGCCGGAACCCAGGAGGTGGGCCTCGACGCGTTCGCCCTCGCGCAGCCCGACCCGCTCGCCGTGGAGGAGGCCGCGATGCTCACCCATCTCGCGGACGCCCACGCGGACATGGTGGCGGACCTCGTCGTCCTCGCCGGGTCGCGACTGCCGTACGGGGTCGTCCGTGCCCTGCCGCTGGCCGTGGACCGGTACGGAATCACCCTGCGCTGCGAGTACCGCGAGGGCCACTGCGACCTGCGGCTGCCGTTCCCCACCGAGGCGCGGGACGCGGCCGAGGCCGGGGAGCAGGTACGGCGGATCCTCACGACACCCACCTGCGCCCACCATCACCGGCACCACCCCTCCCCCCGAGCCTGAGCACGGCGGCCGAGCACCGCGCTTGAGCACCGCGCTTGAGCACCGCGCTTGAGCACCGCGCTTGAGTAGCGCGTCCGAGTAGCCCGCTCGGGTCTGCCGTCCGAGCAACCCGCTCGGTCCGCGCCCACGCATTCCGGCCGAGCAACTCCGCGCTCTCGACGCCGTGTTGGCCAAGTCGGGGATCCACTTCAGCCTGAACTTAGGTTAGGCTAAGCTAAATCACACGTCAGAGGTGGTGCCGCGGACCTGCGCGCCATCCGGGGGGAGGAACCACCATGGGCCTGCCGACCGTCGGCCCCTATCCCCTGCCCGACCGCTCCGCCCTCCCCCGGTCCTGCGTCTCCTGGCCCATCGACCCCGCGCGTGCCGCGCTCCTGGTCCTCGACATGCAGAACCACTTCGTGGAGGTCTTCCCGGACGGACAGAGCCCGGTCGTGGAACTCGTCGACAACATCGCGGCCCTGCGCGAACTCGCCGGCACCCTCGGGATGCCCGTCGTGTTCAGCGCCGAGCCGGCCGCGCAGCGGCCAGGCCAGCGCGGCCTGGTCGCCGACGTCTGGGGTCCCGGCATAGGCGACGAGCCCGACGCGGCCGCGATCGTCGGGCCGCTCACGCCCCGCACCGGCGAGTACCTGCTCGCCAACGTGCGCCCCAACGCCTTCCTCCGCAGCCATCTCGGCCGGCTGCTGCGGTCCGAGGGCCGCGACCAGCTGATCATCTGCGGGGTCTACGCCCATCTCGGCGTCCTCCTGACCGCCGCCGACGCCTTCATGAACGACATCCAGCCCTTCGTCGTCGCGGACGCCGTGGCGGACCTCTCCCCCGAGGAGCACACGATGGCGCTGCGCTGGGCCGCCCGGAGCGGAGTGGTGTGCACGACCGAATCCCTGCTGCGCGACCTCCTGCTCAACCGGGCGCAACCTGCCGTTCGCCAGGACGCGTGACCGAGTCCCCCTCACGGCGACCTGCGGCGCCGATCCTGTGACCGCAGTCCCCACACGGACAGGGAGAAACGAAGAAGATGACCGTACGGGTCGCGGTGGCCGGTGCAAGCGGCTACGCGGGCGGGGAGATCCTCCGCCTGCTGGAGGCGCATCCGGGCGTGGAGATCGGCGCGCTGACCGCGCACAGCAGCGCGGGCCGCCCGCTCGGGTCCGTACAGCCCCAGCTCCCCGGCCTCACCGACCGGGTCCTGGCGGAGACCTCGGCGGACTCGCTGCGCGGACACGACGTGGTCCTCCTCGCCCTGCCGCACGGGCAGTCGGCCGCTCTCGCGCGGGAGCTGGCCCCCGAGACGGTGGTCGTGGACTGCGGTGCGGACTTCCGGCTCCGTGACCCGGCGGCCTGGGAGCGGTTCTACGGCTCCGGACACGCCGGGACCTGGCCGTACGGACTGCCCGAACTTCCCGGAGCCCGGGAGGAGTTGAAGGGTGCCACGCGGATCGCGGTGCCCGGCTGCTATCCCACGGCGATCACGCTTGCGCTGTACCCCGCGCACGTGGCCCGGCTGGTGGAGCCGGAGGTGGTGGTCGTCGCGGCCAGCGGCACGTCGGGCGCCGGGCGCGCGCTCAGACCGCACCTGCTCGGCGCCGAGGTGATGGGCTCCATGAGCCCGTACGGCGTGGGCGGCGGCCACCGCCACACCCCCGAACTCACCCAGAACCTCTCCCTGGTGGCGGGCGAGCACGTGACGGTCTCCTTCACTCCGACCCTGGCCCCCATGCCCCGGGGCATCCTCGCCACCTGCTCGGCCCGGCTCCGCCCGGACGCGGCCGCCGCCGGTGAGGCAGCGGTGCGGTCCGTGTTCGAGGCCGCCTACGCCGACGAGCCGTTCGTCCGGCTCCTGCCGCCGGGGCAGTGGCCGTCGACCGCCGCGGTCCTCGGCTCCAACACGGCCCAGGTGCAGCTCGCCGTGGATCCGGACGCCGGCCGGCTGATCTGCGTGAGCGCCATCGACAACCTGGTGAAGGGCACCGCGGGTGGCGCGGTGCAGTGCATGAACCTCGCCCTGGGCCTGCCGGAGTGGCTGGGCCTGCCCACGAATGGAGTGGCTCCTTGAGTGTGACCGCTGCCCGTGGATTCCTCGCCTGCGGCGTCGCCGCCGGCATCAAGGAATCCGGCGATCGCGACCTCGCCCTGGTGGTGAACCGAGGACCGTCACGCGCCGCCGCCGGTGTCTTCACCTCCAACCGCGTGCAGGCCGCGCCCGTACGCTGGTCCCGCCGCGCCCTCGCCGACGGCCGGCTCGCGGCCGTCGTCCTCAACTCCGGCGGCGCCAACGCCTGTACGGGACAGGCCGGAGCGGTCGACGCGCTGCTCATGGCCGAGCGTACGGCGCGGGCCCTGGACGCACAGCCGCAGGAGGTCGCGGTCTGCTCCACCGGCCTCATCGGCGTCATGCTGCCGATGGACCGGGTCACGGCCGGCATCGACACCGCCGTGGAGCGACTGACGGACGACGGCGGCCAGGACGCGGCCCGCGCCATCATGACGACGGACTCCGTCCACAAGACCTCCGTCGTCACCCGGGACGGCTGGACGGTCGGCGGCATGGCCAAGGGCGCGGGCATGCTCGCCCCCGGCCTCGCCACCATGCTCGTCGTCCTCACCACCGACGCCGACGTCGACAGCAAGGACCTCGACACCGCCCTGCGGCAGTCCACCAAGGTCACCTTCGACCGCGTCGACTCCGACGGCTGCATGTCCACCAACGACACCGTCCTCCTCCTCGCCTCCGGCGCCTCCGGAATCACCCCGGACCAGACGGCGTTCGCCCAGGCCGTGACCGCCGTCTGCCAGGACCTCGCCCGCCAGCTCATCGGCGACGCCGAAGGCGCCGCCAAGGAGATCGAGGTGACGGTCGTGGGCGCGGCCTGCGAGGACGACGCCGTCGAGGTGGGCCGCTCCATCGCCCGGAACAACCTCCTCAAGTGCGCGCTGCATGGGGAGGACCCGAACTGGGGCCGGGTGCTTTCCGCGATCGGCACGACGTCGGCGGAGTTCGACCCCGACCGCCTGGACGTGGCGATCAACGACGTCTGGGTGTGCCGCAACGGCGCGGCGGGCGAGTCCCGGGAGAAGGTCGACCTGTCGGAGCGCCGGATCACGATCACGGTCGATCTGTGCGCGGGTGAGTCCTCCGCGGTCATCTGGACCAACGACCTCACCGCCGAGTACGTCCACGAGAACAGCGCGTACAGCTCATGAGCGGCCAGGGAACGGGAACGGTGACGGACCCGGGGGCGGCCGAGGGGCCGGCCGAAGACCTGCCGTGGCTGGAGGAGCTCCAGGGCCGCACGGTCGTCGTCAAGTTCGGCGGCAACGCCATGGTGGACCCCGCGCTGCACCGGACGTTCGCCCAGGACGTCGTGGAGTTGTGGCACGCGGGGCTGCGCCCGGTCGTCGTGCACGGCGGCGGGCCGCAGATCAGCGCGATGCTCGACCGCCTCGACCTGGAGGTCCGCTTCGAGGCGGGTTTACGCGTCACGACGCCGGAGACGATGGACGTGGTCCGCATGGTGCTCACCGGGCAGGTCCAGCGTGACCTGGTCGGCGCACTCAACGCGCACGGCCCGTTCGCGGTGGGCATGTCGGGCGAGGACGCGCACACCATGACGGCCGTACGGCGCCCGGCGTGGGTGGACGGACGCCCGGTGGACATCGGCCTGGTCGGCGAGGTCGTGGCCGTGGAGCCCGGCACCGTACGCACCCTGCTCGACCAGGGCCGTATCCCCGTGGTGTCGCCCGTGGCGCGGGGCGAGGACGGGGAGGTCTACAACGTCAACGCCGACCTCGCGGCGTCGGCGCTCGCCGTCGCGCTCGGCGCGGAACGGCTGGTGGTGCTCACCGACGTCGAGGGGTTGTACGCGGACTGGCCGCGCAGCACCGAGGTGATCGACCGGCTCACGACGGCGGAACTGGACGCGCTGCTGCCGGGGCTCGCGAGCGGCATGCTCCCGAAGATGGAGGGCTGTCTGCGCGCGGTACGCGGGGGTGTGCGCCGGGCGCACGTCGTGGACGGCCGGGTGCCGCACGCCCTGTTGCGCGGCGTCTTCGCCGAGGAGGGTCCGGGGACGACCGTGGTCCCCGACGAGGAAGCGGGGCAGGGGACAGAGGAGGACCGCACGTGACCGTGGAGACCGCCGCCGCCGGCACACCGCTCACGCGCCGTTGGAGCGCGGTCATGATGGACAACTACGGCACTCCCCCGCTCGCGCTGGTCCGGGGTGAGGGCAGCACGGTCTGGGACGAGTCGGGCCGTGCGTACACGGACTTCACGGGCGGGATCGCGGTCAACACCCTCGGCCACGCCCACCCCGCCGTCGTCTCGGCCGTCCAGGAGCAGATCGGCCGGCTGGCCCACGTCTCGAACCTGTTCGTGTCCGAGCCCCCCGTCGCACTGGCCGAACGGCTGCTCGGTCTGCTGGGCCGGGAGCGGGGCGGCCGGGTGTTCTTCGCGAACTCCGGAACGGAAGCGGTCGAGGCAGCCTTCAAGATCGCCCGCCGGACGGGCCGTCCGCACCTGGTCGCGGCGGAGGGCGGCTTCCACGGACGCACCCTCGGGGCGCTGGCGCTCACCGGACAGCCCGCGAAGCGGGAGCCCTTCCTGCCGCTGCCCGGCGAGGTGACGCATGTGCCGTTCGGGGATGTCGCGGCGCTGCGCGCGGCCGTGACCGAGCAGACCGCGGCCGTCGTCCTCGAACCGGTCCAGGGCGAGGCGGGGGTCGTTCCGGCGCCCGACGGCTATCTTCAGGCTGCCCGCGCGATCACCCGGGCGACGGGCAGCCTGCTCGTCCTCGACGAGGTGCAGACCGGGATCGGCCGGACCGGCCACTGGTTCGCGCACCAGGCGGCCGAGGGCGTCGACCCGGACGTGGTCACGCTCGCCAAGGGCCTGGGCGGCGGGCTGCCGATCGGCGCCACGGTGGCCTTCGGCGAGGCGGCCGAGCTGCTGGGGCCCGGCCATCACGGCTCCACCTTCGGCGGCAACCCGGTCGCGTGCGCGGCCGGGCTCGCCGTCCTGGAGACCATCGAGTCGCAGGGCCTGCTCGACCAGGTCGTCCGTGTGGGTGCGCGTCTGCGCCACGGCATCGAGGAGCTGGCGCACCCCCGGGTCGCCGAGGTGCGGGGCGCGGGCCTCCTCCTGGGCGTGGTCCTCACGGACCCGGTCGCCCCCGCCGTCCAACGGGCGGCCCAGGACGCCGGCTTCCTCGTCAACGCGGCGGGCCCGGGCACCGTACGCCTCGCGCCGGCCCTGACGGTGACGGAGGACCAGGTCGACCAACTCGTGAAGGCGCTCCCGGAGATCCTCGACGCCTGAGCGGGCCCACGGAGACCAAAGGGCGGGGTCCCGGAGCCGATACGGCTCCGGGGCCCCGCCCTTCGCGCTGCGAGCGACCCCACGGTTCAGGGGCGCACCGTCGACGGCTCCGGCAGCGCCTCGTGTCCGGTGAGGAAGAGGGCGCGGGCCAGGATGCGGGCGTTGCGGCGCGGATCGAGGGACTGAGCCCAGGCCGGCGGTGCGAGGCTCGCGTGGGTGGGGGCGAAGCCGTGGCGGAGGAAGAGGTGGCCGCCGCCGGTGGTCGCCGTGAAGAGGGTGCGCAGGGAGCGGGTGCGGGCCTTGGTCAGCGCGGCGCGCAGGAGTCGGGCTCCCGTGCCGCAGCCCTGCCGGTGGCCGGCCACGCAGAAGTTGTAGAGGACGCCGGCCGCGGCGTGGGCGCGCAGCCCGAGGCAGCCGTCGAGGGTGCCCTCGGGGGACTCCGCGACGAGGAAGTCGGACGCCTGGTCGGCGTAGAGGGAGAGCGGGCGCTCACGGAGCGCGCCCGAGCGCACGAACGGCAGGGAGAGGGCGGCGAGCGCGGGGGCGTCCTCGGGACGTGCGGTCCGCACGCGCAGGCCGCCGCCGGAGAGGGCGGGTAGGCCCGGGGGCCCCGGACGGCCCGGGAGTGCGGAGGGATCGAGTTCGCGAGGCGACAGCGTGGCCTGGCGCGGCGGGGCCGTGGTCAAGGCTTTCCTTCCTCGGTCCACCGTGCGCGAAGGGGCGATCGGCTCCCCGCGCCGACCGGCGGATCGGACGAACTAAGGTTAGCCTTACTTAGATCGCCCGCCAAGTCGACCGCCCCGCACGGCAGTTGGCCGCTTCCCTCTCAGCAAGGCCGCCCCGGGTAGTCGTCACTCTCCGGCGCCCCCGCCTCCCGCATCCGGCGGAGGACCTCCGGCAGGTCGGCGTCCTCCACGTCGACGGGGATGTTCAACTCCCGGTCGAACACGAGGACTTCGCCCTCGCCCGTTCGCCAGATCACCCACCGGGAGGGCCCCACCGGGGCCTGCCAGAGGGCGGCGTGACGCTCCAGCGGGTCCGTCGGCCCGCTCACAGCTTCTTTCCGTCCGTCGCCTCGCGTCCGTCGACGAAGGTCGCCACGACCTCGATGTCACCGATCCTGGAGGTGTCGACACGGCGCGGATCGTCGCCGAGTACGACGAGGTCGGCACGCTTGCCGGGGCTGAGACTGCCGGCCGACTCGTCCCAACGGCAGGCGTACGCACCGGCGACCGTGTACGCGTGCAGCGCCTCGTCGACGGTGATCGCCTCGTCAGGGCCGATGAGCCCGCCCGACAACGAGGCCCGCTCGACCATGAACTGGACGGCCCGCAGCGGCGATCCGTCCGTGACGGGCCGGTCGGAGCTGCCGACGAGCGTGATTCCGTGGTCGAGGAAGCCCCGGCCCCGGTACATCCAGGGCGCGCGCTCCTCCCCCATGATCGTCGCGTAGTCGTCGCCGAAGTAGCGCAGGAAGTTGGGCTGGACGACCGCGCTCAGGCCGAGTCGGGCGAAGCGCGGGAGCTGGTCGGGCCGGATGAGACCGGCGTGCTCGATGCGGTGCCGCGCGTCGGCGCGGGGCCGCAGCTCCTGCGCCCGCTCCAGGGCGTCGAGCGCGAGGTCCGCGGCCCGGTCGCCGATCGCGTGGACGGCGAGCTGCCAGCCGGCCAGATGGCCGTCGACGATGAGGGAGGTGAGGTGCTCGGGGTCGGCCTGGAGCTGGCCGGTGTGGTCCGAGCCCTCGTACGGGGCGGTGAGCGCCGCCGTACGGGCCATCATGCCGCCGTCGGTGTATATCTTCAGCGCGCCGACGGAGAGCCAGTCGTCGCCGAACCCGGTCCGCAGGCCGAGGTCGAGCCCGCGCGGGATGCCGTCCCGCTCGTGCGCTCCGAGCGGGCGCAGCGTGTCGCCGCCCGGCATGAGCTGGATCCGCAGGGGCAGTCGCCCCTGGTCGCGCAGGAGTTGGTACGCGCCGAGCTCGACGGGGCTGTGGCCGAGCAGGCCCCCGCCGATGCCGGCCTCGGCCACGGCCGTGATGCCCTCGGTGAGGCACTCGCGGGCCGCGTACTCGATGGCGTCGGCCAGCTCCTCCTGCGCGTACGGCAGTCGCAGGCGCCGTACGGCGCCCATCGCGCTCTCCACGAGGACGCCGTCCTCGTGCGGGACGTCGTCGGGGAGCAGGTCGAGCACGGCGCTGTTGACCACGCAGGCGTGGCCGGACTGGTGCATCACGAAGACCCGGTGGCCGTGGCTGACCCGGTCGAGTTCGGCGGCCGTCAGGTGCCGCCCGAGGGCCCGCTGGTCGTAGCCGCCGACGCTCACCCAGGCGCCGGGGGTGTTCTTGCGGGCACAGGCCTCCGCCACGGTGGCGAGGACGTCCTCGACCCGCGCGAGGCCGGTGATGCTCGGGGAACTCGCCTTGAGGCCGGTCCACGCCAGATGCACGTGACTGTCGACGAAGCCGGGCAGGACGGTCGCGCCCTGGAGGTCGATCACCTCGCGGGCGGGCAGGGAGGTCACGGCCTCGTCCAGGCCGACGATCCTGCCCTGCCAGATGCCCAGGTCGTGGGCGATCGGATGGTCCGGATCCATGGTGAGGATGCGGGCGTTCGTCAGCCTCGTGCACAGCATCATGGGCAGTCCGTTTCCTAGGAGGTCTCGGCGAGCACGGCGGTCGGGTCCCCCGCGTCGGCCCGGTCGGCCTCCGGCTCGAACCTGCGCGGCGCGGCGGGAATCATCAGGGGGGTGCCGGTCTCGGGGTCCTCGATGATCCGGCAGGGCAGGCCGAACACGTCCTCGACCAGCTCGGCCGTCATGACCGTGGCCGGGTCGCCCTGGGCCGCGATGACGCCGCCGGGACGCATCACGATGAGGTGAGTGGCGTAACGGCAGGCCTGGTTGAGGTCGTGCAGGACCGCCACGACCGTGTGGCCCTTGCGGGCGTGCAGCTCGGCGCAGAGGTCGAGCACCTCGACCTGGTGGGCGATGTCGAGGAAGGTGGTCGGCTCGTCGAGCAGCAGGATCGAGGTCTGCTGGGCCAGCACCATGGAGAGCCAGACCCGCTGCCGCTGACCGCCGGAGAGGTCGTCCACGGGCCGGTCGGCTAGCTCCAGGACGCCGGTCTGCCGCATCGCCTCGACCACGGCCGTCTCGTCCTCGGCCGACCACTGCTTGAGCAGCCGCTGGTGCGGGTAGCGGCCGCGCGCCACGAGGTCGCCGACCGTGATGCCGCCGGGCGCGCTGGAGGACTGGGGGAGCAGGCCGAGCCGGCGGGCGACCTCGCGGGAGCGGTACGAGGCGATGGCGGCGCCGTCGAGGTAGACCTGCCCGGCCTTGGGCCTGAGCATCCGGGCGAGCGCCGTGAGCAGCGTGGACTTGCCGCAGGCGTTCGGTCCGATGATGACCGTGAAGGAATGGTCCGGGATGTCGACGCTCAGCTCCGTGGCGACGGTCCGCTGGTCGTAGGAGAGCGTGAGGCCCTCGGCGCGCAGCCGGGGTTCCGGGGCGTTCGTTTTCATGCGCGGCTCTTTCGCGACTCGGTGATCAGCAGCCAGATGAGGTAGACCCCGCCGACGGCGCCGGTCGCCGTGCCCACGGGCACCAGCGCGGGGGCGAAGACCCGCTGCACGACGAGATCGCTCAGGGCGAGCAGGACGGCGCCCATGAGGGCGGAGGCCAGCAGCGCGGGTCCGGAGGAACGGGTGAGCCTGCGCACCACCTGGGGCGCCGCCAGGGCGATGAAGGCGATGGGGCCGGTGACGGCGGTGGCGAAGGCGGCGAGGGCGACGCTGATGACGAAGAGCACCGTGCGGGTCCGCGTCACCTCGACACCGAGGGCCGTCGCCGTGACGTCGCCCATCTCGACCATGGCGAGGCGGCGGGAGAGCAGGAACGCGGGCGGCAGCAGCACGGCGAGGGCGAGGCCGATGGCGTTGGCGTGCATCCACAGCCGGTTGCCGAGGCTGCCGATCAGCCACGCCTGCGCCTCCTGGGCCTCCTGGAAGGTCGCCCGGGTGATCAGGTACGAGTTGACGGCGAGCAGCAGGGCGCTGACGCCGATGCCGATGACGACCAGCCGGAATCCCTGCAACCCCCGGCCGATGAGGAGGAGGTGGACGGCGAGGGCTGTGCCGAGACCGCCGATCAGGGCGCCGATGGCGATCTGGGTCATGCTGCCGCGCATCACGATGATGACGACGAGCGCGCCCACGGCCGAGCCGTTGGTGAAGCCGATGATGTCCGGGCTGCCGAGGGAGTTGCGAGTGAGGCTCTGCAGGATCGCCCCGCTCACCCCGAGGGCCGCGCCGACGAAGACCGCGGTCAGGATGCGCGGCATGCGCAGGGTGTTGACGACGAAGTCGGCGGCTCCCGAGCCGTTGCCGGTCAGGGCACCGACGACCTCGCCGACCGTGAGCGGGAAGTCCCCGGTGGTGAGGGTGACCCCCATGACGACGACGAGCGCGACGAGCAGCAGGACGGTCACGGCGACCGCACGGCCCTGGACGCGCAGCGAGAGACCGCCCGCTCCGGCGCGGACGACCCGGCCGCTGATCACGCGCGGAGTGGGCCGGGCCTGGAGGGTGGAGGCTTTCGACTCCTGTACGGCGCTCACAGCATGACCAGCTTTCGACGGCGGCACAGCGCGATGAACAGGGGAGCCCCGAGGAACGCGGTGACGATGCCGACCTGCACCTCGCCCGGGGCGCCGAGGACCCGGCCCAGCACGTCCGAGCCGATGAGCAGGACCGGGGCGAGCAGCGTCGAGTACGCGAAGACCCAGCGCTGGTCGGCGCCCGCGACGAACCGGGCGACGTGCGGAACGGCCAGGCCGACGAAGCCGATCGGTCCGGCGGCGGCGGTGGCCGCCCCGCAGAGCAGCATCACGGCGAGGGCCGCGAGCACGCGGGTCCGGCCGACATGCACGCCCAGGGCGCGCCCCATCTGGTCACCCATGGCCAGGGCGTTGAGGGAGGGGGCGAGCACGAAGGCGAGGACCAGTCCGACGCCGACGAACGGCAGTACGAGCAGGACGATGTCGCCGTACCGGCCGGCAAGCGAGCCGACCGTCCAGTAGCGGAACTGGTCGAACGCCTCCGGGTCGAAGAGCAGCACGCCCCAGTTGAAGGCGTACAGCACGGCGGTCACGGCCGCTCCGGCGACGACGAGCCGGTCGGGAGTGGCCAGTTTCCGCCCGGAGGAACCGAGGAGGTGGACACCCACCGACGCGGCGGCGGCGCCGGCCAGGGCGAACCAGACGTAGCCGAGCGGCGCGCCCACACCGAGGAAGGCGATGGCCACGACGACGCCGGCCGACGCGCCCAGGTTCACGCCGAGCAGTCCGGGGTCGGCGAGCGGATTGCGGGTCAGGGCCTGCATCAGGGCGCCGGAAAGGCCGAGGGCCATCCCCACGAGGAGTCCGAGGACGGTACGGGGGATCCGGTAGTCGTGCACGATGATCGAGGCTTCCGAGCCGTCGGGCTCCCACAGGAGGTGCCAGATCGAGGTGAACGCGATGCCTCGCGTACCGACCCAGACGCTGACGAGCGAGACGAGAAGCAGGGCGCCGAGCGTCAGGACGAGGCCGAGACCGCGCAGGGCCACCGTGACCGGACGTGTCGTGGGCACGACGGCGCCGGCGGGCCCACCGGTCTCGTTTCCGGGCGCCGCCCGGGTTTCGACGGACAACGACCACTCCCCTGGCGGCGGACTCGAGCGCCCCGCGAGCCGCGCGAAGCGTTGAACATGGGTGTGGGGCAAGCGAGATGACACACCCTCGATGGAACTTAGGTGAGGCTAACCGTAGAGTCGGGACGGGGTCAACGCGAGGGGGCGCACCCGATCGCCCCGCACGCTGGGGGGATGCGCGCGGAGGCCCCGCGCACCCTTGGCACCAGCCGTGTTTAAGGTAGCCTTACCTAACTATCCCACCCCTTTTCTGTGGAGGATCCGCATGCCCGCTGGAGGACCAACGGGGGGCTCCGTCCTCCGCAGAGCGCTCGCCGATCAACGCCGGCGCGTCGCCACGGCCTCGTTCCTCGGCATGGCGCACCAGGCGTGCGAGGCCCTCGTCCCCGTCGTCATCGGTCTGGTGATCGACCAGGCGGTGGCGACCGGTTCCTCGGGCGCCCTGCTGCGCTGGCTGCTGGTGCTCGCCGGGCTCTTCCTGATCCTGTCGACGTGCTACCGCAACTCCGCGCGGCTCGCCGAGGGCGCGGGCGAGGCCGCCGCGCACCGGATCCGGCTCGACCTCGCGGCCCGGGTCCTCGACCCGAGGGGCGGCGCCGACGCCGGCCGGCTGCCCGGCGCCCTGACCGCCGTCGCCACGGGCGACGCCCGGCGCGTCGGCTCGGTCGCCTCCGCGATGCCGTACACGCTCTCCGCGATCGCCGGCCTGGCGGTCAGCGCGGTCGCGCTGCTCCGGATCTCCGTACCGCTCGGCCTGCTGGTCCTTCTCGGCGTACCGCCGCTGCTGTGGCTCGGCCATGTCATCAGCCGCCCGCTGGAGCGGCGCAGCGAGGCGGAGCAGGAGCACGCCGCGCACGCCTCCGGAGTCGCCGCCGACCTCGTCGGAGGCCTGCGCGTACTGAAGGGCATCGGCGCCGAGGCGGCGGCGGTCGCCCGGTACCGGGAGACGAGCCGGAGCTCGCTGGCGGCCGCGCTGCGGGCCGCGACCAGCCGGGCCTGGCACGACGGCGCGATCCTCGCCCTGACGGGCATCTTCATCGCGGCCATCGGGCTCGTCGGCGCGCATCTCGCGATGAACGGCAGCATCACCGTGGGTGAACTGGTGGCGGCCGTCGGCCTCGCCCAGTACCTCCTCGGTCCCTTCCAGCTCCTCACCTACGTCAACGGCGAGTTCGCCCAGGGCCGTGCCTCGGCCGAGCGGATCGCCGAGGTTCTCGCCTCTCCTCCGGCCGTCGCCGCCGGGACGGCCACGCTGCCCGACCGGATCGCCGGCCGGCTGCGGCTGCGCGGTGTCACCCAGGGCGCCCTGCGCGGCGTCGACCTGGACATCGCACCCGGCAGCCTCGTCGGGGTGGTCACCCGTGACGCGGCCGCCGCCAACGACCTGCTGCTGTGCCTGGGCCGCGAACTCGACCCGGCCGAGGGGAGCGTCGAGCTGGACGGCGTCCCGCTGACCGACCTCGGCCCGGCCGACGCGCGCCGCGCGATCCTGGTCGCCCACCATGACGCCGACCTGTTCGAGGACAGCCTGCTCGCCAACGTACGGGCCGGGGCGGCCGAGACCGACGGTACGGAGGGGATCGACGTGGGCCCGGCGCTCGCCGCCTCGGCCGCGGACGACGTCGCCCAGGCGCTGCCCGACGGCGTGGACACCGTCCTCACCGAGCGGGGCCGGTCGCTCTCCGGCGGCCAGCGCCAGCGCGTCGCCCTCGCCCGCGCCCTGGCCGCCGACCCGCCGGTGCTCGTGGTCCACGACCCGACCACGGCTGTCGACACCGTCACCGAGGCCCGTATCGCGGCCCGGCTGCGGGAGCTGCGCAAGGGCCGCACCACGGTCCTGGTCACGACGAGCCCGGCCCTGCTGGCCGGCACGGACGTCGTGGTCATGCTGGACGACGGCCGGGTGGCCGCCGAGGGCAGCCACCCGGAGCTGGTCGCCGCCCACGAGACGTACCGCACGGCGGTGCTGGCATGACGCGCGCTCAGGACAGAGCTGCTCAGGACCCCCAGGACGCCACGCAGGACACGCTGGACCAAGACGTGAAGGACGAAGGACGGACGATGAGCGGACCCGGCACGCCCGAACGCGAGCTCCTGCCCACGGCCACCGGCGCCCAGACCTTCTCCGTCGTCCGGGAACTCCTGCGCCACCACCGGCTCCTCGCGGTGACCGCGGTGACCGTCCTCGTCGTCGGCACGGCCATCGGGCTGCTGACCGCGCCGCTGCTCGGCCGGATCGTCGACCTGGTCGTGGACAAGAGCGGCGCGGGCGCGCTGACCGTGCCGATGCTGCTCCTGCTCGCGGTCGCCGTCGCCCGGGGCGTCGCGACCGCGATCGGCAAGTCCCTCGTGGCCCGACTCGGCGAGACCGTCCTCGCGGACCTGCGGGAACGGTTCATCGCCCGGGCGCTGCGGCTGCCGCTGGAACGGGTCGAGCAGGCCGGCTCCGGCGACCTGACCTCCCGTGTCACCGGCGACGTCACGCTCATCGCGAAGGCGGTCCGGCAGGCGCTCCCCGAGTTCGCCGGTGCGTTCCTCACCATCATCCTGACGCTGGTGGGCCTCACCGTCCTCGACTGGCGTTTCCTGCTCGCCGTGCTCGTGGCCGTGCCGGTCCACGTCCTGACGGTCCGCTGGTACATCCCGCGCGCCGCGACCATCTACGCCGCGCACCGGGTCGCGACCGGTGCCCTCCAGCACCAGCTGCTCGACAGCGTCGGCGGGGTGCGTACGGTACGGGCGTTCCGGCTGAACGGCCGGCACGCCGACCTCCTGGAGCAGCGGTCGCAGGCGGCGGTCGGCCTGGCGGCCCGCGGCATGCACCTCGTCTCGGGCTTCTTCTCCCGCCTGAACATCGCCGAGTTCATCGGCATGACGTCGATCCTCCTCACCGGCTTCTTCCTGGTCGACCGGGGTTCGGTGAGCATCGGTACGGCGACGGCGGCGGCGCTCTACTTCCACGGCCTGTTCAACCCGATCAACGCGGCGCTCTTCCTCATCGACGACGCCCAGTCCGCCGGGGCGAGCCTCGCGCGCCTCGTGGGCGTGTCGAGCCTCCCGGCGGAGCGTGAGGCCGACGAGGCGGCCGCCACGCCGGTGGACGGTTCGGTCAAGGTGTCCGGCCTCGGCCACGCGTACGTGGACGGCCACCCGGTCCTCTCCTCGGTGGACCTGGAGGTCCGGGACGGCGAGCGGGTGGCGCTGGTCGGAGCGAGCGGCGCGGGCAAGACCACGCTCGCCAAGCTGATCGCGGGCGTCCACGACCCGGCGACCGGGACGATCTCGCTGGGCGGTGTGGACGCGCGGGAGCTGGGCCCGGCCGGGGTCCGGCGGGCGGTCACCCTGATCAGCCAGGAGGTCCATGTTTTCGCGGGCCCCCTCTCCGAGGACCTGCGGCTGGCCCGTCCCGGGGCGAGTGACGAGGAGCTGCGCGCCGCGCTGACCCACGTCGGCGCCCTGGAGTGGGTCGAGGCGCTGCCCGACGGGCCGGCCACGGTCGTGGGCGAGGGCGGCCACCGCCTCACGGTGACCCAGGCCCAGCACCTCGCCCTGGCCCGGCTCGTCCTCACCGACCCGCCCATCGCGATCCTCGACGAGGCCACGGCCGACGCCGGCAGCGCGGGCGCCCGCGTCCTGGAGACGGCCGCGCTGCGCGCCCTGGAGGGCCGTACGGGCCTGATGGTGGCCCACCGCCTCCCCCAGGCGGCGACCGCGGACCGCGTCGTCGTCCTGGACCAGGGCCGCGTCGTGGAGACGGGCACCCACGCGGAACTCGTCGCGGCGGGCGGTCGCTACGCCGAGCTCTGGTCGGCCTGGTCGGACAGCCGCCGCGAACCGGCGGTCCCGGCGTAGGGACTACGCCCCGCAGCACGAGAAGGCCCCCGCCCGGAGATACAGGGCGGGGGCCTTGTTGCACTGCCGCACGCCCCCCCGTGTAGGCAATCGCCCACGCCCCGACCCCGTGTGGGCGGCGGGACGCATGCACGTGACGGCACGGCGGGGTGCACGCACCCGAAGACGCCGCCGCCCGTGGAG